>CAYXRK010000064.1:0-19713 GCA_964467615.1 uncultured Nitrospirales bacterium | reverse complement strand
TGTTGCCGATCATGTTGTCGAGCCGGCCGCGCTTGGATTGGTCGTTGCGCAGGGCCTGGTTCTCGCGCCGAAGATCCCGCTGTTCGATCGCTCTGCGGACGAGCAGACGAATCTCGTCGTTCTTAAAGGGCTTTAGAATGTAGTCGGCCGCGCCGCGTTTCATCGCGTCAATGGCGGACTCGACCGACCCGTGCGCGGTGATCATGATCACGGGAGTCGAACGGGCGTGCTCGCCAGTCCACGTGAGCAATTGCATGCCGGCGTTGCGCTCCGTGCCAATACGGAGGTCGGTGATGACCGCGTCGAATGACTCCTTCATTAACAAATCGCGCGCTGACGCCACATCGGGCGCCGTCCTTACCTCGTAGCCGTCGTTACCGAGCACGATCTCGAGTAGCTCGCGCATGCTCAGTTCGTCGTCCATAACAAGAACTCGCGGGCGGCCGCTCATGGCTTTTCCTCTTCGTGGGCCTCAGGCAAACGGACGAGAATCACCCCGCCACCTCCCTCTCGCGTGGCGGCGCTAATCGTCCCGTCGTGCGCGGTGATGATGCGCGCGCATACGGCCAACCCCATGCCGACGCCCGAATTTTTGGTCGTGAAGAAGGGCTCGAAAATCCGGTCCACCGAGTCGGGCGGAATACCGGGGCCGTCGTCCTCGAAGAGTAGTTCAATCGGCCCTGCGCCGTTACGCAGCGTGATCGTCAACGTTCCGTCGCCACGCATCGCCTCGACGGCGTTCTTGCCCAGATTCACGCACACTTGGCGGATTTTCGACGCATCGCCCGAAACGAAGCATGGCGTCTCTGGTGAATCTGACCGCACGACGAGGTGGCCGTTCCTCGCGTGCTCGCGCTCGACGAGCTCGCGGACTTCGCCGACGACTACCCGCAGGTCGAAGGTCTCGCGCTTGAGTTCGGGCTGACGGGCGAAGTCGAGAAAGCCGGAGACAATTTCGTTCAGATGGTCGGACTCCCGCAGGGCGATAGCCTGGAGCTTCCTCGCCATCGGGTCTTGCTCTTTGGCCGTTTGCATTTCATCGACGGCGCCGCGTATGACCGCGACGGGGTTCCGGATTTCATGCGCGAGGCCCGCGGCCAACTCGCCCACCACGGCCATTCGATCTTGGCGGCGCATTTCTAGACGCATTTCGTCCATAAGTGTCAGATCGGTGAACGATGCGATAAGGCCGCGCACGTCACCGTCGGGGTCCTTAATTCGATTTGTCGTAAGCCCGATGAGGCACGTTCGTCCCGACGCCGTGCGAGCGCGAAACTCGTAGCTCGTAAAGTCGCCGCCCGTGCGAAGCGCGGTGACAACCGGGCATTCGCCGCCCGAGGCCACCTTAAGGATCTCGGAGACCGGCCTGCCGATCGTGGCGCCACGTTGTAGATCGAGAATCCGATCCGCGGCCTTGTTTTGAATAACGACGTAGCCGGTCGAGTCGGTAATGAGGAACCCACTGTTCATGTTGTCGAGGATTTCGCGCTGGAACTGCTGCATGCGATGCATCCGCTGGTTCCAGTATCCGGAGATGAACGCGGTAAGGTAGTACGCCAGGCATTGGACGACGAAGTTATACCACTGTTCAAAAGTGCTGACACCGGACGGGACCGTGGATCCGGTCGGTGCCGCGTCGAGGATGTAGTGCCACAGGAAAAGGGCCGCCATGAGTAACGACGACGCGGTGGCGATGGCGAACCCTTGCCGGATGCCCAAAAGCACACCGGCCTCGAGCACGACGATGACAAAGATGAAGGTGAAGAAACTAGTGGGGCCGTGAGTGGAAGAAACGGTGATTGCGACTACGGTGAAGTCGACGAGTATTTGGAGCCAGGTGACGCGCGGGCCAACGGTCTTACGTTGGTAGAGGGTGCGCAGATACAGTAGGCTTGGGCCAAACCAGAGAACGTAAAGGAGGACGAACCAGCCCGCATCAATCGCGCCACCAATAAAAGCCGCGCCGGTCGTGACAAATGCGACGACCGCGAAACGGGACAGCGCGCTGTACCGCAGCCACGATTCAGGTCCTTCGTATCCCTGCGGCGGGCCTACGGCTCGCATCATGGCCGTTTCCTCGTGCCGAAGGCATACTCGACGCTTGCGGCGCTACATGCCGCCTTTTTCGATGAGACGCTGGAGCCCTTCGGGGTTCGAGCTTCGTTTCAGCGCCAGGTCCATCGTAATGATATTGCGGCGCATTAGCCTATACAGCGACTGGTTCATGGTCATCATTCCATCGCCGGCGCCGATTTCGATCATCGACGGTATCTGCTCGAGTTTTTCGGAACGGATGAGCGCGCGAATGGCCGGATTGGGCACCATGATTTCCAAGGCCATTGCGCGTCCTTGCCCGTCGGATCTCGGCAGTAGTTGTTGGACGAGGACGCCCTCGAGCACGAAGGACAACTGCGTCCGCACCTGGTCTTGTTGCTCGGCGGGGAAGACGTCGATGATACGGTTCATGGTTTGTAGCGCGTCGTTCGTATGGAGAGTCGCGAACGCCAAGTGGCCGGTCTCGGCGACGGTGAGGGCGGACAGGATCGTTTCCTTGTCGCGCATTTCGCCGATGAGAATTACGTCTGGGTCTTGTCGCAGTACACGCTTCAGCGCGTCGCCAAACGAGCGTGTGTCGGCGTGAAGCTCTCGTTGGTTTACGATGGCTTTCCTATGCTCGTGAAGGAATTCGATGGGGTCCTCGATGGTAATGATGTGGACGGGCCGTTCGTTGTTGATTTTGCCGATGATAGACGCGAGCGTGGTCGATTTACCCGATCCGGTCGGTCCGCAAATGAGGACCAATCCATAGGGTTTGTAGGCGAATTCCGAGACCACTTTGGGAAGCCCGAGTTCTTCGAAGGTCTTGATCTCGAACGGAATGGCGCGGAACGCGGAGACGACCGAACCGCGATCTCGGTAGACGTTCAGGCGAAAACGGCTGACGCCCTGAATGCCGAACGAGAGATCGCACTCCTTGGTCTCTTCAAACTCAGCAACCTGAGTTTCGTTCATGACCGAGTAGATGATTTCTTGAGTATCCTCCGGCTTAAGCTTGGGATACCCGGGGAGCTGTTCAATATGGCCGTGGAGCCGAATGACGGGAGGCACGCCAACGACGATGTGCAAGTCGCTTGCCCCGAGTTGGATCATTTTTGTCAGGAGTTCTTTGATGTTGATGTTGCTGGCCATACTAGTCTCCGCTTAGAAAAATCCTGGTAATCCGGTCCGATATAGCCCCGGAGCAAAACTCGAAAACCACTTAGTCGGCGGAAGTAATTCGCAAAACTTCTTCGATGGTCGAGGTGCCTTTCGCGGCCTTCGAGAGTGAGTTCTGGCGCAGGGTCCGCATGCCGCATTCGATGGCCACCGCTTTGATTTGCGACGAGGAAGAGCGGCCAAGGATCAGGTTCTCGAGTTCGGGAAAGTTCGGCATTGCCTCGATCACGCCCACACGGCCTTTGTATCCGGTCTCCTTGCATTTGCTACACCCGCGGCCGCGGACGAACGAGGGGGTGTCGTCATAGGTGTCGGAGCGCCACTGGATGCGCTCGAGCACTTCCTCGGGCACGCGAATCGGTTCTTTGCAGTCGGCACACGAACGCCGCATCAGGCGCTGCGCGGCGGCGAGCGCCACGGACGATTGGATAAGGAACGGTTCAAGGTTCATATCGGTGAGGCGGGTGAACACGCTTGATGCATCGTTGGTGTGGAGCGTGCTCAGCACCAAGTGCCCCGTGAGCGCGGCCTTCACGGCGACGTCTGCAGTTTCTTCGTCGCGGATTTCGCCGACCATTACTATGTCCGGATCCTGGCGCAGAATCTGCCGCAACGCCGTGGCGAACGTCAGCCCGATTTCAGCGTGGGTCTGGACTTGGTTGACCCCAAACAATTCATACTCGACGGGGTCTTCCACCGTCACGACGTTCGTGTCGGGTTTATTGAGGCGGTGCAGCGCGCTGTACAAAGTGGTGGTTTTTCCGGATCCGGTCGGGCCGGTAACGAGAAGCATGCCGTAGGGCAACGCCAATGCTTCGAGAAACGCGTTCATCGGCTGTTCTTCGAAATCGAGTTTTTCGAGATCGAGGCTGAGGTTGCTCTTGTCGAGCACGCGCATCACGATCTTCTCGCCGTAGTATGTCGGCAAAATAGCGGTACGAAAGTCAATTTCACGGCCCTTGAACTTGATCCGGAACCGTCCGTCCTGGGGCAGCCGGTGCTCGGCGATGTCAAGGTTCGCCATAATCTTTATGCGGGAGACTAACGCTGGGAAGATATTGCGCGGCGGGTTCTTGGTTTCCTCGAGCATGCCGTCTATGCGATACCGGACACGCAGCACCTTTTCGTATGGTTCGACGTGTATATCGCTGGCGCCTTGTTCCAAGGCGTTCATCAGGATGAGATTGACGAGGCGAATGACGGGAGCGTCTTCCGCGTCGCTTTTCATCGAGGAGATGTCCGCCATCTCGTCCGTCTGCTCGATGAGATTGAGATCTTGCTCTCTCCCATCGCCGATCAATTCGTTGTAAAGTTCGGCGCTCTTCTTCCCGGCGCCATAATGCTTTTCAATCGTTTGAATCAACTCCGACTGCAACGCGACGACCGGCTCGATCTCGTAGCTCGTCAGCATCCGCAGATCGTCGAGCGCCATGATGTTGAGCGGATCCGCCATCGCTAGCGTCAGCACGTCGCCGGTCACGGACACCGGGAGCATTTGGTATTGACGGGCGAGCGTCTCGGGTACTTCGTCGAGGACTTCCTGGGGAATGTTGTAGTGGGCGACGCGAATGTGAGGGATGCCAAGCTGTTCGCTCAGCGTGACCACAAGGTCTTCTTCGTCCAGATACCCCTTCTCGACCAATACGGAGGCCAAACTGGTGTTCGACTGGCGTTGTGCGGCAATGCACTCCTTCAACTGGTCTTCGGTGATCATCTCCTGTTCAAGGAGAACGTCGCCTAGCCGCTTCTTCGCAAGCTTAGTAGCCAATGTACCGACTCCGGCCAGTTTCTCTAGCGCGATGAATACTACAAAAAAATCGCGTGGCCCGTGCTCGAGGCGAGGCACGGCCCACCCGCGCGTTTCACCCTAACGGGCTATCATCGCCGTTTGCATGGCGAATTGCAAGAACTTCCGGGGAACGGCGGTCCCAACAAACGGCGCGGCGGAGCCCAGGACCTGCGGCATTTGACCATGTCAGGACCGTTTGCAATACAGGTTGGCCGATCGGCCTTCGGTATTTTCATCAAGCCCTTGAGGATCAGTGCTTGAGTTTCAGATGCGATGGCACTGCGGCCAGCATGTCCGACAGGGCCCGGACGGTTTCCAACATGCCGTCGTTGACCCCTTGACGCACGGCGGACCGAACCAGTGAGTCGAGTTGATCGGATGAGATCGACCCTACCGTCGAGCCGGTAGTGGCGAGCGCCTGCTGTGCCTGGAAAATGAGGGAGTCGGTGGAGTCGTTTATCGCCGCGCCGAGCGTCTCGTTGAGCAGATTGAGGAGCGATCCGTGTTCGATGGGCAGACCGCCCGAGGAGGCGATTTGCCTCCGAATCAGATCGGTAACGGATTCGACGCCTCTGTTGACCGCCGCCCGGACGATGCGATCAACGGTGCCCCGAAATTCCTCTTCGGTCATTGCGGCAGGAGCATCGACCGGGGCCGCATCGGCGGCGGCAGGCTTCGGCTTGGTTTTTTTCGCGGGCGCGGCAGAGAGACCAAAATCGCCCAGGGACGCTTCCCCGGTGGGCTCTTTCATTGCCTCAACCTTCTTGGGAGTGCCGAAGACTTTCGCGCTGACTTCCTCGAAATGACGCCAACTGCACAAAATGGGCTTTATACGCAAATCGGGGCACGTCAGCCGGACCTGGGCCAACGCTTCGACATCAAGCGGATCGACCATCGCCAAGGTCAGGATGGATCCAAGCTTGTCGACTGGCAATACCGAGTACCGCTCGCAGATCTCTTTGGGCACTAGCGCGAGCAAGTCGTTATTTATGCCGTATTCGGTGATATTGATATGGGGGATTTTGAACTGTTTTACGAGGAAGTTGATCAGGGTCGTTTCGTTGATGGCCCTCGAATCAACCAGAATGCGGCCAAGAAACCCGCCTTCCTTCTGCTGTACCACGAGCGCTTCCGCAAGTTGACCTTCGGAAATAATCTTTTCCGCCACCAGCGCCGCGCCGAGACGTTTCGTGGGCGCGTGCGAGGTTACCTGAGGTGTTATGGACACTAGGCAATCACCTGTGTGGGCCGGAAAGGCGCGCTACGGGGCCCCGCAGCGCGCAGTACCAGCGCGAACTACATGAACACGCGGACGCGGCTGCTCTTGCGCAATTCCGCGAGCCAACTCTTGTATCGCTCTTGCGCGACCCCGTTACGCAGTTGCGGTTCGATCTCGGTGCGCACTTCGTCGATGGGCGCGACGCCGGCCTCTTCGCGCTTGTCGACCTTGAGGACATGCACCCCGAACTCGGACTCGATAGCGCCGGTGTGGCCACCGGCTTCGAGCGCAAACGCCGCCTCTTCGAGTACCGGCACCAACTCGCCCCGCTCTTCCCAACCCACTAAGCCGCCGTCTTCCTTCCCTGGGCCTTCGCTGTATGCCTTGGCAAGGTCCTCAAACGCGGTGCCCGCCTCGAGTTCTTCGAGCACTATTTCCATGCGCGCCCGTGCAGCCGCGCGCTCGGCCTCGCCAGAGGCCGCCGGAAGAAAAATCTGCCGGACGAGGGCCCGCTCCTTCTTGGTAAAGACGTCCTGATTGTCGGCGTAGTACTTTTGGACGTCGTCCTCCGACACGATCACGGCTTCCTCGAAATCGCGCACCTTCGAATAGGCCATTCGCGCGGCGAGAATCTGAAGCCGGCGGCGGTCCCGGAACTCGGCCATCGTCATTCCCGTTGCCTCGAGTTCCTTCATGAAAGCTTCGTTAGTGCCTAGCTGTTGCCGCAGGTCCTGCATGCTCGCATCGATGTCCTTGTCCGTTACTTCCGCGCCGAAAATTTGCGCCTGCCGAACAAGAAGTTTTTGGTCGATGTGCTGCTCGAGCGTTTCGCGCATGACGCGGTCCGCTTCTTGGTTGAATTCCTCCTCGGAAGCGATCGCGGTCCGTAGGTCGCGCATCGCCGGCCCCGCCTCCATGAGCACGTCGCTGTATAGGATTGGCTCGTCGTCTACAGTGGCGACAATGGCATCGACAATTTCGGCCGAAGCGAACGGGGCAATCAGGATCGAACACACCACGAGGGGAAAATAACGCATGGACATACTTCAAGCCTCTCGAAACAATGGACTCTACTTCGTGCATACATTCTATAGCAGCGAGGAAGGGTTCTGCACGCAGCCTAACTTCTCGCGCGGAATGCTGCAACGGCGATATCGCGGGATCCGCTTGACTCGGGCCCCAGTGTGGGCGATTATCTCGAATTCCCTGGGGTCCAAAATGTCGCGCCACGGCCTTAACCGAACATTCGCCGATTCGTACGCGGGCGAACTCGCGCGGCTCGACGAGGACGGCCTTCGGCGATCGCTGCGCGTGCTTCCCGGCTCGGGCGGTCTCGTCGAAATTGAGGGACGGCGGACACTAAATTTCTCGTCGAACGACTATCTCGACCTGGCGAACGACCCGAGGCTGAAACGAGGCGCCATTGATGCCATCGAGCAGTACGGCTGCGGAGCGACCTCGTCGCGTTTGCTCGCGGGCCATCTGGATATCCACGAACGCCTGGAAAAAGAACTAGCGGCATTTGTGGGGAAGGACACGGCGACGGTCTTTCCGACGGGGTTTCAGACGAACGTCGGAGTGTTGACCTCGCTCGCGGGCGAGGGTGACGTTATTTTTTCCGATGCGCTAAACCACGCGAGCATCGTGGATGGTTGCCGGTTGTCGCGCGCGCGAGTCTGCGTCTATCGGCACTGTGACATGAAGGACCTCGAACGTCTGCTTCGCACCGTGACCGGCACACGGCGAATTATCGTGACGGATACCGTGTTCAGCATGGACGGAGATCTCGCGCCGGTACGCGAGATCGCACAACTCGCAGAGGAATTTGGCGCGGTCTTCGCCGCCGACGAGGCCCACGCGATCGGCGTGTATGGCGGCGGCGCGGGACTCTGCGCGGAGCAAGGCGCAAGCGCCGACGTGATCGTCGGAACGTTGAGCAAAGCGTTGGGCGGCGAAGGCGGTTTTGCCGCCGGCCCGGAATGGTCCAAGGACCTGCTAATCAACCGGGCCCGGACGTTTATCTTCTCGACGGGGCTCGCGCCGGCCTGCGCGGGGAGCGCATTGGCGGCCCTGGATGTCGTGCGCAATGACAACGACCTCGGACCCGAACTGCTCGCGCGCGCGGCGACGTTTCGTCAGCGTCTCCGCGAACTGGGCGTGGGTGTTCCCGATGATCGCTCGCAAATCGTTCCGCTCGTAATCGGAGAGAACAACTCGGCGATGGACCTCGCCGCATCACTTCTCGAACGAGGCGTCCTCGCAGCCGCTGTTCGTCCGCCGTCTGTACCCAAGGGAACGGCGCGCCTGCGGTTCTCGGTGACGTTGGCGCACGAACGCCACGATCTCGACGCGACCGCGGAGGTCGTTGCGGATTCCGTAATGCGAGTGCAGCGCGCGTAGCTGTGAGCAGTTCCGTGCGCGGTCAGGAGCAATCGACGCCTACGCCGCGGACTCTTTCTCAACGCCCTTGAAGCGCACGGAGACCAATTGCGAGACCCCGCGTTCTTGTTGGGTGACGCCGTAGAGCGCCGCGGCGCGGGCCATCGTTTGCTTGTTGTGCGTGATGACGATGAACTGGCTCTGGTCCGCGAATTCGTCGAGCAGGTTGATGAAGCGGCCGACGTTCGCGTCGTCCAGGGGCGCGTCGACTTCGTCGAGTACGCAGAACGGGCTCGGTTTGGCCTTGAAAATGCCAAAGAGGAGCGCGATCGCCGTCATGGCCTGTTCGCCGCCGGAGAGCAGCGAAATGGTTTGCGGTTTCTTTCCTGGGGGCCGCGCTTCGATCTCGATGCCGCTTTCGAGCGGGTCGGCCTCGTCGATCAGGTACACGCGCGCCTGGCCGCCGTTGAACAGTTGCCGGAAGTATTGCCGGAAATTTTCGGCGACGGCGTTGAACGTATCAAGAAACATCTCGCGGATTGTTTCATCAATCCGGGCAACGACGTTTAGCAGGGCTTCGCGGGCCTTCGTGAGGTCCTCGAATTGGTCCTTGAGGAAGTCGTGCCGCTCGGTTAGCGCGTCGAATTCCTCGATCGCCATCAAGTTCACACTGCCCATCCGGTCGAGCTTCGTCCGGATTTCCTTGACCATCCGCTCGCGTTCGTCGTCGCCGAACTCGTCCTCGCCCGCGTCCTCCGCCTTCAATGACGCGAGCGCAATGTTGTACTCGGTCAGGATGCGTTCCTGGAAAAAGTCGAGTTGGTCTTCGTCGTGCCGCAGTTCGATCTCGATCTTGTGCACCGAGGTCTGCGATTCGCGCAATTGCTCGCGAAGCGACTTAAGTTTCTTCTCGATCCCGTCCGATTCGTTGAGAACTTTCTGGCGTTCGTTTTCCGCCTCGACCACTTTCTTGCGTGCCTCTTCCTTATCTTCCGAGAGGGCCTTCGAGCGCTCGATATGGTCCTTCGTCTCGTTTTCGAGCGAGGCCTGATTTGCTTTGAGTTCCTCTATGGCGATGCTCCTCCGTTCGGCTTCGCCAAGGGCCTGTGTATGTTCGCGATCTAGGCGAATGCGATCACGCTCGATTTCCTCGATGTTGTGCGTCAACTCGGCAAGCTCGACTCGCGCGTCGGACAGTGCGCTCGTCAATTCGGACTGCGCTTGCCGCGCGCGAGAAGCTTGATCTCTCGCGTCCCCGATGGCGCGTTGTAGCCCTTCGCCCTCGGTCTCCATGGTCGTGGCGCGCTCGCTCGCGTTCCGGCGTTCGGTCTCGTATTCCCCACGCTTCGAGAGGAACGCGTCACGCTCGCGCTCGAGGGCTCCGGTCGAGTCCGAGAGGTTCGTCAATTCGGTCGTGCGCCAGGTGATCTCCGTTGAGACTTCGTTCAACGCCTCACGCGCGCCACGCTCCCGCTCGGCGAGATCGGCAGCACGCGTCTTCGCCGATTCCGCGGCGGAGACCGCCTCGCGTCCCTGCTCGGCAATGCCGCCGATAGCGCGCGAAAGTTCTTCGAGGCGCTCTTCGAGCTCGGCGATCTCGGCGCTGCGACCGAGTACGCCGCGGCCCTCGTGCTTGGTGCTGCCACCGGTTACCGCTCCGGCCGGGGAAACGACTTCGCCGTCGAGCGTCACCATGCGGGGGTAGCGGTCGTTGCCGCGGGCTATTGCGATTGCAACGTCTATCGACTCTACGATGACCGTGTTGTGGAAGAGGTACTGCATCGCGCGCGTGAGCCGCCCGTCGAACCGGGCGAAGTCCATTGCGGGGCCGATGATTCCGGGGCGTCCCGAGAACGCGTCCGCATCGTCGCGTTGGCTCGGGCGGATTGTGTCAAGCGGGAGGAACGTGACACGGCCCGCGCGGTTTTCCTTGAGGAAGCCAATTGCCGACTTCGCCACATCGGCGTTTTCGACCACCACGTTGTTGACGTTTCCGCCCAGCGCGGCTTCGATGGCCTTTTCGTAGCGTTGGTCGGCCGACACGAGGTCCCCGACAGGGCCAATAATTCCTTCCGCCATGACGCCGGGTTGCTGTTTTGCCCCCATGATGGCCTTGACGCCCGAGGCGAAGCCTTCGTAGGAATCGCGGAGTTCGCGCAGGGAGTTCAGGCGGCCTTCGAGGCTGCTCTTTTTTTCGCGCAGCGATTGCCATTGCTCGTTCAACTCGACGACGCGTTTTGCGGCGGCGGCTTCCTGCTCGGCGGCGGCGCGTCGGGCCTCGGCCAATCCACCGGCCTCGCTCTGCCGCTCGGTTTCCTTGCGCCGCAACTCGTCAAGCTCGCCGGCGATTTCATTCCGCCGAGCGTTTTCCGCTTCCTGGCGCGTGTAGAGTTTTTCCAACTGAGCATCGATGTTGGCGATATTCACCGCGAGTGTTTCGATGGCGGTCTGGGTCCGGGCGCGGAGGCCCATCGTCTCGACGGAGCGGGCGCGCGCGGCCTCGACGCGCTGGTCGGCTTCGCCAACGCGGGCGGCGGCTAGATCGTGTTCCGCTTGCTTAGCGGCCATGGCTTCGCGGGCCGCATCCATCCGCAGGCGCAATTGTTCCGCGCGTGCCGTGGCATCGGTCTGTTGCGCCTTGATGGATTCCGCAGCCCCTAAGTATGCCTCGCGCTCCGCCGCGGCGCGCTTCTGTTGCTCGCCGGAAAACTCGATTTGTTGGCGGATGAGCGCAATTTGCCGCTCAATTTTCTCCATTTCGGAGTCGATTTCGTGGACACCTTCGCGGCGTGCGTGCAGTACGCGGTCGATTTCGAGTTTGTTCAGATTGAGTTCCTCGAAGCGGGCCTCGAGGCGGCTGGTGTCCGTGCTGTGTTTTTCGAAGGCGTCTTGGGCGGTCTTGAAGCGTTCTTTGAGGTCGGCGATGGCGGCGCTGAGGTAGACGTGTTTGAGCCAGGCGGCGCGGACTTCGAGTTGCTGCAACTGTTCCTTGAGTTCGCGGTAACGAATCGCGGCGTTGACCTGCCGCTTGAGCGAGCGCATTTGGCGCTCGACCTCGGCGACGATGTCGTTCAGGCGGAGGAGGTTCTGTTCGGCTTGTTCGAGCTTGCGCATTGCGATGCGCTTGCGGCTCTTGTATTTGATGATGCCGGCGGCCTCTTCAAAGAGGAAGCGCCGGTCTTCGGGCTTCGAACTGAGCACGAGATCGATTTTGCCCTGGCCGATCATCGAGTAGGCGTTGGTGCCAATGCCGGTGTCCATGAACAGTTCCTGCACGTCGCGAAGACGGCAGGGGGCCTTGTTGATGAGGTACTCGCTCTCGCCGGAACGGTAGACGCGGCGCGAGACTTGGACCTCCGAGAAGTCGAGCGGCAGGACGTTGTCCGAATTGTCGAACGTGAGCGTGACTTCGGCCATGCCCGTCGGGGCGCGCTGCTCGCTGCCGCTGAAGATGACGTCCTGCATGTGCGCACCGCGGAGCGCCTTCGCGCTTTGCTCGCCGAGCGCCCAGCGCATCGCGTCGAGGATGTTGCTTTTGCCGCAGCCGTTCGGCCCGACGATCGCGGTCATCCCCGCCTCGAGGTTGACTAGCGTCCGGTCCGCGAAACTCTTGAACCCGATCATCTCAATTTGACGAAAATACATATTCCCCCGCCCCGTTAATCGTCATCGTCATTCGTCATCGTAATCGAACCCACCACCGGTACCGCTCAACTTTCCCCCGGTCCCCACCTCCGTCAATTCAACTCGCGGTACACCCGTTGAATCCCCCGGGCCTTGCCGCTGGCTTCATCCAGATTGATCACCACGCCGCACAACGCCGGCCGCCCCTTCGCGGCCTCGAATTCGCGGGGCAAACCGTCCAAAAACTTGGGCACGATGATGTCCACGCGCACGCCAATGACCGAGTCCTGCGGGCCGGTCATCCCCACGTCGGTGATGTACGCCGTGCCCCCCGGCAAGATACGCTCGTCGGCAGTCTGCACGTGCGTGTGCGTACCCACCACCGCGCTCGCCTTGCCGTCAAGGTGCCAGCCCATCGCCACCTTCTCGGCCGTCGCCTCGGCGTGGAAATCCACCAACACCGCGTCCGCTTCTTTACGAAGCCGCTCGACTTCTTCGGTCCCGCGTTCAAACGGACAATCCACCGGATCCATAAACACCCGCCCGATCAGATTCAGCACGCCCAACCGCGCCCCCTTGGCCCCCGTTACCACCACCGAACCTTTGCCCGGCGCGGCCTTTGGGTAGTTCGCCGGACGGACAAGCGTCTCGAACTGGTCAATGGCTCTGATCAGCTCTTTTTTCCGCCACGTGTGATTGCCCATGGTCATCGCATGCGCCCCCGCGTTGACCAATTCGCGCAGCGTGTCCGGCGTCGCCCCCAGTCCGCCCGCCGAATTCTCAGCATTGATTACGACAAAGTCAATAGAAAATTCTTCACGAATTTCAGGCACTAATTTCTTGACACATTCCCGCCCCGGCCGGCCAAACACGTCGCCCACAAAGAGTATGTTCATACGGATAGTGTACGGGAAGCGGGCTGGGTGGCGCGCCTGGCGTTCGCCGGTCTTGTGCCTCGGATTCGTTACCGCCTATCCTTCGGTGTCTTTGGCCACTCGGGCGCTCGTGCAAAACCTATGAAAACCTTCAACGATCATTTGGGCCGTAGTGTTGTGCTCACCGAAAATCGCCTTGAGCACGTCATGGAGCATCCCGAAATGTCCAACCTTGACGCCGAAATCGAAGAAGTGCTGAAACGGCCCTCTTTCGTTCGTCGTTCGCGTACCGATCCCAGGGTAGAGTTGTTCTATCGCTACTATGAGAACACGATCGTCGGTGGCAAATGGCTCTGCGCTGTGGTTAAATATTGGGAAACAGACGCTTTCGTGATCACTGCGTACTTGACCGATAAACCCAAGACTGGAGAGAACCTATGGCCCGTAAGTTGAAAGTCTGGTTCGACGCCGAAGGGGATTTTCTGGAGGTACGTTTCTCGGACGCGGCAGGCCATATGATTGAAACGGCGCACGACGCCGTGATGGAACGCGTGGACGCCGAGGGCAACATCCTCGGGTTCAGCATCCTCGGCGTAAGCCGATTCCAAAAGGGAAACCCGCTTTCCGCCGATTTGACCGTGGCGTAGAGAGTCGACGCTCAAATCGCCTTCGGCATTTCGTCCCACGCTTGGCCTTCGAGCAGCCGCCCGGTCCGTTTCTTGTTCACGCCACCCCATTGCTTGAAGAAGAACGGGACGTTCGCCGCGACGCATTGGTCGCGGATTTCGAGCACCCATTCTTCGCGCATGGGCCGCGCGCCCGGTCCCGATTCGCCGCCGGCGATGACCCAGCCGATGCCGCCCAGATCCAAATCGCGCAACGGCCCGAGCAAGGGCTCCAGCGACAAGAATTTGATGTGCGCGGCCGTGTGGCGCAGGTGGTCGATGCGGTAGACGTACTTCGCGCTTTCGACGCTGACGCCCATCCAAATGTGCGGCGCCCACGGCAACGCGCCGCTCATCCGCTCGATGCGCTCGGCGCGTTTTGTCAGCACTTGGTAGCGGTGCCAATCCGCCTCGTTCATCACGCGGAACACGTCCTGGATGAACTCCACGGGCACGTCCTTGTGGAACAGGTCGCTCATCGAATTCACGAAGATCGTCTGCGGTTTTTTCCACCGCAACGGGACCTCGAGCGCGTGTTCGTGCAAGGTCAACCGGAACCCGTTCACATAATTCTTCTGCCCCATCGCCTTCAATCGCTTCGCCATCCGCTCGGCGTAGCAATGCTTGCAGCCGGGGCTAATCTTCGTGCACCCCGTGACGGGGTTCCACGTCGATTCGGTCCATTCGATGTCGGAGCGTCCGGCCATGAGCGATTAAATTCTTCCGAGGATGTGATCGGCGATCTTGAAAGCGAGTGCCTGGGCTTTCGCAGACGGGTTCGCGCAACAGAAGTAGAGTGAGTATAGAGGATTGCCCCGCGAGTTACAGAGCCGTCGACTCTCCTTGGCGACACGCGGGAAAACGCCCTTCAATCGCGACGCGTAGAATTGTCCAATCGATTCGAGACTTGCCGTCTTGACATAGCTCTCCTCGTTTCGAAGTAGATCGAGTTGTCCGTCCTTTCGATAGAATTCTTCGTACCAATCCACAGTTCCGAATATTTTATTGAGCCTCTCGCACCAGGAAGAACGAATATCACCATTCTTCTTAAGCATTCTGTTGACGCCTACACCCAGTGGGAATAACGTCCACAAATCCATTGCCTCGGTCTCGGCAATCGCCCGAACAGTTTCCCAATCGACTTGCATACCGAACGGATCAAGAAACGCTACCGCCCGTTCGTTCTTCCAGTCCGTTTCGCGGCACACCCTTTGAAGGCAATCGTTGCAGTCGTCGTGGTGTATTCGAATATTGTCCGACAACGTCGGAAACTCGGCTCTCAGTTTTTCCAATTCATCGATTCGGCGGCGACTCTTTTCGATGAAAACATACTCGTCGAACGGAGGTTCCGTTTTGAGCGCAATTCGCGCCGACCCATCCGTGAACTCGACCGTCTCGATCGCATTGGGAACGAGGAGGATTTCATCGCTATCTTTCTCGGTATCTCTTTCGACGCGATAACCAGTGCCGGCGAATGCGTCGATGTAAATCTTTCGGAAGGGTTTGTTCTTGAGCGCAAGGCTATATGCGGTCAAATAACGTCCGACGATATCTAGTTTCTCGCGTGTCCAATCACCGCCGAACTGCTGGAGACTCGTCATTGCAGATACCTGTATCTTAATTCAGTATACTACAAGCGGTAATCGTTGAGCAGGTCGCGAATCTCACGCAGCGCGGCGGTGTGATCTCGTGACCATCCAGCGGCCGGTTCGCGCTGTTCCCGCTTCTCGTCGCCTAGGCCCGCGCTCCGCGAGCGTTGCATGCGGCCCACGATGAGTTCGCGGATTTCGTCGGCGTTATCGACGCCCTCGATCTTGCCTTCATGCGTGGCGAGCAAGGGCGACTTTCCCTTGCCGTGTGGCTGTTGGCCGCCGCCCGCGGTCTCCACGACGACGTCGGCGATTCCATAGTACCGTTGAATGGGTCCTTGTTTGACGGATACGTTTTGTACGTTCTCGAAGGTAATCGTCATTTCTTTGATGACCCAGACGCCGCTCCGGATGCGCAGGCTCGTGTCGGAGAGGACGTACCACGTGTTGTCGTATTGCAGATGGAGGGCGATGTACACGACGATATCCGGGAGGACAGCGACGGCGAACGCGAACGGGGCCAGAATCACGCCCGCCAATGGAGCTATCAGGAGGACAGCGAGCCAACCGATAAGGATTGCGCCGTCAATGGCGGTCAGGCCGAGCCAGAAGAAAAGCTTGAGGTACCGCAGCCAACCGGCGGCCGGGTGAAATCGCTGGATTGATCGCCCGTCACGGATCGGTAACGTCGGCGGTCCTTCCGGCAAGCGAAACCAGTACGTGACCTGGCCGCAGACGCCCTCGTACAGCCACGGGACAAGCGATTCATCAACGCCGCGAATCATGTCTTCTTCGCCAGCAATTGTCGCAACGCGTCGCGGATTTCGTGGAGCAGCGCGAGAGTCTCGTCCTTACCCGCCGGTTCTGGCGATACAGCCTCGCTGGTTCCCTCGACGCCAGGCGCTGTGTAATCGTGCGCGCCGCGCATCTTGGTATAGAGAAAGTCCCGCAGGGCTTCCGCGTCAAGAATTCCTTCGACGTTCATTTGCGGCGTGGCGTTGCCCGCGGCGGTTTGAATGCCGATGGTGGCCAGGCCCATCCAGCGCTGCACGATTCCGCGGGTCACATGAATATCTTGAATGCGCCGGTACGTCAGATGGACTTCGCGTTGAAAGAAGACGCCCCATCGCATTGCGATGCCTTCGTCCTGAAAGTCGTAGCGAAGGCTTCGGTACCTCAAGTACAGCGGGACAAATACAACGGGGAAGAGGAACAATGAGAACGCGGAAACGATCAGGTAATAGCGCAAGAGCGCGGGGTCTGGACGCGTGATGGCGCGGGGATCGAACGGTTGCGCGGAGGCTGCGACCATGAGAGGGTCCCTCGTTTCCCGAGTATAGCGGGGCGCGCGGATACTTGGTATCTTGTGTGCGCGTTAGTTTATAACTTGACCGACATAAGCGAGAATCGGTTACAAGTATGACGAACAAAGAAATTGCGGCGGTACTCAACGACATTGCCATGCTGCTCGAACTGGACGGGGAGAACCCGTTCAAGAGCCGGGCGTATACGAACGTGGCGCGGCAGATCGAGGGCCTCGATGGCGAGGCCGCCGTTCTGGCGAGGGAGGGACGGCTGCGAGAGATCAAGGGCGTGGGCGATGCGCTCGAGCAGAAGATCACGGAGCTGGTGACGACGGGCAAACTCGGCTACTACGAAGAACTTCGCGCGAAGTTTCCCGAGTCGTTGTTCGAGTTGTTCAAGATTCCCGGACTTGGCCCGAAACGCATCCAGCAGTTCTATACCGAAAAGGGCATCGATTCGATTGAGAAACTCGAACTGGCGTGCAAGGACGGCACATTCGAGGGCATGAAAGGCATCGGCGAGAAACTCATCGAAAAGATTCTCGAAGGCATCGAGTTCACGAAACAGTTCGCTGGACGGCATTTGTTCAACGAGGCATACGAAGAGGCCCAAGCGATCATCGATCTGCTGCGCGCGGAGAAATCAGTCAAGCGGATTGATACTGCCGGAAGCCTGCGGCGCCGCAAGGAGGTCATCGGCGACATCGACATTATTTGTTCGAGCGCCAAACCCGAGGGCGTCATGAAGCGCTTCGTTGAGTACGAAGGCGTCGCGCGAATTACGGGCCACGGCGAGACGAAGTCCAGCGTTGTGCTCAAGAACGGCATAGCGGCGGACCTTCGCGTGGTGAGCGACGCGGAGTTTCCTTATGCGCTCGCGTACTTCACGGGGAGCAAGGAACACAACGTGGTCATGCGGCAGCGGGCGAAGGACCGTGGCCTCAAGCTGAATGAATACGGCCTGTATGACGGCGAGAAGAACATACCGTGCAAGGACGAGGCGGACATCTTCAAGCGGCTGGGCTTGCCGTATATCCCGCCGGAGATGCGCGAGGACATGGGCGAGTTTGCGCTGGACGAGACGCCGGAACTCATCGAACTCGGCGACGTTATCGGCCTCATCCATTGCCACACGGACTACAGCGACGGACGCAACACGATCGAGCAGATGGCGCGCGCAGCGCACGAACATGGCTACAAGTACATCACGATTACGGACCACAGCCAGTCCGCGGCATACGCAGGCGGGCTGCGGCCCAAGACGGTCGTGAAGCAGCACGCGGAGATCGACGCCGTCGCGAAACGCGTAAAGGGTATTAGGATTCTAAAAGGCATCGAATCGGATATCTTGAACGACGGGTCGTTGGACTATCCGGACGAGATACTCGAAACCTTCGACCTCGTGGTCGCGTCTGTTCATAGCAAACTGGATATGGACGAGAAGGAGGCCACGGCGCGCGTGGTCAAGGCCGTTGAGGACCCGTACACGACCATTCTGGGCCACCCGACAGGGCGGCTGTTGCTTGCGCGCGAGGGATTTCCGCTGAACTATGACAAGGTTTTCGATGCCTGCGCGGCGAACGGCGTTGCGATTGAGATCAATGCCAACTGCCATCGACTGGACTTGGATTGGCGATACGTCCGCCGCGCGCGCGACAAGGGCTGCAAACTCAGCATCGGCCCGGACGCGCACGCTATCGACCAAATCGACAACATGCAGTACGGCGTGGGCATCGCGCGGAAGGGCTGGCTTACAAAACATGACGTAGTGAACTGCATGACCGCCGCGCAATTCCTAAAATGGGCCGGCGGTTCATAAGCATGAATAATGACCGCTGGGAAAAGCATCAGAACTTCTGGAGGGTTTCCGTATGAGATTAACAAGTACGACAATGTTTCGCGCGTCCGTGTCGCTCGCATTTGCTGGAGTCGCGGCCTTCGGCGCGTCCATCCCGGATTCGGTGAAGGAGGTCGTCCGCAATCGCGTTGACGATGGTCAATCGCCAAGCATCGTGATCGCGCTGGTGGACGCGGAGGGGACGGACTACTTCGCGTACGGAAAGACATCACTCGAAGGCGGAACGACCCCGGATGAGAACACCATCTACGAGATCGGTTCCATTTCCAAAGTCTTTACCGCGACGCTTCTGGTGGATATGAAGAACCGAGGGGAAGTCGCGCTGGACGATCCGATCAGCAAGTACCTGCCGGAGAATGTGAAGACGCCCCAACGCGACGGCAAGTCGATTACCTTGGCGCATCTCTCGGAGCAAACTTCAGGCCTGCCCCGGATGCCGAACAATTTCCGGCCGAAGGATCCAGGCAATCCGTTCGCGGACTACACGCCCGAATTGCTGTACGAGTTCCTGTCGAAGTACGAGCTGCCTCGCGCCATCGGCGAGAAGTTCGAGTATTCGAATACCGGTGTGGGGCTGCTCGGCCACTTGCTCGAGCGCGCTTCGGGGAAGACCTACGAGCAACTCGTAGTGGAACGCATCGCGAACGTCTTAGGCATACCGGACACGCGCATCACATTTACGGAGGACATGAAACAGCGCCTCGCCCTTGGGTACGTTGGGGAAAAGCAAGTGCAAAATTGGGATCTAACCGCACTTGCCGGAGCGGGGGCAATCCGCTCGTCCGCAAAAGACATGGTGACATTCATCAAGGCCAATCTGGGTCTCATCGACACGCCGTTGCGCTCTGCGATGGACGAGACCCACAAAGTCCGCGCCGACACCGACATGCCGGAAGCGCGCATCGGCCTCGGCTGGATTACGCGAACGCCAGCCAAAGGCCCGGCGGTGACCTGGCACAACGGCGGGACGGGCGGCTACCGAACTTTTGCAGGGTTCGCGGCGGAGACGAAAACCGGCGCGATTGTGCTGTGCAATTCCGGCGGAAAGGGGAATGACGATATCGGATACTACTTGCTGAATGATTCGATTCCGATGGTGAACGCCGCGAAGCGCACGGAGGTGCAACTATCCGAAACAGTCCTAAGGAATTGACGCAGAATAATATTTGCAAGTGTATCGATGATGCTGTATGCT
>CAYXRK010000063.1:0-23590 GCA_964467615.1 uncultured Nitrospirales bacterium | reverse complement strand
GCGGTCTTTTCGAGCCGCTGGGCGACTACGACTGGCAGAAGATCGACATCCTCCTGCCCAATAAGCTTTTCACCAATACGGAGCGAACCGACGCGGGAGACTTGGGCACTGGGGTGCTGGACGTATTCGACCGCTACAACTTCACGGTCAACGAGGCGGAGCCGCTGGAAAAAGAAGTCGCCATTGACCCCGAAATGCTTGGCAAGGTCTTCGAGAACTTGCTCGAAGTCAAAGAGCGGAAGTCTAAAGGCTCGTTCTACACGCCGCGCGAAATCGTCCACTACATGTGTCAGGAAAGCCTTATCAACTACCTCGACACCGCCGTCAATACGGCCGAGGAACCCTTCGCGCCGGAGAAGCCGAAACAAACGAGGCTCTTCGGAGAGTCGGAACCCGAACAGACTACACTCAAGACCCCAATCCGCCGTGAGATTGTTCCCCGTGCCGACATCGAAACGTTTATCCATTCCGGCGATCAGGCGAGCTACTACGAAGCAGCGCGGGTGGAAGGCACGAAGTCATACCGGCGCGAACTCCCGAAGAAAATCGAGACCCACGCTCGCGTTCTTGACGACAAGTTGGCCGATATTGCGGTCTGCGACCCGGCGATAGGATCGGGCGCGTTTCCCGTGGGAATGATGCAGGAGATTGTCCGCGCGCGCTCCGCCCTCACGCCATACTTCAACGACGTGCGCGACCGCACCGCCTACCACTTCAAACGCCACGCGATTCAAGACTGCATTTACGGCGTGGACATTGATCCCGGCGCGGTGGAAATCGCCAAGCTGCGCCTCTGGCTCTCCCTCGTGGTGGACGAAGACGACGTGAAACAAATCAAACCGCTTCCCAACCTCGATTATAAGATCGTCACCGGCAACTCGCTTCTCGGCGTGGATAAGAACGAACTGGAAAACTGGCAGGTATTCCAGCGACTCGAAGAAATCAAACCCAAATTCTTTGATGAGGCGCACGGCGACAGAAAGCACAACTTCAAACGGGAGATTGACGAAATCTTTCTTCAACTCACGAAGGGTAAGGAAGTGTTCGATTTCGAGATTAATTTTTCCGAGGTGTTCCACCGGAAGGGCGGTTTCGATATCGTGACCGGCAATCCTCCGTATATCGAGTTCAAGAAGTTGGAGCAGAAATACAAGGCTCAATTCGAACCGCTTTACGAGTCCGCAACGGGAAAGTATGACATTTATGTGCTATTCATCGAGCACGCCGAGCGTTGCCTTGGGGCGCATGGATGTCTCGCCTTTATCAATCCCACGACCTTCTTGAAGAAAGAGTTTGGAGCTGCGATCCGGAAAGTCATCGCGCAAAAGTTCGCCGTTTTGAAAATCATGGATTTTAGCGACATTCAGGTCTTCGATGGCGTCACCAACTACACTGGGATTTTCATTTTCGAGAAAGGTAACGCGACCCAATACTCATTCTCGTATCACAAATACAAACGGCTAAACCGGGATACGGATGCCGTTACTTTTGCTACCAGCTTGGAAACGGCGACTTCAAATGACCTGAAGGACGTAATCGAGGTCAAAAGCTCAGCGCTTGCACGTGGGCCTTGGGACTTCCACACTTCCCGCATTTCAGCAATCCTCGCGAAAATGGACGGCTGCGGAAAGCAATTAGGAGAACTTAGCGAATCAATCTTTCAAGGAATAGCTTCCGGAAAAGACGAGGTGTTTTACGTCGATTCAGACACGATTTCAGAATGGTCTATCGAAAAGAATGTGCTCTTGCCACTTCTCAAGGGGCGAGACGTCAAGAGGTATGTAACAAATTGGTCTGGGTATTATGTGCTGTATCCATATGACGGCCTTTCGAAACCGATGCCTGAAGACAGTTTGAAACACCAGTTTCCAAAGGCCTACCAGTATCTTGTTAAAAAGCGCGACCTACTTCGTGGCCGCTCGTACTTCGACAATTCGGGCAAACTCTGGTATGAACTCTGGAATCAGCGAAAACGTAGGAATTTTGAACGGCTGCGCATCGTTACGCCAGAAATTGCAAACTGCAACAATTTCGCCTTAGTCGAAAAATATTGTGGCAATACGAAGACGTATCACATTGTTCTCAACGATGATAGCGAGGCGCACTATAAGTTGGTACTCGGCATGTTGAATTCTCGACTCTTGCAATTCTACTTCAGTTCCATCACTACGCCTATGGCGGGAGGGTTTTTTGCTTACAAGACCCATTTCTTGGAAAAACTTCCGATCATTGCATCTGACAATTCAACAAATAAAGCTGTCATTACGTCGGTTGAAAGGATTCTCGCAGCCAAGGAGAACAGTCCAACCGCCGACACCACCGCGTTGGAGCAGGAAATAGACGAGTTGGTGTATGCGCTCTACGACCTGACGCCGGAGGAAATTGAGATTGTCGAAGGCGGCACGAAGAAATGAAACGCATCCGATTTACGAAGCATGCGAGTGAGCAAGCCCGCGAACGTGGCGCGGATGAAGCTGAAGTGCGGGAAGCCATCACCAAAGGATCGCGAGAGCAAGCCAAGCATGGGCGGGAAATGTGCCGCTACAGTTTTGCCTACGGGCAACCGTGGCAGGGGAAAGTTTATCCTATCAAGCAGGTCGCTCCCGTCATCAAGGAAGAGGCGGAAGAAATAGTTGTTATTACGGTTTATACGTTCTATTCTTAACCGAGGCCTGAAATGAAAATCAGTTACGATTCCGAAATTGACGCGCTGTACATTCGCTTGATCGAAGGCGAACAAGAGTGCCGCACGGTGCGGCTTTCCGAAGAGGTCGCGCTCAACATTGGCGACGGCGAAAAACTGGTGGGCATCGAGATTCTCGACGCGAGAGAGGTCCTTGGCTCTGGAAATGTCCCCGCCGTAGTGCTCGAAGGGATTGCGTTGTCAACGCTCGCGGTGAGTGACAGGCCGTTGAAAAAGCGCCGCTAGCGCCTCGTAGCGGGGAGCAATATTAACACGGGGACTACTCCGAGTTTTCGTCCTTTAGGCTCTACGGCCTGACACCGGAGGAAATCAAGCTGGTGGAGGGCAGCGCGAAGTGAGTTACGAATTGACCCAGCACGCGCGCGTTGTCCCACGGATTGGGAACGAAGTCACGCGCCTCGCGCCGCACGATTGACATTGGTCCGTCCATGCCTTAGTTTCAACCCTCCAACCTTTCGGGCATTACGCCGGAAATCGCAGGAGAATCACAGCATGTCCATGAAAACATCAGAGCAATATGTCGAAAGCCTTCGCGATGGCCGCGCGCTCTACATGAACGGGAGGAAAATCGAGGACGTCACCGAGGCGCCCGAATTCGAAGTCCCGATCGCGTATGCCTCCCGCGACTACGACTACAGCGACCGCCCGGACCTGCGAACCTATCCGCTCAACGGCAACGAGCGCGCGAACCGTTTGTTCCAAATTCCCGCAACGAAAGAACAACTCGACCTGCGCATCGAATTGCTGCGCAACGTGAGCATCATCAGCGGCACCGTGAGCGGGCTCTTCGCCCTGCTGAATGTGCGCGACGTGATCGGCCAGGCGAACGCGAGCTACGCCGAGAACATCCAACGACTCTACGAGCATTGCCGCGACAACGACCTGCGCATCGCCGAGGTCATCACCGACGCCAAGGGCGACCGCGGCCGCAAGCCGCTCGACCAGGACGATCCCGATTTGTACCTGCGCGTCGTCGAGCGGAGGGATGACGGCATCGTCGTTCGCGGGGCGAAACTGCACATCACCGGCGCCGCGTTGGTCCACGAGCTCGTCGTTCTGCCGACCAAATCCATGAGCGAGCGCGAATCGGACTACGCCGTCGCGTTCTCCGTTCCGGTTAACACGCCGGGCGTGAAGATCATCAATCGAAACTACGCCGAGCCGGGGCGAAGCGTTTTTGATTATCCTATCAGCGCGAAGCACAACATGCCCGAGGGCTTTGTCATTTTCGACGACGTGTTCGTCCCCTGGGACCGCGTCTTTCTGTGCGGCGAACACGCATACGCGGGCGCGTTTGCAAACGCGCTGGGGCTGTGGGAACGCGTCGGCGGGCTCATCGCGATGGTGGACGGCGCGAAGACGATGGTCGGCATCGCGCAATTGCTCGCCGAATACAACGGCATCGTCGGCGCGTCGCATGTCGTCGACAAGATCACCGAACTCATTTTCCACGCCGAGATACTCAAGATGGCGCTCCAATGCGCCATCGAAAATTACGAGACGACTCCCTCCGGCATGGTCTACCCGAACCCGTTGAACGTGAACGTCGGAAAATTCCACGGCGCGTCGAACTACCACAGCATGGTCCGCCGTTTGCACGATCTCTGCGGCGGCCAGGTCATCACGCAGCCCGTCGAAGCGGACTACCGCAACCCAGAACTTACGCCGTACTTCGAGAAATACTTCCACACGCACAAGAACGTCACCGTCGCCAACCGCATGCGGTTGTATAACCTATTGCGAGACCTCACCGCCGACACCTACGGTGGATGGGAATTCGTCACCAACATCCAAGCGGGCGGCGGGCTGGCAGCGCAGAAGATCGTCACGTATCGATCCTACGATCTCGCGGGCGCGTGTGAACTCGCGAAGAAGAAAGCGGGAATCGTTGGATAGTTCGCGTGTCTCTAAGACTGAACCGTGAAAGGTTTCATTGATGACCCTCACAAATACGGAAAACACTCGCCTTGGATTTCACTCGTCGAGAGTGCCGACCTTGTTCGCCCTTGCGATCGCGGTCACCGCGCTCC
Organism: uncultured Nitrospirales bacterium; assembly: GCA_964467615.1. Lineage (GTDB taxonomy): Bacteria > Hydrogenedentota > Hydrogenedentia > Hydrogenedentales > CAYXRK01. Next base: position 18,856 of record CAYXRK010000063.1, on the reverse strand, counting down.
ATCACGTACCAGCATTCGCGGCGGAAACTCTCGCGGAAATTTCAACTCGGGCCTCGATTGAGTTTGACGCCGCCTACGAAGCCAGCCCCTATTCGAGCCTGTCCAAGAACTACTTCCTCCGGTTTAGCCGCGACCCCGACGCGAGGGCCGGTGACAATGAAATTGAGATCGAAACGGATTGGAGCATCTCAATCAATCCGGCCGATGACGCACTCGCAACGCTCATGGCCGGTTACTTACGCGAGTTCTTGGACACGCGGATGCAATTGGCCTTGCCATTGGTCACCGCACCGAACGCGACGGCCAAATCCGCTGGGCTGATCGTGTTGGACGCGCAAGGCGGCGGCGATCCCGGCGTCGCGGAGAGTTTTACCATTAGCGCCGGACCCGGCCGAATCGCCGTGATTGGCCATGACTCGCGGGGATTGCGCGACGGCGTTGTGCGGCTCGTCGATCAGATAGGTTTTCGGCAGGCGCCATTCGTCTCAACCGGGGAGCAGGTCTATCGGCCAAAGCTGTCCGTGCGCCTGGGCACGGTCCCGAAGATGGGGTCCTATCGCGAGTTGGTCTTTCTCGGCTATAACGCCGTGTTTGCGGGGGGCGGAAATCTCCACGCCCTCTCGGTGTCCGACGCAATACCGGAACTGCGCGCTCGGCGTGTCCCTGGACTTGCGAGCGCCGGAACAACATCCGCGGCCGAAGCACGACGCCATGGACTGAAGACGTACGCGTTCGTAGACACACGCCAAAAGTTTCCGAAAGACGATCCGGTGTTCGAGGCGCATCCCGATATTCGCGGCGCGCTAACGTGGAAGGCCGATGGCGAGTATGTGCTTTGCACCGAGCATCCCTTGGTGCGGCGGTACCTGATGGAAAGTGTCGAAGGCCTCTTCCGCGCGGATCCCGAGTTGGACGGCCTCGTCCTCATCATCGGAGGCGAGGGCTTCTACCACTGTTTCATGCGGCCCTACGGCGTCGAGAAGGGCCACACGAATTGTTCACGATGCGAACCTCTCGGCGCGGAGACAGTCGTCGCGAACCTATGCAACGCGCTCGCCACCGCGGCGCGTTCCGTCAACCCGAACGCCGAAGTGGTCGCATGGCCGTACTCGGCTGAACACGTTTGGTCCGCCGACAAGGCCCAGGCCGTCTTGATCGAGAAGTTCGAACCAGGCGCCGCTATCTTCACGGAAATCGAAAAGGACGAGTATGTCTCCAAGGAGGACGGCGTCAACAAACACCTCTGGGACTACAGCATCGATCTCATCGGCCCGGGCGCGCGCGCCAAAGCGCAAATCGAGGCCTGCCGTTCGGCGGGAATTCACGTGTATCTCAAGAGCGAGCCTGAGCTCGCATTCGAAGCGCCCCGGCTTCCGCACATTCCCTGCATGGATCGCTGGGTCGATCGTGCGCAGGCGTTGGCTTCGTGCGGGGCCGACGGCGCCTGGGTTTTCCCCGCCTTTCGTGCCTGTTTCGGGACCAGCGCGGCAGAGATCAACAAATTTTTCTGGTGGGACCCTGCTCCGGACAAGGAGGACCTTCTTCAACGGTTCGCCGCGCGCCTCGCCGGGGCCGAGGCCGGCCCGCACGTTCGACAAGCGTGGAAGTACGTGTCGGACGCGATCGCCTATTCGCCCGAATTGCCGTCGTACTACACCGGCCCCTACTACCTCGGGCCCGCCCATCCCATGTGCGCGGATCCGCGGGCCGAGTTGCCTGAAGTGTTCTTCGGCTACTACTTGTTCATGGCCGAAATCGCCGACGCGGAAGGAACCAAGTCGCGGCCTACATTCGTCAAATCTCCTACCGGCAACGTGCCTGTATTTGGCAAATTTTACCGCCGCATGGAGGACCTGCTACGCCGCGCGGTCGACGAAATGGAATTGGCGCGGCCCCTTGTGCCCGAACGACTTCGTCTTACCTTCGAAGCCGAAGATTCGCCGACGCGCTGGTTCTATCACACGGCCCGGACCGAGGCGAACTTCTACGAGTCCTGCCAGCTACGCGACGCGTTGCTCGAACTGGCGGATGGCAACAAGCCGGATTCCGCGGCGATTGAACGCGCTCGCGAAATGTACGCCCGGTGGCGTGAGGTCCTCGCAGACGAACGGGCAAATGCGCAGGACGCGCTCGGCGTTATGGAAGCGGACGTGCGTCTCGACTTTCGCTACGGCGGGGACCATACGTTTTCGCACGGCGCGGACATGATCCGCGCGAAGCTGGAACTCCTGGACAAAGAACTTGATACGTTTCTGCCTTCAGTCGCCAAGCGTATCGGGCCCGAATGACGTTCGCGAAAACGCCTAATCGACGTCGTCGTTGGCCAACACCACAAGCAGTTCGCCGTTGGCGACTTGGTCGCCTTCGCTCACGTGGATCGCAACTACGGTCCCATCGTACGGCGCCGTAATCTGATGCTCCATTTTCATGGCTTCCACAATGAGTAAGTGTTGTCCCTTCTCTACCCTATCGCCGACAGCGACGCGTATGGAAAACACGTTTCCCGGCATGGGAGCGGTCAAACCGCCCGATTCGACTTCTGCCCCAGCAACGGGAAACCGGGGCAGCTCGCGTAACTCCACGTCGCCCCTGAAACCATGGACCAACCACAGGTCACCGGCGCTGGCCGTCGACGTCGTATTCCGGCGGCCGTTGATAACTAATTCTATGGACTCGTGCGTCCGCCGCCCGACGGTTACGTTGTACGATATGCCGCCGATTTCAAAGACGAAGCCGCCTCCCCGTTGAATGCGATAGTTGACCGTCACGTCGTCGTTTCCATGGCGGTAGCAAACAGTTTCGGGCGGCATGACCGAATTTCGCCAGCCCGAGGGGACAGACTTCATGACCTTCGCGTCGTCCCTTCGGCGGCCTTGCGCCATCATTGAAACCGCGATCGCGGCCTCCACTAACTCGTCTCGATCAATGGTCCGCCGCGTCGCGGGGACGATGCGCTTGATGAAATCCGTGGTGGTGTCGCCAGCGAGAAACGCCGGGTGCCGCAGCGTGTTTACGAGGAAATCACGGTTGGTGGTGATCCCCTGGATGCGCGTGGTTTCCAATACGCGCGCCAAACGCATCGCGGCTTCGGTACGTGTGGGTGCGTGGACGATCACCTTCGCCAACATCGGATCAAACTCGATGCCCACTTCGCTGCCCGATTCCACGCCCGAATCGAACCGCGCCCCGGCCGCCCGCGATGGTTCCCATACCGCGACTCTGCCGGGCGCAGGGAGAAAGTCATTGCTCGGATCCTCCGCGTAAACGCGGGCCTCGATCGCGTGACCGTCGATGCGCAGGTCATCTTGCGTGTATCCGAGGGGTTCGCCTTGGGCGATACGCAGTTGTTCCCGAACAAGATCGAGTCCGGTGATTTCCTCCGTGACCGGGTGCTCGACTTGCAGCCGAGTGTTCACCTCCAGGAACCAAAAGTCCTTGCCCTCGAGCAAGAACTCGACCGTGCCGGCGGATCGGTAGCCGATCGCCTTCGCCGCCGATACCGCGGCGGCGCCCATTCGTTTCCGCATCTCGGGCGTCACCGCGGGAGAGGGGGCCTCTTCGATGATCTTCTGGTGGCGTCGTTGAATCGAGCACTCACGTTCAAAGCAATGCACCAAATTCCCGTGATTGTCGCCAAGAATTTGAATCTCGACGTGTCGCGATGAGGTCAGCCAACGTTCCAGGAAAATCGTATCGTCACCGAAGGCCGCCTTGGATTCCCGGCGCGCTGCGTCAACGGCAGCCTGGAGTTCGCCCTCGGCGTGGACGACCCGCATCCCCTTGCCGCCGCCCCCGGCCGAGGCCTTTATCAACACCGGGTAGCCGATGTCCTTTGCGGCGGCCGAGACGTTGTCGCCCTTTGCGAGTTCTCTCGAGGGCAGCGTCGGCACTCCCGACTTCTCCGCGATTCGCTTCGCGGACAACTTATCGCCCATAAGCCGAATGGACTCCGGCGTGGGTCCAACCCACGTCAGCCCCGCGTCCAGTACCGCCTGCGCAAACGTCGCGTTTTCCGCCAGGAACCCGTACCCCGGATGGACCGCGTCCGCTCCGGATCGCGCACAGGCAACCAGGACCTTGTCGATGTTCAGATACGTGTCCGCGGACGTTCTTCCCGCGAGCGAGATCGCCTGATCCGCCTCCCGGACGAATGGCGCGTTCGAGTCCCCGTCCGCATAAACGGCCACGGTACCGATGCCCATCGAGTGCGCGGAACGAATGATTCTGCGGGCAATTTCCCCGCGATTAGCTATCAACAATCGTGTAATCATTGAATCCACCGCTACATTCGCCATGTGCCGTAGGCCCTAGCGCCTTCGACTTTTTGATTGTGACAGACGGAAAGCGCCATCGAAATGATGGTACGAGTGTCGCGGGGATCGATCATGCCGTCGTCGGAAACCCGAGACGTTGCGTAGAGCCCCTTAGATCGCTCTTCCGCCCAGTGTTCGACCACCGCCGCCCGTTTCGCATCGGCTGCCTCGTCGAATTCCGCTCCCCGCCGGAGTGTCGCCGCCCGCTGCACGATGGACATCACGCCCGCCATCTGTTTCGGTCCCATCACCGCGATTTTCGCCGTGGGCCAGATGAACGTGAAGCGCGGTCCGAACGCGCGGCCGCTCATGCCGTAATTTCCCGCGCCGTACGAAGCGCCCACGATTACGGTGATGTGCGGCACCGTCGAGTTCGACACGGCGTTGATCATCTTCGAACCGTTCTTGGTGATGCCGCCGCGCTCGAAATCCGTCCCGACGATGTATCCCGTAATGTTCTGGAGGAACACGATAGGAACGTCGACTTGATTGCAGAGCTGAATAAACTGCGCCGCTTTTTCGGACGATTGCGAGAACAGCGCGCCGTTGTTCCCCAGGATACTTACCGGGAAACCGTCTATCGACGACCAGCCGCAGCCCAACGTCGGCCCATACATCGGCTTGAATTCCTCGAAGCGAGAACCGTCAACGATCCGGCCAATGACTTCCCGAATATCGAACGGCGTCCGTAAATCTTTCGAGACGATCCCAAGCAACTCCTCGGGGTCGTGCAGGGGTGCGTCGTTGGGAAGGGTCGGGCCGGGGCCGTGCTTACGCCAGTTGAGGTGAGAAACAACTTCGCGGCACATGCGGATGGCGTCCAGTTCGTTCTCGGCCAGATAGTCGCCAAGCCCCGAGACTTGCGTGTGCATGTCCGCCCCGCCAAGGCTCTCGTCGTCCGCGTCTTCCCCCGTCGCCATCTTCACCAATGGCGGACCGCCGAGGTAGACCCTGGATTGTTTCCGAATAAAAATATTGTAGTCGCTCATTCCGGGCTGGTAAGCGCCCCCCGCCGTGGACGAGCCGAACACGACCGAGATCGTGGGAATGCGCATCTTGGACAATTCGGTGATCTCGTAGAACAGCCGACCGGATTCCGCAAAGTGTCCCGTCTCGCGCATCATCGCGGCCTTCGGATCGCCGTCGCTGTCGCCGCGCAAATCGGCCCCCGCGGACTCCACGAACTGTACGTAAGGAACGCGGTTCTCGCGGGCGATCTCGAGACCCCGCATGAGCTTCTTCGAGTTAAACGGATTAAAAGCGCCGGCCCGCACCGAAGGGTCGTGTCCGAGAATGAGGCACTCGACGTCGGAAATGACGCCGAGCCCGACAATGAATCCCGACCCCACGTTGTAGTTCGAATACCACGCCGCCAGTGGGCTGACCTCGAGAAACGGCGAATCCCGATCAAGCGCCAGGCTTATTCGCTCGCGAATCGGTAATTTTTCCCGGGAACGCAGCCGATCCATCGCCTCTTGGCCGCCTCCTTCGGCGACCTCCTTCAATAGCCCGTCGATGGTCGCCAGCATTTCGAGCATGTCAGCCCGGTTTCGGCGATAGGTTTCCGAACGCGCATCGAGTTTTGACTCCAGTACCGGCATACGACTTCAACCTCCTAGGGGGACCCTCTATCGATTCGCGCGCACTACCGAGTGTAGTGGATAAATTCATTGGATGCGTTTGCCAATATCGTGCTGCTCCGAAAATCCCCGTTACCGCGCGCTACACCCAGTGCGCTGCCGAACCGGTACCCAAACCATCTTTCATCGTTTCTGGGTGTGCCCGGAGGGCACGTGGCAACTGCTCCGAAAACAGAACGTCAATTACCAAACTCGTACCTTTAACGACTCGTCATCGTGCTCGTCAGTCGTCATCGTCATCGTCATCGAATAGCGACCGCATCGATTTTCATCCTCTCCACGTGAACGCCCGCGTTCACGACATCTCGTCTTCGATCCTCTACTCCACAGTCTCCACCCACGCGGCCTTGCGTTTATCCAAAAAGGCCTGAACGCCTTCCCGGCCTTCCGGGCCGCGAAGTTGCGCGGCGAAGGCCCTCGATCCGTCGTCCAATACTTCGTCAATCGGACGCGAGACCGTGTCCATCAAAATTTTTTTCGTCGCCGCATTGGCGCGAGGCGCGCACCGGCCAATCCCGTTCAACACCTTCTTCAGAGTGTCATCCAACTCCTCCGCGGTGTTGACCAGGAAATGCACCAAGCCGATCTCGAAGGCGTGGTTCCCATCGAACCGGGCGCCGGTGAGCGCGATGCGCCGCGCCGTCGTAAGGCCCAGACGTTGCACCACGAACGGCGCGATCTGCGCGGGGACCACGCCGAGGCCGGTCTCGCTGAGCGCGAACTTCGTATCGGCCATGCAAATCGTTACATCGAAAACACATGTCAGCCCCAGGCCGCCGCCGAAGGCCGCGCCCTCGATGACGCCCACCGTCGTCGCGGGAAGAGTATTGAACTGGATCAGAAAATCGCCGAAAGATCGGTTTCCTTTCGCGATCGGATCCTCCGATCCGTCCTCCACCGGCGAGGATTCGTAACTCTGCTTGAACCCCTTGATGTCGCCGCCCGCGCAAAACGTGCCCTCCGACCCGCGCACGATGACGGTCCGAATTGTAGGGTCGTCCTCCACGGAATCCGCCACCGCCGAAAGCTCCCGAGTGACATCCGCATTGATCGCGTTCTTCACTTCGGGGCGGTTGATGGTGATGTAGAGCCGCGACTCCTCGCGGTGGACCAGAAGGGCCTTGAATTCCGATAATGTGGTCATTCGCTCGTCCTTTTGGTCCTAGATCCGCCCGCGGGTCACGCGCGTACTTGGACGGTTTCCGGCAGTTTGCGGATCAAAATATCCACCGCCTGCTCCACCATTTCCTCGACGACTTCCCGCGCAGACTTGATCTCGTCGATGAGCCCCGACACTTGACCGGAAAAGGGACCGACGTACTCGTATTTCCCAGCCTTGTGAAAACTTCCGATAAGCGCGGAAGCCAAAAGTCCCTGCTGACCGAATGGCAACGTGGGCAACCCCGATTGATCCCACAGATCGTGAATGCTGCTGTAGATCGTTCGCGACGTTTTCCCGGTGTAGAACTCAGAGCGGCGAGTATCTTCGTCCGATGCGCCAACGATAAATTTCTTCTGCTCCGGAACGAGTCCGCTCTCCTTCGTTGCCAGGAAGCGCGTGCCCACCCACACGCCCGCGCAACCCATGGCCAGGCACGCGGCCAGCGCCCGCCCATCGCCGATGCCGCCCGCCGCGAGAAGAGGCACGCTCCCCACCGCGTCGAGCGCCTGCGGCAAGAGGGCCATCGTGCCGATGCGGCCCGTATGCCCGCCCGCTTCGTGGCCTTGCGCCACGACAAAGTCCGCGCCGGATTCCGCGACGCGTTTCGCGTTCCTCGTGTTGCCTACCAGGCCGAGGACCTTTACGCCGTTGGCATGCGCTTCCTCCACCATGAAGCCAGGATTACCGAGACCCGCGCAGAAAAGCGGCGCCTTCTCTTCGAGACAGACCTTGATCGACTCATGAGGGCGGCTCGTCGTCGACGATCCCCAGTTGTACACGATGTCCAGTTCCGGGAGTTGATGTTCCTCCTTCACTTTCGCGTACCAGTCCAGATATTTCTGGGGAAGACCCTTGAGCGCGTCGGCGACGGAAATGTCCCGTCGCGCTTCCGGGGGCACGTCGCCATTCTCCACCTGCGCCGCGGGCAACAATATGTCCACGCCGAAAGGCTTGTCTGTCCGGCGCTTCACTTCGCGAATGGCGTCGCGCATTTCTTCGACCGTGTATCCCGCCGCGCCGAGGACGCCCAATCCACCCGCCTCAGAAACCGCCACCACAAGATCCACCGTCGCGCCGGTCCTCTCCCCGATCAGACTGGGCCCCATTCCAGCGCTGACAATGGGATACTCGACCCCCATAATGTCGCAAAACTTCGTCCGTAGAACGGGCCGGCCCATAAACAGTTCCTCCCTTTCCGCTACTGAGATTTCTCGGCGCGCCGCTACGCCATCAGCGCGGCGGCGTCCGTACGAATGGCGTCGAGGTCGCTCTCCAAGGTTTCCATGACGTACTGCTTCACTCGCGCCCGATCTCGTTTCTTCGATACAGCATAGGCCGGATTCGGCAACAGGGCCGCAAGCGCTTCGGCCTTCTGGTACGCGGCCTCGCGCACCTTGTCCGGCGCCGCTACTTCGTCGAGAAACCCCGCTTCGATCGCCTCTTCCGGAGAATACATCCGAGACTGGAAGGCCGATTGCTGATACAGCCGCGGATTAAGTCGAAATCGCGGCAGCTCCAGCGCGAAGATTGGCAACACCAGCCCGTCCTTAATTTCGTTCAACCCGTGCTTGAAATTACCCTTCGCGCCGATGCGCCAGTCCAAGCCCATGTTGAAAATCGCGCCCATGGCGACCGCATGACCGGTCACCGCCGCGACAACCGGGCGGGGAAAGTCGAAGGCTTTCAGTGCCACATGTACGCCGCCGCGTGTCATCTTTCGGCCCGCGTCCGGATCGGCGCTGCGTATTACGTTCAAGTCGAACCCGCCCGAGTAAATCCCATCGCGGCCCTCGATGACCACCGCGCCTTCCTTCGTGTCGACTTCGTCCAACGCCGCGCTCAGCGCCGATGTCATCGGAACACCGAAGACGTTCGCCTTTCCATCGTCGATGGTGATGATCGAAATTTTACCTTCCTTCCGAAGTCTCACGGGTGAATCAGCCATCTAACGCGCTCCTAAGTTTTTCGATTCGCCGGCCACGCCTCCGAAATCAACTCATGGATTCCGCCGCAAGCCCTAGGCATAACGGCGCGCAAGTCGTCGATTGGGGAGTCGCCGAAGTTTAACAATGCGACAAAAGCATATCAATCGCACGCTTCAGAGAATGATCGATATTACTTCCAGGTCCTTCTATACTCTCGCGTCCGCGGTGCATGCTCGGACATCATAGTCGCAGATCGCAGGAGGTGTCGTTTTGGACCTTTCGTATGGCGGGAAGTACGACGCGTTTCTTGAGACGTTGCGCGAGTTCATCCGCGAGCACGCCGGCGAGGCGCCGAAGAACGGCGAAGTTGTCCTCGAACAGGCGAAGGCATGGCAGCGGCTTCTAATCAAGCACGGATACGCGGCGCGCACCATACCCAAAGAGTACGGCGGCTGCGGTCTCGCGCCCGATATTATCGAATCGCGACTCATGGCCGAAGAATTCGCGCGCGCGCAGGTTTCTCCGGGGTTGGGCGGACAAGGCATCTCGTTTCTGGCGCCCGTGCTGCTCGAACGTGGGACTGAAGAACTCAGGAAACGGTTCATCCCGCCCACCATACGCGGCGAGATGCTCTGGTGCCAAGGCTACTCCGAGCCAAACGCCGGCAGTGACCTCGCGAGCATCAGCACCCGGGCCGATCTCGACGGCGACGAATGGGTCATCAACGGCCAAAAAATTTGGACCAGCGGCGCGAAGTCGTCGGACTGGATGTTCTGCTTAGTGCGTACCGAACCCAATGCTCCGAAGCACCAAGGCATCAGCTTCTTGCTGCTCGATGTCAAATCACCGGGCATCGATATTCGGCCCATTAAAACGATGACCGGGGAGACCTTCTTCAACGAAGTGTTCTTCACCGACGTCCGCGTGCCGAAGGACCAGATCGTCGGAAAACCAGGCGAGGGTTGGGCGATCGCCAATGCCGTGCTTCGCTACGAGCGCGATAGCCTCGGCGACCCTGACGAGACGCTGCGCCGACTCAACTCACTTATCGACCTGATGAAATACGAGACAGTCGACGACCGGCGCATCATCGACAATCCCGTCTACCTGGATCGGCTCATGCGAATTCAGGCCCGCGTGATGGCGCTGCGATGTAATGACCTGCGCCTGCTCAGCGCCCAACTCAACGGGCACGAGGCCGCGCTCGCGACCATGGTAGTCAAGCTCCAGGGTACCGAACTTCGCCACGAGCTCGAAGGCTTGGCGATCGACGCCCTAGGCGAGTTGGGCATCCTGTACGACGACGGCCCCTACCTGCGCGATCTCGGTTCCTGGCAGCGCGGCTACATGTTTTACCTCGGGCTCATCATTGGCGGCGGTACATCACAAATACAAAAGAACATTATCAGCGAGCGCGGATTGGGCATGCCGCGCGAACCCAAGGCCCGATAGCGGAACAGGCGATCGACATGGAATTCGGACTCTCTCAAGAACAGCATCTCCTACAGAAGAGCGTCGGAGGATATCTGGAAAAACACGGCGGCCTGCAGCGAGCGCGGCAGTTCGTGGACGATGGCGGACCGCGCGCGGAAGACGTTTGGGCCGGCCTGTGTCAACTCGGCGTGCCGGGACTCCTTGTTGACGAGGAGAACGGCGGGCTCGGCCTCTCGTTGTTGGACGCCGCCCTCGTCGCGGAGGTCCTCGGGTACTACGTCACGCCTGTTCCGTTCGTGTCTACCGTCGTGATGGCGCCGCTTGCGATCGCGGCGGCAGGGTCGGCCGAACAAAAATTGCGCTGGCTGCCTTCTCTCGCGGACGGAAGCGTTATCGCGGGCGCGGCCCTCACCGAGACGATCAGTTCACGCGAGGGCGCGCGCATCAGCGCGGCTGGTCCGACGCTGAACGGAAAGGCGCTCTTCGTTCTCGACTTCGAGGCCGACGTGTATCTCGTCGCCGACGACGCGTGCTCCCTCTTTCTCGTCAATTCCAAAGCGCCCGGACTTCGGCGCAGGCAACTAAGCACCATCGACAAGACGCGACCCGTAGGCGAACTCCTGTTCGAGAACGTTCAGGCCGAGCGATTGACCGGTGCGGCGGGGCGCGAGGTATGTGATCACGTCGTCGACGCCGGGCGAATCTGTCTCGCCGCAGACACGCTGGGCGCAGCCCAAAGCATGTTGGACAAAGCGGTCGCATACTCGAAGGTCCGCGAACAATTCGGCCGAGTCATCGGCTCGTTTCAGGCCGTGAAACACATGTGCGCGGAAATGGCCGCGAATTTAGAACCTTGCCGCGCAATGATGTGGTATGCCGCGCACGCCTTCGAGGCGGTCCCCGGCGAATCGCGACTGACAGCGTGTCACACCAAGGCCCACCTGTCCGAGGTCGGAACGTTCGTCGCAAGGACCGCGACCGAAGTCCACGGGGGTATCGGTTTCACCGACGAATTGGGATTGCACTACTGGTTCAAACGTATCGGCGCGGACCGCCAACTCCTCGGCGGACCCGACCGCGTGCGCCTCGAAGCCGCGAAGTTGCAAGGATTGCTGAATTAAAGCCGGGACGATTGCGCGTCGACTGTCCAATTCGCCGGATTGGGGAATCACTTCAGCTTTGTGCCCTGATCAAAATTGACCGTATTTCAATCGCTAAAATGCTGTAAGGTGTCGCACTAACTTTTCTCGCGCAACGCAGGCCCGGCCGGTAACCTATCCCCATGTCCTCGGCCCGAAACCTCATCGCTGTCCTTGGCCCAACGGCCTCCGGTAAAACGCGCCTCGGCGTCGCGCTGGCCCGGCGATACGGCGGCGAGGTGCTCTCCGTCGATTCGCGTCAGGTCTACCGCGGACTCGACATCGGCTCCGGCAAGGACCTCGATGAATACGGCGGCGTGCCGTATCACCTCATCGACATCGCGGACCTAGCCGAGGAGATGAGCGTCTTCGACTTCCAGCGAAAGTTCTTCGACGCGTTCGAGCAAGTCGTTGCGCGCGGCGCACTGCCAATCGCTGTCGGCGGGACCGGCCTCTATCTCGACGCGGTCCTGCAAAAACACCGCATGGTCGAGGCACCGGAGGACCCCGCTCTTCGCGCCGAACTCGCCGCGCTTTCGATGGACGAACTGGCCGAACGCCTGCGCAAGCTGAAAGTAACGACACACAACATCACCGACACGCGCGACCGGGACCGCTGCATCCGCGCGATTGAGATCGCCACCCGCGAGCGCGACTGCCCGCCCGGGCCCGCGCCGCCGATTTCGCCCGTCATCCTTGGCGTCCGATGGCCGCGCGCGGAGATTCACAAACGCATCGCGGGCCGTCTGCGCGAACGTCTCGACAACGGCCTAATCGAGGAAGTCCGGGACCTTCTCGATAGCGGCGTCTCCGCGGACCGCCTTCGCCAACTAGGTTTGGAGTATCGGTTCGTCACCGAATTCATCGCAGGCGAAATTCGTAGTCGAAATGATTTGTTTCAGAAACTACGGAGCGCTATCTTCGATTTTGCCAAGCGCCAAGAAACTTGGTTTCGCCGAATGGAACGAAATGGCGCGTACATTCAGTGGATCACTCGCGGCGACGTGACCGAGGCGTTCTCGATCACTGATCCGGTTTTCGCGCGGCCATGACCTCTCCAATCGACCGATATCTCCTAAAGCGCGCGAATCTCGCGGCCCGCCCGCTGGTCGCAGGGTCGCTCGAAGGCGTGGAAACGCTGGTCGTCATCCCCGCCATGGCCGAACACGAACGTCTTCCCGCGACTATCGAGTCGCTCGCGCTGAATCCCCCCGCCGACCTCGCCGCGACGCTTGTCATCGTGGTCGTAAACAACGGCGCCGATTCAAACGCGGAAGTTCGCGACAACAATCGCGCGACGCTCGACTGGCTGCGAACTGTCCAGGCGGACAACCAATACCCGGTTCGCATCGCGTACATCGACGCGGCCACCGGCAACGCATCGCTTCCAGATCGCGGCGGCGTCGGCCTCGCCCGGAAAGTAGGCATGGATTGGGGCGCCGAAGTCCTTCGCCGCAACGATCGCCCGCGTGCGCCAATCCTCTGTCTCGATGCCGACACCACCGTCGACGGGCACTACCTCCCCGCCGTCCGCGAGCACTTCCGCGCACCCGACGCCTGGGCCACGGTCATCGACTACGCCCACCGCGCCGAAGGCCCCGCCGAACAACGCGCCGCGATCGTCCTCTACGAAATCTTTCTCCGCTGTCACGTCCTCGGCCTCGCATGGGCAGGGTCGCCCTACGCGTTCCACACCATCGGCTCCGCCATGGTCTGTACCGTCGAGGCCTACTGCGCGGTTTCCGGCATGAACAGCCGCCGCGCCGGCGAGGACTTCTACTTCCTCCAACAGTTGGCCAAGACTGGAAGCGTCGCCTCGTTGCGCGACACCGTCGTCCATCCTGCCGGGAGAGCGTCCAATCGCGTTCCCTTCGGCACGGGCCGCCAGATGATGGACGTGGCCTCCAAACCCAGCTTCAAGCAACGCCTCTACAACCCCGCAAACTACACAGCGCTGCGTTATTGGTTGCGCATCGCGCAAGACGGAATCGGCGACTCCGGCGAGACGCTGTTGGGCCACGCCGCCGATGCATCGCCGCCTGTCGCGAGTTTCCTGAAACAACGCAACTTCGCCCAGAAATGGGACCGCATCCGCGCCCAGACTTCCGATCCCGCGCGACTCCAACACCAGTTCGATTGTCTCTTCGACGGCTTCGAAACCCTCAAACTATTTCACCATCTTCGCGACAACGATCTCCCGGATCTAGACGTCATCAACGGCGCTCATTCTCTTCTGACGCAAATCGGCCATGATCTCCCACCATTCGATACGAGTACGCAGCAGTATGCCGCCGACCTTCTCCACCATTTGCGCAACGCTTCCGCAAAAGATCCGAACGGTAAATGACTTGCGAATCTCAATCCCCGTACTCAGCCGTCAGCCGCCGCACGATGTTCGTCGTTGAGCGGTCCTCCACGCCGCGGATGATCGCGATGCGCCCGCCGTACCCCTCGACGAGCCGCCGCTCTTCCTGGTTGATCGTGTCAACGGTGTAGTCGCCGCCCTTCGAGTACACGTCCGGCTTCAGCATTTCGATTACGCCGATGGGGCTCGCGTCGTCAAACAACATGACGTAATCCACGAATCGTAATTGTGAAAGTATCAGCGCGCGTTCGTGCTCGGGGACGATGGGGCGCTCGGGACCTTTGATGGAGCGCACGCTGGCGTCGCTGTTCAGGCCGACGACGAGCACGTCGCCCTCGCGCGCGGCCCTCATTAAATATGTGATATGGCCCGCGTGCAGAATGTCAAAGCACCCGTTCGTCCAGACTACCCGTTTCCCCTCGTCCTGCAGCCGCTCGATGACACGTTTCAATTCCGTGAGCGGCAGCACGTTCGCGGGCCCATCTCCCGCGATGAGCTTTGCGCGAAGTTCCTCCGCCGAAACCGTCACCACCCCCTTCTGCGCGACCGCCACCGCCGCCGCCGCGTTCCCCACGACTGCCGCTTCGGCGAATGTCCCTCCCGCGAGCCGCGTCAGCGTCACCGCCGCCGTCACCGTGTCTCCCGCGCCCGTGACGTCCACGACCAGATCCGTCGTCGCCTGTTCGGTGTGCTCCGATCCGTCTTCCGCGAAAACCGTGATGCCGTCCGGCCCGCGCGTAATGACCGCGTTCTTGCACACGCGCAGAAGCGCCCGCGCCGCTTTGCGCAACGACTCGTCGTCGGTTACATCAATTCCCGTCCCCATACCCGCCTCGCGCTCGTTCGGCACAACCACGTCGAATCCCTCGAACGCGCCCATCCGCCCGCGCGAATCACCCACGGTAAGAATGCCATTCGCGCGTCCGATCTCCGCAACCTCTTTCAACACCCGCGCCGTAGCCACCGAAGCGACCTGGTCCGTGACAACGATCGCATCGACCTCCTTCGCCGCCGCGCGAATACTAGCGATGACCTTGTCCTCGATCGCACCCGAGATAAACGACGCGGTCGGCGTGTCTGTGCGCAACACTTCCTGCTCCGGGATATTGAATCCGCCTGCGCGCAGTTTGCCGTAGGTGTTCGTCGCCCGCGCAGCATCGGCCACCAACAACGAGGAATCGACTCCGCGCTTCTCGAATTCGCGCCGCAGAATGCCCGCGTTCACATCATCACCGACGACGCCGATGACCCTCACCTTCGCCCCCAGCGCCGCTACGTTGCACGCCGCGTTCCCCGCCGCGCCGGGATTGTACCGCCGCTCACGCACCTCGAAAATGGGGATCGGTGCCTCCAGGCTCACGCCCGTCACGCTGCCGTACACATTCTCATCGAGGTACATATCGCCCACGACCAACACGCGAAACGTGGGGAAAGATTCTAGAAGTTGATCGATTCGCTCAGGGGTCATAACGGTTCCGCAGCCAAGTTGCGCGATTGTATCCGAGTGCGGCGCGGGCGGTAAACGGCGCGGCGGCGGTCAGGCCGGCCCATTG
Organism: uncultured Nitrospirales bacterium; assembly: GCA_964467615.1. Lineage (GTDB taxonomy): Bacteria > Hydrogenedentota > Hydrogenedentia > Hydrogenedentales > CAYXRK01. Next base: position 3,325 of record CAYXRK010000063.1, on the reverse strand, counting down.
AACGTAAACGCTAGACACGTCACGTCGTCGCTCGGAGGGCGGCCGCCTGTGAATACCGCAACGTCCCGCTCGACCCGCTCGACCAATTCCCGCGCCGACCCCGCCGGCTCGCGCAGCGCACGCAGAAGCCGCTCCTCGCCATATTGCGCATTCGCGGAATTCATCGCTTCGGTCACGCCGTCCGTATATAGAAATAAAGTCTCGCCTTGGCCAAGCGTCACGCTCCCCCGCGCATAATCCGCATCCGCCTTGACGCCAAGCACAAGCCCGCCCACCGGCAGGACCTCCTCCACCGTCTCGGCCCGGATCACAAACGGCGGATTGTGCCCCGCGTTGCAATACCGAAGTTCGCCCGATTCCAAGTCCGCCTGCCCGTAGAACAACGTCACAAACCGCGAATACTCTTTGTCACCGCACAACGCCCGATTCACCTGCGCCAGGCACACGTCCGGATCCGCGCCGCCTTGCGCCGTGGCCCGCAACAGCGTCCGCGTCAGCGCCATCAGCAGCGCCGCGGGAATACCTTTGCCCGATACGTCGGCAATCACAAGCCCAATGCGCGACGGCCCGAGCAGAAAAAAATCGTAGAAGTCACCTGCGACACCCTTCGCCGGCGTCATCGTCGCATACAGATCAAAGTCCTTGCGTTCGGGAAATACGCTCGGGAGCATCGCCTGCTGAATCGTGCGCGCGGCATCGAGTTCATGGTCGAGCACGCGCAATCGGTACTGCGCCTCTTGCGCCTCTCGAATCCGCATCAACTCGCGCAGTGTCTTGTCGAGCGTGACCTCGAGGTCCTCGAAGTCGATCGGCTTCGTCAGAAAGTCGAACGCGCCGCGGTTCATCGCGGTGCGGATGTTCTGAATGTCGCCGTACGCCGAGACGACCACCGTCCGCAATGGCCTCCCCAATTCCAAAAGTTTCCCAAGCAGCGTAAGCCCGTCCATCTCCGGCATGTTGATATCGGTAAAAACGAGCCCGATCTCTTGATCCTCTTCGAGCACGCGCAACGCTTCGTTGCCGTTGCGCGCGAACAAAAACGACAGCTCGCCCTCGCGCACACGTTTGCGAAACCGCTGCCGGAACAGCGCCTCGAGGTCCGGCTCGTCATCGACGACCAGTATCCGCATGCACTCAGTCATGCTTGGCCTCCGCCTCGTCCGGCAGCCGAAGGATGAACTCCGCATACTCGCCCGGCGCTGATTCCACCTCGATCGCGCCGTGGTGCGCCTGCACTACGATGTCATACGCGATCGACAACCCAAGGCCCGTGCCCTTTCCCGTCGGCTTGGTCGTGAAGAACGGGGTAAACAATCGATCCCGCACCTCTGGCGCAATTCCCGGCCCGTTGTCCCGAATGCGAACCTCAATCGCCCCCTCGACGCGCCCCGTGCGCACGCGAATCTCCGGCGTGAAGCCGCCCGGTGTCGTCCGAAGCTTTTCGTTCAACGCCTGACACGCGTTGTTCAGCAGATTCAGGAACACGCGCCCGATTTCCTGCGGCACGACTTCGATTTCCGGCAGCGACGGATCAAGTTCCTTCACTATCGAAACGTTAAACGCCGGTTCCTGCGCGCGCATCCCGTGATACGCGAGGTTGATGTCCTCCTCGAGCAGCGCGTTGATGTTCGTCCGTTGGCGCTCGCCCTTTCCGCCCCGCGAATGCATCAGCATCCCCCGGATGATGCTGTCCGCCCGCTTGCCGTGCTCGCGAATCCGCGTCGCATTCTCCGAAAGGTCCTTCAACGTCTCCGTCACCGCCGCGCGCGTCGCCGGATCCATCCCCGCTTCGAGGCGCTTCAGATCCTCTCCCAATTCCGCCGCGAGGTCCACGGAAAGTTCCGCGAAATTGTTCACGAAGTTCAGCGGGTTCTTGATCTCATGCGCGATGCCCGCCGTCAACGCCCCGAGCGACGCCATTTTCTCCTGCACGACGAGTTGGTCCTGGCTGCGCCGCAACTCTCCAAGCGCCCGCTCGATATCCGCGTTTTTCTCATTTAGTTGCGCTGTCCGCTCCGCCACTTCGTCTTCGAGCGTGCGGCTGTAATTGTTCAACAGTTCCTCCGCGCGCTTCTGGTCCGTGATGTCCGTGATGAACCCCTCGATCGCCAGCAGGTCCCCCGCCTCGCTAAACACCGACGACACGCCCCGCCCTCGCTCCAGCACCCATTTCTCCTCGCGCGCCGCGCTGGTAATCCGGTAAATGATTTGAAACGGCGCGCGCTCCGACAGCGCCCCCTGCACGTGCGCCCACACCCGCCCCCGGTCGTCCTCGTGAATGAGGTCCTGATACGAAAGCTCCGGGTTCTCGACCAACTCGTCCGGTTCGTAGCCCGTCAGTTCCTTGCACCCCTCGCTCGCGAACGCCAACGTCCAATACTTGTTCTCCGGACACCGGTACGCCATGCCCGGCAAATTGCTCAGCAGCGTGAACAGCGTCCGCCGGCTTTGCCGCAGTGACTCCTCCGCGCTTTCCTCCTCACTCGTGTCCCGCATGAACGCCGCGAACGCCGGCCCCTCGAGCCGCACGATGGCCAATTCGATAGGAAACTCGGACCCGTCCGAACGCACCGCCGACGTCCGAATCCGCCGCCCGATGATATGCCGTTCCCCCGTCGCCACCGCCCGCGCCAGCCCCGCCCGGTGCCGCTCCCGAAAAGCCGTCGGCACGATAAGCTCCGCCACGTCCCGCCCGACAGCGTCCCCCCGCGACAGATCGAACAACTCCTCCGCCGCCCGGTTCATCCCCGTGATCAGACCCGCCGCATCGATGATCACCACCGCATCCGGCGCAGCCTCAAGCGCCAGCGAGGCGGTCGCGGCGTCTGGCGCGCTCACGTTGGTTTCAACCCCATCCATACCGCGCGATGATACACGACGCCCAACGGGAGCACGGACTTTCCAGTCCGTAGCATTGCGCTTCCAACCTACGCGCTCACCCGCAGACGCCGCTGCTCACTGGTCACGCCGCGAAGATGTCGCCGCGTTCTTATCGCCGGATGTGGCGTGCGCGTCGCCCCCAAAACGGCAACATCGCCGCGAGCAGCACCACGAGATCGGCCGCTCCCCGCATCGGACGGCCCTCTCGCGATCCCGACCCGCCAGCGCACTGCGTGCCGCCCGGGTCGAGAAACGCGGCAAGCTCCGCGTCCGTCACGAAGTCATCGCCATCGTCGTCCAAGTCCGCGAATCCCTCGGCCGTGAGGTCCGGCTGCGCCGCGACCGCCTCTGCAAACGTCAGTTGGCCATCGCTATCGGTGTCCGCCGCGGCGAAGCTCGATCGGAGTGAATCCGCGATCTCGTCCAACGTTTCGCCCTCACCCTC
>CAYXRK010000062.1:4912-23692 GCA_964467615.1 uncultured Nitrospirales bacterium | reverse complement strand
GGGAGGATGCCGTTGCCGCCGCCGGTGGGCCAGGCGGCGGGGTCGCTGAAGGTGGCGATCCAGCCGACGTCGTTCAGCGTGGAGCCGAGTCCGGTGAGTTCCCAATCGATGATGGCGAGCAGCTTGCCCTCGCGCGAGAAGAACATGTTGCCCCATTGGAAGTCGCCGTGAAACACGCCGAGTGGCGCGCCGCTGGGCAATTGCGCGAGCAACGCGGCCTTGACTTCCGGCGCGCGCGCGAGCATCTGCGGCTCGGCGGCGCGTTCGTAAAACGTGTCCCAGCGCGTGACGTCCGAATCGAACGGGATCGGCGCACCGAGGTAGGGCGTGGCGCGCTGCCAATCGACCTTGTGGACGCCGGCGAGCGCGTGCATGGTTTGGCGGGCCATGTCGCGGCGCGTCTCCGGCGAGAGTTGCGCGACCCAGGAATCGGGGCCTGTGCGCGCGGTGTCGCCCTCGAGTTTGGGCACGACGAAGTATGGACGGCCGAACCACTCGAGGTCGTCGCCGGACCAGGTGACGGAGCAATGCGGCACGTCGGTGGCGTCGAGTGCGTTCAGCACTTCGACTTGGCGAAGGACGTCGGCCGTGCCTTTCCATTGGACGTTTGGCGGCGGCAGGCGGAGGTACCAGTGGCGGTCGCCGTTACGGTCGTGCGTCGAGAAGCCGTAGGAGAAGCCGGCGTGGCCGGGCATTTTGTAGACGTTCGATACTGTGGCGGCGGGATCGTTTAGTTTTGCGCGAACGAAGGGGCCGAGGCGCGTTTGTAATTCGTCGAGTTCCATTTGCCGTCGTAATCTCCGGTTGACTGCGGCTCGGCGGGAGCCTCGCCCTCCCCTCGTTAAGTCCGCCGTGGCGTTATATATTACTGGCCGCGCAGGCGGAGACGAAATATGGCGACGGCGGTCAAGGCGTTCTCGGTAGCATCATGAGTCAACGTTAGGCCGTCTCAAAAATGTGGCGAACGTGCTCAGAGCGCCGGTGTCCGGTATCATGAGGGGCCAGCAAAGGACACCGTACCGTGGCCGTTAGTTCGGAGCCGATTGTGTTGGACGCGCTGGAGCGTCCCATGCGCGACCTGCGCATCTCGGTCATCGACAAGTGCAACCTGCGCTGCACGTACTGCATGCCGAAGGAGACGTTCGGCGAGGACTACGTGTTTCTGCCGCGCGCCGAGTTACTCACGTTCGAGGAAATCACGCGGCTTGCCGGATTGTTCGCCGGGCTGGGCGTGCAAAAGTTCCGCCTCACGGGTGGCGAACCGTTACTACGCCGCGAGTTGCCCAAACTGGTCGCGATGCTTGCGCAACTCGGCGGCGGCGCGGACATCGCGCTGACGACGAACGGACTCTTGTTTGCGAAATTCGCGCGGCCCCTTCGCGATGCGGGCCTGCGCCGCGTGACGTTCAGCCTCGATTCGCTCGACCCGGAAGTGTTCCGCCAGATGGGCGGCGAAGTCGGCGCGCCGGAAGACGTGCTGCGCGGAATCGATGCTGCGGTATCCGAAGGGTTCAAATCGATCAAGGTCAACGTCGTGGTGCAGCGCGGCGTGAACGACGAAGGGGTGCTCGCGATGGTCGAGCGGTTCCGCGGCACGGGCGTGACGCTGCGCTTCATCGAATACATGGACGTGGGCAATCGGAACGGTTGGCGCATGGACCACGTCGTGGCGTCGGCCGAGTTGGCGGAAACGATCAACTCAAAATGGCCAATTCGTCCGGTCGATCGCGGCTATCGGGGCGAGGTGGCGGAACGGTACGAATTTGTGGACGGCGCGGGCGAACTCGGTTTCATCTCGTCCGTGTCGCAACCGTTCTGCGGCGATTGCACGCGATCGCGCCTTTCGGCTGACGGCCGGCTGTACACCTGTTTGTTCGCGGCGTCCGGAGTCAATCTGCGCGGCCCGTTGCGCGCGGGCGACAGCGATTCCGAATTGCGGGAACGTATCGCAAAGGTGTGGCGCGCGCGTGATGACCGCTACTCGGAACTGCGTACGTCTATGACCGAGACCGATCGCGCGCACCGCAAAGTCGAGATGTACCAGATTGGCGGGTAGTTTACGGATGAAGTTCTGGAGTTTGTGGAGAAGGAGCGAACATTTGGGCCAAAGAGAATCTTCACTTCGCTCCTAAGAAACAACAAATCGCCGCAAGAGAACGCAAAGAACTCAAAAGAGATGCTTTCGCACGTTGACGAAAATAACCAGGCAGCGATGGTGGACGTAAGCGCCAAGCCGCCCACCCGCCGCACGGCGCATGCGCGCGCCGTCGTTGCGTTGCCGGCGGCCGTGGCGTCGCTGTTCCGCGGCGGCGACATTCAGAGCAAGAAGGGACCCGTGTTCCAAACGGCCCGGATTGCAGGGGTCATGGCCGCGAAAAAAACGAGCGAACTGATTCCGTTGTGTCACCCGATCGGCCTCGAGGATTGCCAAATCGAGATACAGTTGACGGCCGAACGCGAGGTGATCATCGACGCGCGCGCCACGGTCACGCATAAGACCGGCGTCGAGATGGAGGCGCTCACTGCCGCCATGATCGCCGCGTTGACCGTGTACGACATGTGCAAGGCCGTGTCGCACGACATCGTCATTCGCGAAGTGCGTCTTATCGCGAAACAAGGCGGGAAGAGTGACTACCACGCAGCGACCGTCGCGTAGACTTATGATGAACGAGGGACCGTATCACGGCGACGCGCCCCTTTTCGGGCTGGTGCTCGCGGGCGGTGAAAGCCGCAGGATGGGCGAAGAGAAGGCCTTGATTCGCTACGGCGGCGAGCCGCAAGTCGCGCGGGCGGCGGCGTTGTTGCGAGAGGTCTGCGACGATGTATACGTTTCCGCGCGCGCGGAACAGCGACGTGTCTCGCAGGCCGCGGGGGTCGAACTGATTCCGGATCAGTTTGCGGGTATCGGCCCGGCCGCGGGGGTATTGTCAGCGATGCGCGCGCACCCAGACGCGGCGTGGTTCGTGCTGGCGTGCGACATGCCCCGCGTGGACGATACGACGGTAACTCTTCTCGCGCGCGAACGCGGGCCGTCATGTTACGCCACGGCATTCGTCAACGCGGAGGGACGGATCGAGCCTCTGTGCGCGATCTACGAGCCGAAGGCGGGGCCGCTTCTGGAGGAGTCTGTCCGGACCGGCAACACGAGTCTGCGCGCTTGGCTCGAGAACGCGCCGATCCGACGCGTGGCCGCGCCGAACGCCGAAACATTTTTGAGCGTGAATTCACCGGCCGAACGCGCAGACGCGATGGCAAAGCTCTCGAAGGCGGGAGCAACGCCGTGAAAGTCCGCGTACACTATTTCGCGTTGCTTCGGGAGCAGAGAGGACTGGGCGACGAGGAGCTTTCCTCTTCGGCAGCGACCGCCGAAGACCTCTATCGCGCGCTTCAGGCCGAGCACGGTTTCACCTTGCCGTTGGAACGCCTAAAAGTGGTCGTCAACGAAGAGTTCTCGGTGTGGAACCACCGGCTGTCGGACGGCGACCGAGTCGCGTTCATTCCACCCGTCGCGGGAGGATAGGATAGGGCGCATGATCCGGCACACGTTCCGATGATTGTGCGTTCGCGAAGATATGGAATTGTCGCGGCCGCGTGCATCCTGTTCATCGCGCAGCATGCCGCCGGCCAACGCGTCCTCGTCATCACGCAAGCGCGTACCACGACGGGAGAGGGCGCGTCGCTGTCGGCCCATATCGTCGATTTTAATTACGATGTCGTGCTTCCCGACGTTGTTCGTTTGCCGGGGCTCGCGGAGACGCGGCCCGTTCAGATTTCGACGAAAGGCGCCGACGCGCTTTTGTCCTTTGGGTTCACGTCCCGGCCGGGATCGCGCGACCATAGATTCGGTGTCGCTTGGTTGGACATATGGCCCGCGCTGGGGCCGCGGTACGAGACACATGTCGCTCCTCCCGGCGTCGAGATTTGGCCGGCGGGGTTTTACGGTCCCGAGAACCAAGATTCGTATTCTCTATTCGTAGAACGTTCCGGTGCGAGTGGCGGGGTCTATACGTCGGCGCCCGACACTGCCGCGAGACAAAAGCTCTTTGCGTTGAGCGGGGCCCCGATTGATTTCGATCGCGCCGATGATCGCTTGGCGGTCCTGTCGCGTGATCCGGGCACTGGCGCGAATGGGATTGAGCTCGTTCATGCGCTCTCCGGCCGGAGTATAGGCTCAGTTGAAGTCGGAGACTCCGAGACGGATACGTTGGATGCCCACCCGGTCTGGATCCGATTCTCGCAAGACCGAGAGTTGCTTCTTCTCGCGACCACGTTCCAGGTAATCGAAGAGTCCGAGAGCCGGCATTGCACGCGGATTAGGGCGTACGACGCAATGACGCTTGAAGAGCGTTGGTCCCCGGTTACCGTTGACGGCGAGACCCGAAAATCCAGTGTGTTCGCGGAGGCGTCCAGCGGTTCTCTCTGGATTGCGTCTCAAGAACCGGGGACTGATTTCGCGCGTGCTGCACTGTTTCACCTCGATGCCGGGAATGCCGACCAGCGCGTCGATCTCTCATTTACGGAGGTCTATGCGCCCCCTCTGGTCGAGACGAGACGCGGGGAAAGTTACGCTCATCTAGGGATCAATCGGCGACTTCTGAGAATCTCCGAGGCTGGCGAATCCACCGCAGAGGCGATATTGGACAATCCAATTGTTGCGCTCCAGGAAACGGCGACAGGGGTGCTTGTCGCCGAAGGCAACAGGATTCACATGTTGGATTCGAACACGCTTCTAGCGTCGAAAACGATTCCATTTTCTACGGGATTCGTCGTGGATATAGCGGTGATTAAGACTTCGGCGGGCAAGGACGAAGACGGGGACGGGTCCGTGGCGCTAGCGGAACGTTTACGACAAACGTCGGATGAGAATGTTGATTCAGACGGTGACGGCCAGTCGGACGGGGTCGATCCGCTCCCGAGTCGCCCGTCGCCAGACGTAGCGACGCCCGCGATCGTGTCATTTTCCGGCGCGGCGGTCGGAAGCGAATTCCGATCCATTCTCGTCGCCCCCGAGTACTCGGGGGAAACGCACGCGCGCGTCGAACTTTCCGGACCCGATATTCCATTCAACGTCTACCCGAAGGTATTGGCCCGTTTCCCGGGCATGACCAGCATCCTCGTAGATCCTAGCCAATACACCGCGGGCGAATCGGGTTATGCGTCCTCCTACGCGGACGCGGCGGTATCGATGTCGGGGGACGACGGCAGGGTCGTGAGCGGTTCGCGGCGGATCCTCGTCGAAGTGCTGCCGGATGTGTCCCCGATACGGCGGATTCTATGGTTGGCCGGAGGGCCGGCGGCCAGTCTGGATGATATTTCAAGTCCCTTCGCGGCAATGCGTTTCGCGCTTTCATCGCCGCCACACTATTTCGCGCACGAGTCAACAACCCTGACGCCGGATGCGATGGATTCCCGATATGCGATCGTGGTCCTGCCCTTTTCGTCCGCGGCGCGTGGATTGCCGACGCGGCGCACACTTTTCGAGCACGTTGCGCAGGGAGGCGGCATGTTGCTTGTGTGCGATTTGAGAGCGTCCGAGTATGAAGATACGGTGAATCAATGGCTACGGCCATTGGGCGTAGTCGTGCGGCCCGCGGAACGCTTACGGGGCGATTTCGTTGTGAGTGCCGAGAGCGTATTCGCGCGTACGGCCGAATCGTTGTCGATGAACGATGCCGCGGAGGTGTTGGTCGACGACGCCCGCTTCGTGATCGCCGGCAACGACCGCGGGCCGAACGGCGCAGTGTTCGCCGCGTTGACCTACGGCGTCGGCCGCGTCGCCGTGCTTGCTTCGCCCGAACCCTTGTTGGACCGAGGGAAGACAGGCGAACGTTCGCACGAGTTCGCGTTAGAACTTTTCGAATGGTTGACGCGCGCCCGGCAAGAAGTCCGAGACGTGGACGGCGACGGACTATCTGATGAACTTGAGGATCGCGATGGAAATGGCGCCATCGATCCAGGGGAATCTCATTCGCTGTTGGAAGACACGGACGGTGACGGCGTTTCGGATGGACTAGAAGACTCAAACGTTAACGGCAGGGTTGATGAAGGCGAGACCAGCCCACTCAATCCCGACACGGATGGTGATGGCATTTGGGACGGCGCGGACGCGGTCCCCGTCGAAGCGGGCCCCGAATTGAGAATTGAACGGTTGGCGTTGCCGGACGCGCGACCCGGAGAGGCGGAGCGGCCCGTGACTGGGCCGGCGGAAGGCGGCACCCGGGTAGAAGTGTTTGGAGCGGGTTTTTCGCCGAAGTCGGAGGTCTGGTTCGGGTCTAGGCGCTCTCCTCGAGTGCGGATGGCGTACCCAACGCAACTCAACGTCGACACGCCCGCCTGCGCCAATGCCGACGGGGGGCCTGTTTCGATAGTGGTCCGCGACCCGGACGCCCAACGATCCGCGACACTGGCTTACGGATTTCACTACGCACCTAGAACCGTCGTCGATCTATCTTTGCGGGCGTTGGAACGCACTGTCGCCCAGTATGAATTGTACGAAGGGACGTTCGCGCTTGAAGTGAACAGTCACGGCGCGGAACTATCGAGCATGGACATCGTGCTTGATCTCCCTGGAGTCGATAGCGAGAAACTCAGTGTTCGGCCCGGCCCTTGGGCGGTGCGTGACGAGCGAAGGGCCGGCTTGGAACCGTTTCGTGATGGTTGGCGGTTGACGGTTACGTCCGGACTTGGCGCCAATGCGCTGGGTCCAGCGGTGGCATTGATTGATTGGAGCATGCCGCCGGATACTGAAGTTCGTTCGTTCGTGATCGAGATCACTTCCGCGGCAGTTCGCGCCAAGAACAACGAACTGCTCAGCACTACATCGCGGCCGGCCACTATCGCCTTCGGTAAACAACCGGCAGCAATTCGTAGGGGTAGACCGTAGTGATAGAGGCTGTCAGGCCGTGGGCGCTCGCCTTAAAGAACCTCGTGTTCCCGATTTATTGCCGAGAGTGCGGAGTGCAATTGCTAACGGACGAGAACGCATATTTCTGTCCGACGTGTTGGGAACGAAGTCCGAAGATCGTCCGCCCATTCTGCACCGTATGCGGACGACCCGAGCCCGCACGCCTCGGGTTCGGGCCGTCCCCTCCCAATTTCCCGTGCGATAAATGCCGGACCAGAAAGAATTCCACCTACCGCAGAGTTTACGGTGCTGCGGTATATACCGGCGCCGTAGCGGAGGCCATCAAACTTCTCAAGTTCAACGGAAAAATCCAGCTCGCCGCCCCGCTTGCCGAGCGAATGGCAGAGTTTGCGGAACAAGAAATCGACCTCGACGCATACGAGGCCATCGTACCGGTGCCGCTGCACCGCGTCCGGCTGCGGGAACGCGGGTTTAATCAGTCCCAGCTTTTGGCGGAATACCTTCTCCCGACGTTCGCTGGGGCACGATTGGACGTCTCGCTTCGTCGAATCCGGCCAACCAAAGTACAGAGCCGTCTGAAAAGCGAGGCGGAGCGCAGAAAAAACGTGGTCGGCGCGTTTGCGGTCGACGCCGATACGGACTTCGCGGGCCAAAGCGTTTTGCTCGTCGACGATGTGGTAACTTCAGGAGGCACTGTCTCGGAATGCTCTCGCGCGCTGATACGGGCCGGTGCGCAAATTGTCGATGTTTTTGCGGCCGCCTTGCCCGCATAGCCCCGCCCGAAAACTCCGCGGGGCGAGACCGGCGGACGCATCACACGCCGGAAGATTCCTGTTGAGCGTCTCTCAGCTTTCTCCAGAGCGTGTTGCGCCCAATTCCCAAGATGCGTGCGGCTTTCGCCTGATTGTGTTTGCATGCCCGCATCACGCGTTTGATATGGTCCATTTCCGCTTGATCGAGTGACATCAGTTCGTCCACGTCGCGGCGGACCGATTGGTTGGCGCCGCCGAGAGCTCGAGTAACCATCAATCCCACTTCGCCCGCGAGAAAGGGTACGAACACGTATCCGAATACGCCCTGTTTCATGCACGTTATCGCTTCGGGCAATTGCGTCGCCGTGGAAAGTATCAAAGCTGGGGCCTTCTTCATGGCCTCGAGGGCGCGCCTGGGCGAATCCGCGATGGTAAGATCAAAACCGAAGTCCGCCGTTGAGACGGAGTGCCCCTCGGCCTCGAGCATGGCTTTGAGAGTCAGCCGGGGTACATCGTCGTCAATGACAAGCCTTATACGCGCCATGGTCCGCCTCGAGACACGCGGTGGTCACACTACACCCGCGGGCGGTATTTGTCCAAGGGCCATGTGCGTGCGCATATTGACCCCAAGTGTGGTAGTGTCTCGCGCTCTTTTTGGAAGGATACCGTGGATTCACGCGATACGATAGCCCCCGGCAAATGGGCGGGCGTGCGCGAAGTGGTGTCGATGGCGGGGCCGATCATGCTCGGCTCGGTGTCGTTCGCGTTCATGGAGTTTATCAACAAGATATTCGTTGGCCAACTTGGCACGGAGCACCTGGCTGCGATCGGCGCCGCGAGTATTTGGTCATACACGCTGGGCGTGTTCTTTCTCGGTATCGCGGCGTGCGTAAGTACGTTTGCGTCGCAGTGTCTCGGCCGCGGCGACGTCGAAAGTTGCTCCCGCTACGCGTGGCAGGGTGTTTACGTTTCCATCGCGAGCGGGACTTGCGCGATGCTGATGTGGCCGCTGTCTCGAACCCTGTTCGAGTTAATGAATCATGGTCCGGTGGTCACCGAATTGGAGCTGACTTACTTCCGCATCCGCCTTATCTCCTGCGGGTTTGTCGCGTGGCAAGCTTCGCTAGCGGGATTCTTTCAGGCAACGCGCCGGCCCGTAATTCCGATGGCGGCGGCCATCGTCGGGGACCTGTTGAATGTCTTACTCGACTATCTGTTGATATTTGGACACTATGGATTTCCGCGATTGGGAATCGCGGGGGCGGCGATCGCGACGGTAACATCGCTTTTGATTCAGACCGCCATTATGCAGGCGGTGTTCCTCAGCGCACCGATCGATCGAGGGTACGGCTCACGCAAGACGTATCGCTTGGACATTTCAAAGTTCCGCGAATTGTTTCGCATCGGCTGGCCTTCGGGGGTTTCCAATCTGCTGGACATTATGGGCTGGGCGCTGTTCACAAGCTTTCTGATAGGCCATTTCGGACAAGTGGCGTTGGCCGGTCACAACGGCGCGATCACGTTTATGCATCTCTCGTTCATTCCGGCGCTGGGATTGAGCCAAGCGGCGACGGCGATCGTGGGGCGATGGATCGGAAAGGGGGAGATCGCCATCGCAAAGTCCAGGGCGTACACCGCGACCGTCGTCGGCGTCGTGGTCATGGGAACGGTGGGGATATTCATGGGCGTAAACGGGCGCCATTTGATCCCGTTACTATCGAAGGACCCGGCCGTAATTGACGTCGGAGCAACACTATTGATTCTCGCGGCCACGTTTGCGGCATTCGACGCCATCAACATTGTTCTTATCGGCGCGCTTCGGGGCGCCGGGGACACCCGCTGGATCATGTACGTTCTGACGATTGGCGCGTATTGTTTTTACATTCCACTTGGCTGGTTCTTCGCGGTGCCGTTGGAACTCGGCGCCGTCGGCGCTTGGTTGGGAGCGACGATTTATGTAATCGGGCTTAGCGCGCTCGTCTTTGCTCGGTTTCGCAGCGAGGCATGGCGCAGTATCAATATTTTTGGCCCAGGTGAAACACCGGAACAGCCGGTCGAAGCGGCCATGGGGACCTTACCGCATCAACTCGAACTGGAGCGGAGCGAACTCGCTCCGTAACCGCGCGGGCCTTTGGACGACTATTCTCGCGGCCACAACCGAATCTGTTGCGCGATTTCCGGTTTGCCGCTGTCGTCAGCTACTTGCGCAGCGGTCCTCCCGTCGTTGTTCCACGCGTTGACGTCTGCTCCATGGGCGAGTAGCGCGCCGATTACTTCGGCGCGGTTGGCCCGCGCCGCGACGTGCAGCGGCGTTTCGCCCTTCTGGTCCTTTTCGTTGACCGGATAGCCATGCTCGAGCAAGACTTCGACGGTGGCGAGATCGCCGCGCAGTGACGCCGCGAGAAGCGGGCCTGATCGCTGTCCTCCGGGTCCCTTGACGGGAACGCCGTGTTCCAAGAGTTGTTTCACGATCTCCGCAAATCCCCGCGCGGAGGCCTCTTGGAGCGCGGATTGTTGGGGATCGCTCCACAGTGTTACGTCGGCGCCCTGCTCGATTAAGTACGCCGTCATCTCTGTCCGGCCACCGCGGATCGCGTGCTCGAGAGGCGCCGCGCCAGTTTCATCGACGGACGACAACGCTTGCGGATCCTCCGCAAGAATCCTGCGCGCGACATCGATATTTCCAAGGCGAGCGGCATGATGAATCGAATAGGCCGCATCGCCGTTCGCGTCCTCGAGATTGCGGTCCGCGCCATTATCCAGCAGAAACGTCACGATGCCATCCAGAAACGACCGCGAAGGTGTGCCCGCTTCATAGCGTTCTTGGGCCTCGCGCATTCTATGGAGCAGTGTTACGCCAAGCTCGTCCGAGACATTTAGATTGGCGCCGCGCGACTGGAGCGATTTGAGTAACTCGAACTGGTCTTGCACCTCGGCGCCGACGGGATCTTCGCGTCCTAGCAGGTGCTCGACGATGTAGCCGGTAGCGGCCTGGGCCAGCGTCATGCCGTCCTTTTGCCGTGCATCTACGTTTGCGCCCTGTTCAATGAGGAGCGAAACCGCGTCCCCATTTCCCTGGTATGCCGCCAGCAAGAGCGGCGTTTGACCGTCGTCATCCAGGGTGTCTCGCGCGGCACCGGCATCTAACAGCATTTTTACAAGGGCGGTGTCGCCCTTCTCCGCTGCGAGATGAAGCGGTGTCTTCCCGTGATCGTCGGTCACTGAAGGGTCGGCCTCGCGCTCCAATAGAATTCGGACGATCTCCGCGGAGCCTGTTACCGCCGCATTGTGTAACGGGGTACGTAGGGACTGATCGCGGCAGTTTGCGTCCAATCCTGAAATTAGAAGCCAATCGACAACAGCATCGAGACCTCGCGCAGCGGCCAAGTGAAGGTACGTCCGTCCCGCAAAGTCGGTAAATCCGAAATCGGGTCCCTGTTGCAAGTGCTCGCGGGCGGCGGGGCCGTTCGATTGATTGATTGCCGAATACGCTAACACGTTCAACATCGAGTCGACTTCATTGGCGAAAACAATGGGCGCCTGGTTGGCGCGACTTTGAAACAATTGCACGGCGAGCAAGTTTGCCGCAAAGAGCACGATGAACAGGAGGAACGTCGCTGCGTTAAGTCGAGCAGCTTCCTTAACAGATACCAATGTCCGCAAGTAGAGCCAGGACAGTGTGCCGCCGGCGATCAAGCCCGTGAGGATAGCGACCACCCGCGCCCCCAGCAAGCTGTTGGATCGCGAGCCAAGGATCTCGTCGAGCACACCGCCTTGTACCAGGTCGACAACGTGGGTCGCATCTTTCCAAGCGGCATTACGCACCTCGGGAACAGTCTTCAGCGCGAGAATGTCGTCTCGATGTTCGCCGATATACTCAACTCTTGCGAATGAATTGGCGGTACGAAAGGAAAAATAGGAACTGTCGGCAACGAAAAGTAACGTGGGCAGCAGAATCGCCAGCGCTACGCCGCTAGCGTAGTGCTTTCCCTGAATTCGGATGGGATCGCGCGCGAAGCGCGGCTTACTTATTTGCCGGGCGGAGCGAATGACACCTTCGAATTCGCGGGCCTTGCTTCCCCGGTATGCCCTCTCCGGTCCGGGTTCTGCTTCGGGGGCGCAGTAAGGGCACGGTTTTCCCTCGGGATACTTCCGCCGATCGAGTACCTTGTCACAATTTGGACAGCGGTAGTAGTGCGGCTCCGCCATAGTTTCGGTGCTCCGATGGTCCCCCGAATACCTCGATTCGGCGACGCATTGTAACAGAACGAAACCGATTCGGCGGCCTCAAATCGGATGGTCATCGGGCGCTCGTCACTTGATTCGCACTAGCGACGATGGAATAGTGCTCGCGAGGTGATTTTGGAGGGGGCTAACGTGGTGAAGTTTTTAGGAGTTGGCATTGCCTCGGCGCTGCTCTCAGTCGCGTTTGCTTCCGAGGGCCCGAACATCGTGTGGATAATCGCCGACGACATGGGCGTGAACATGGGGTGTTACGGCGACACCTACGCAAGGACGCCGAACCTCGATACCTTTGCTTCGCAAGGTACGCGGTTTACCCACGCATTTTCGGTGCATGGCCAATGTTCTCCGAGCCGGAGCGCGCTGATAACGGGAATGTATCCGACCACGATCGGGACGCAGCACATGCGTTGTGAAGGTATTCCGCCTGCCTCTGTAAAGTGCTTCACGGAGTATTTGCGTCAATCGGGTTATTTTTGCACGAACAACGCAAAGACCGACTACAACTTCGGATGGAACGGCAGCAAGAGTCCAGCCGACTGGACCACAAAGGCGCCGCTCGGCGCGTGGGATGAATGTGATCCCAAGGCCCATTGGCGGAATCGCCCGAACAATAAGACACCGTTTTTCTCCGTGTTCACGTTGGGCACTACGCATGAGAGCCAGATATTCGCGGCGGACGAGCGTGCGAAGAATCTCACGCGCGAACTCTCGACCAATCAGCTTCACGATCCCGCCGCCGCCCCCTTGCCGCCCTATTACCCAGACCACCCGCAGGTACGCCACGACGTGGCGCGCTATTACGACCTCGTGACTGCGATGGACATTCAGGCGGGAAGACTGTTGCAACAACTGGAGGAAGACGAACTGGCGGACGATACCGTCGTATTCTTTTTCGCCGACAACGGCCGTGGTCTTCCCCGCGCGAAACGATGGTTGTACGATTGGGGCATCCATGTGCCGCTTATCGTTCGTTGGCCGGGTACGGTGGCGGCGGGCGCAGTGCAAGATCGGTTGGTCAGCTTCGTTGATTTCGCGCCGACGGTGTTGTCGATCTCGGGTGTGAGCATTCCGGCGAACATTCAGGGGCGGCCATTTTTGGGGCGAGGCGACGGTGCGCCGCTCGAGTACATCTTCGCCGCGCGCGACAGGTATGACGAAGTGGTCGACTACACGCGCGCCGTTCGCGATCATCGCTACAAGTACATCCGGAACTTCAGGCCGGAAATCCCCTACGCGGTCGTCGTCGACTACATGGATCAGATGCCCATGATGCGAACATGGCGAGAACTCGACGCCGCCGGAAAACTCGAAGGCGCAGCGAAAGCCTGGTTCGCGCCACGGCGGCCTGACGAGGAGCTTTACGACACGCAGGCGGATCCTTACGAGATTACCAACCTCGCGAGTTCGCCCGAGCAAGCGCAGACGCTCGAGCGTATGCGCGCCGCACTCGCCGAATGGCAACGCGAGACCGCCGATCTTGGCGGGCGGGACGAAGCCGAACTATGGGAAGTGCGGCGACCCGGCGGCATCTGGGCCGAGACGGCGGCGCCGGTCGCTACTCCGGGCGGTGGCGCCATCGCTTCCGGCGTCACGATTACTCTTGCGTCCGACACGGAAGGCGCGACGATCGTATACACCACGGGCGCCGGAGACGCTTCTCGTTGGCGGATTTATTCGGGGCCGGTTACGCTCGATACGTCGTGCACGTTGCGCGCGCAAGCGGGACGTATCGGGTACAAGGACAGCGGCATCGTGTCGATGGGCTACACTACCTCGCGTTAATCAAGGAGTAGATCAGATGAAGTATCCCGTCGTAATCGAGCAGGACGAAGACGGTGTCTTTGTTGTCGAGTGCCCGTCGTTGCCAGGGTGTATAAGTCAAGGCAAAACGCGAAATGAAGCCTTAACAAACGTCTGCGATGCTATCAAAGGTTACTTGGAGAGTCTTCGAAAGCACCACGAGCCCGTGCCCAATCCGTTGCGACACTGAGGGACAATCCGTGCCGCGGCGCGATCTCGCACAAACTTCACGGTTTTGTCTTCCACTCATACACTATGACCCCGCTTAAACTCTCCCGCTGGCAGTGGACGACCGTGTTTACGCTTACGATCGGTTATGCGGGGTATTACATCTGCCGCTCGAATTTTTCCGTCGCCACGCCTTCCCTCATCGAAGAGTTCGGCGCACAGGGCCTCGATAAACCCACCATCGGAAAAATCGCGACTTATGGGACGTACTGCTACGCGATCGGCAAACTGTTCAATGGTGTCCTGTGCGATTTCGTTGGTGGCCGCCGTATGTTCCTCTTCGGAATGGCCGCGTCGATCGGCGCAACCGTGCTCTTCGGATTCGGTTCCGGATTCACCGTATTCCTAGTCGCGTGGTGCGTAAACCGCGGGGTGCAATCGATGGGTTGGGGCGCGCTGGTAAAGACGGCATCACGATGGTTTCCGGTGGCATCGTTGGGCGCGGTGATGGGGATTCTGTGTTTGTCGTATTTGTTCGGCGACTTTCTTGCGCGGCTTTTTCTCGGGAAACTCTTGGATCTCGGTTTGGGCTGGCGCGGGATGTACTTCGTGGCGGCGGGGACATTTGTGGCGATTTTCCTTTTGAACACGGTCTTACTCAAAGCGAGCCCTTCGGCTGTTGGCGAGCCGGAGCCCGCCGCGAACGAAGCAAACCTTTTTGGCGAATCTGGGGACGAAGCCGCGCCGGGCAATTTGATCGAGTTGTTGCTGCCGTTCTTCCGAAGTTTTTCGTTTTGGCTCATTCTCTTGATGAGCCTCGGCCTCACCATCATCCGCGAGACGTTTAACACGTGGACCCCGACGTACCTCTACGAAGCCGCCTCTCTCAGCAAAGGAAACGCCGGCATGGCGAGCAGCCTGTTCCCGCTCTTCGGCGGTATATCCGCCCTCGCCGCCGGGTATGCGAGCGACCGCATGACACGAGGACAACGGGGCACGGTCATGTTGATATTTCTTGCTCCCAGCATTGTCACTCTATTTCTCCTTGCGCGAGTCGACGCCGCCGCGGGGGTAGCGTTACCCCTGCTGCTCATTTCCGCCAGTGCTCTTTTCATGCTCGGCCCGTACACGTTTCTCTCGGGGGTCATAAGCGTAGACCTGGGCGGCAAGAAGGGAAGTTCAACGGCCGCCGGCCTCGCCGATACGGCAGGCTATCTTGGCAGCAGCGTCGTTTCGGGCTGGGGAATTGGCGCCATCGCTCAAAATCGCGGATGGACCGCCGCGTTCGACTTGCTCGCGTGGATCATGGTTGGCACTGTCGCCGCCGCGCTTCTCTACTTCGTCGTCCAAGAACGAGGCCGCAGACGGACGCCCGTCACGTGATCGACGTCTCGGCGTTGCTACAGGTCTTCGAGCAGGCCCTCTACGTCCAGTAGCGTGTCGTATGAGAACTCTTCCGGCGGCCGGGATCCCCGAATGAACGCCGCCTTCCAATCGCCACCCGCGACCCCGGTCATCCGCTCGACGTTGAAAAACTCGACCCCAGGCGGCACGGTGAAGTCCTCCACCGGCAGACCTTCGTGGGCGGCCTTCATGAATTCCGTCCACACGGGTTGCGAGACATGGCCGCCCGTGAAGTCCCTGCCCGTCCCGAGTGAACTGTTGTCTTCGTAGCCGAACCAGACGATGCACGTGAACTGCGGAGTAAAGCCGCAGAACCAAAGGTCTCGGCTGTCGTTCGTCGTGCCGGTCTTGCCGGCGCGGGGCCGTTCCAATTCATGCGTGCGCCATCCGGTCGGGTAGTGATTGCGCTTGTAGTCGGCCTCACACACGCCTTGCATCATGCGGACCACCGCGAATGTCGCATCCGGCGGCAACGCATCGACTTCCTTTTGACGAAAATCCCGGTAGTCGTACAAGGTAAACCCGTCACGGTCCTGAATATCCGTGACCATCACCGGGTCGTACCGAGTGCCGTTGTGCGCCAGCGTGCTGTAGCAGACCGCGTGATCGAGAATCGTCGTTACGGGCGTGCCCAGGCCGATCGTTAAGCCGACGATATCTTCGATTGGGCGTTGGAATCCGGCATCGCGCAAGTACGACCGGACGAGCGGCATTCCTAACCGTTCCACCAGCGTTACGGAAACGACATTGACCGATTTTTCCAGTGCGAGCGAGATCGGAATCGGGCCGAGGTACTCTCCGCCGAAATTCTTAGGCGTCCACAGATTGCCGGCGCCGTCGACACGCGAGAACGGTTCGTCCACGATGACCGTCGAACACGTCATTCCATTGTCGATCGCCGCGAGCCACACAAAAGGCTTGACGCTTGAGCCGGGTTGCCGCTCGGCCTGCGTCGCCATGTTGAATTTCTTCTCCGCGAAATTACGGCCGCCAACCATCGCGCGCACAAATCCCTCGACGCCAGGACGGTTGTCCAGACACACCAACGCGGCGGATATCGGAATAAATTCTTCGCTGCGATTTCGTTTTGCCAGCCACGCGCGTTTGTCCGCGTCGAACTCGTCCATGTGCCGGATGAGAATCTCCTCGGCCGCTCGCTGCAATCGCATGTCGATCGTCGTGTGGACCTGAAGTCCCTCTTCAAGGACCTGTTGCGTGGACACATTGGTCTCGTAGGGCGGCGGGGGTGAAGTGACGAACCGACGGACCTCCTCCACGAAATACGGCGCTTGGAACCGTTTCGGGTCCCAAGTTGCCTGGCCCTGTTCGGCGAGGACCTGTCGTTCCTCCGGAGTTATGACGGCCTTGGCGAGGTCCTCCGTTTTCGCCGCATCGAATTCAGCGCGCGTGATGAATCCATTGTCGATCATTTGGGTGAGCACGATGTCACGGCGAATACGGGCGTTTTCGGGATTGTGGATAGGCTCGTTGGCGTTGGGCGCGCGGGTGAGCCCGGCGAGCGTCGCGCATTCGCCCAGGGTCAGATCGGCGCAGGACTTGCCGAAGTATTGCTGGGCCGCGGCCTCGACGCCGTACGCGCTTATTCCGAGGAATATTTGGTTTAGGTAGAGCTCGAGTATTTCGTCCTTCGTGAATTCGCGCTCGAGCTGAATCGCCACGAGTATTTCGCGAAGTTTTCTCTGAATCGTCTCTTCCTTCGTGATTCCCGTGGCCTCGATGTTCCGCACAATCTGTTGTGTAATCGTGCTCGCTCCTCGCGCTCGCTTTCCCTGCAAGACGTCCACGGCGACTGCAGCCAACGCTAAGGGCTGCACACCCTTGTGCTCGTAGAACGAGTGGTCCTCGGTCGCGAGAAATGCTTTCTGCAGGATCAGCGGAATTTCATTCAGGGGAAGGAGTTGCCGCGCTTCCGCGTTGAAAAACTCCCCGAGAAATTCGCCGTCGGCCGAATAGGCCCGGCTTCCCACGCGGGGCCGGAAGTCCTCGACCGCGCGGATCGATTGGCCGGAGTCTTCGTCGAGGATGTAGTTCAGGACGCCCAGCCCGGCGCCCCAAAACGCCGCCACGACAATGGCGAACGCGAGAAAGAGCCCGGCGCAGCCTCGTTTTACCCGAGTCTTTTTACCGCGTTGCGCCATCGAAATCCACCCAGCCTCGGCTAATCATATCGATTATGGCCCGGAAGTTTCCGAGGCCATGCGGCGGTGCGTGGCGACCCGCTTTGCCCACCAAGACATTCCGACCACTACGGCCACTGCGCCCGCCGCGTCCGCCGCGAGGTCCCATAAATCGAATTCCCGGCCTGGAACAAAAAGTTGGTGGGTCTCGTCGAAAAGTCCATACAGGATCGTGAAGCAAACCGGGACCGCATAACGGACCTGCCAGGGCGTATTCGAATTGGATCGCCGCAGACTCTCGGACACCAACGCGCAAAGCCCTCCGAAAATGACGAAGTGGGCGCTCTTGTCGACGCCCGGTGGCGACCACTCTGGCGGGCCCAGATCGCTTTGAGACGACAGGAAGTATATTCCGGCGCAGTAGGCGGCTATCGCGACCGCGTAGGAGAGTTTTACAGCAGGCATGCGCGAAATCTTAGACAGTTCCACAGGTCCAGAACGAGAGAATACGCGACCTCCGCTTGCCTGGGCGAATGCCGGAGGCCCTTCGACAAGCTCAGGGCGAACGGGTCGACAGTCGGGCCGCTTCGTTTGGATACAATGCGCGCCTCGTCAGTGTTTGGTATCCATGTGGAGGTATTCCGCGAACGATGAAGGCCGCCGTATTCAAGTCCATCGGACAACTCGCCGTCGAGGACGTACCCGATCCGGAGGTCGGCGCGAACGACATCCTCATCAAGGTCGCGGCCTGCGCGATATGCGGCTCCGATCTGCGCATCTTCAACCACGGCAGCCCGCGCGTTACGCCACCGGCCATCATGGGGCACGAGGCGGCGGGAGAGATCGTCGATGTGGGTAAGAACGTGCGCGGGTTCGCCGCCGGTGACCGCGTGTCGATCGGCGGCGATCTTCCGTGCGGGCGTTGCGACGAGCTTCATTGCAAAACGATCAACAACTGCCCGATCAATCTCGCGATGGGTTATCAGTTTCCAGGCAGCTTTGCTGAATACGTAAAAGTAAATGAACTCGCATGGGACGGCGGGCCGCTCGCCAAGGTCCCGCAAAGCGTTCCGTTCGAGCACGCCGCCCTGGCCGAGCCGCTGGCATGCTGCATCAACGCGCTCGAGCTGTGCCGGCCCGAACAGGGCGACACGATGGTCGTAGTGGGCGCGGGCCCCCTGGGAATCTTGCTGACGGAACTGGGCAAGAAAATGGGAGTGGGGAAGACGATCATCGTGAACCGCTCGCGGCCACGCCTCGAAATCGCGAAGACGTTCGGAGTCGATGTTGCGGTGTGCTCGACCGAAGAGGACGTGCGCGAGCGCGTGCTCGCCGAAACGAATGGTCATGGCGCCGACGTTATCTTGACGGCGTGTCCCTCTCCCGATGCGCAAGCCGAAACGCTGAC
>CAYXRK010000062.1:0-4812 GCA_964467615.1 uncultured Nitrospirales bacterium | reverse complement strand
GAGGCCTTCGCGGCGGCGCAATCGAAAGTGGGGATGCGCGTTGTGATTACGCCGTAGACAAAACCAAGAAAGACCTCAACGCAGAGGGCGCGGAGATTCGCAGAGGGACGAAGGTGCTAAATGGGACTTATGGGACTTATGGGACAGAGGGGACAGAGGGGACGTATGCGGTGCGGTGGATTTGGTGGAGACGAGCGCGATGGTGATGGTTCGAACATGATGGCTTCTTCTTCGCGGAGGATTCGCAGGGCCGAGCGGTTAAGTCGAATTGACAGGTGGCCGTTGGCGTGCGACCATAGTTGTGCGGCGGGCTGGCCAGAACGATTCGTATACTGGGCGGTAATTGGAGTCGCTATGAGCTCATTGGTGCGGTCCGGCCTGCGCGGGTGCGTGACGCGGGCAGTGGTCCTGCTGTTCGCCGTTTCGGGGTTGACGGTTGCGATTTCGCAACAGGCGACGGAGCCCGTCGAGGACTACGAGGACTTCTGGAAGCGGGGGGAGTACGCCCAAGCGCTGAAGATGATCGAGGAGATGATCAACTCGACCGACGCGTTCGTGCCAGTGCGCCTTTCGCTCGATCACGGGGAGTTATTGTTCGCGGTGGGCCGGGTGGACGAGGCCATCGCGGCGATGGAGGACGTGGCGAACCGGTATCCGGAACCGGCGAACACGCTTGAGCTCGCGTTGATGCACCAGTATCGCGGGCACACCGACCAGTACGAGCAGAAGCTACGCTACGCGGCGAGCCAAGCCCGGCCCTACATGTGGCGCTACAGCCGGCGCGACGACAACTACGTGGCGATGGGGCGCATCGCGGAGCTGCTCGGCGAGAACCCGCGCACGATTCTAAACACGCACTTCAAGGTGCTGCTTGAGCAGAACCCCGGCATGACGAAGGCGCACATCGGCGCGGGAGACTTGGCGTATCGCAACGCGGGGTACGACATCGCGGCGGGCCACTATGAAAAGGCGTTGGAGCAGGAGCCGGAGAACCAGGACGCGTTGGCGGGACTGGCAGAGTGCTTTTGGCAATCGCACGACGAGCGTTTGGGAGCGACGCTGCAAAAGCTGTTGGATCTGAATTCTCACCATCCGCGCGCGAAGGCGCTTCAAGTGGAGCAGCGGTTGGATTCCGCGGATGCGGACGAGGCGCTCAAGACCATCGAGGAAGCATTGGCGATCAATCCCGTTAGCCTGCGGTTCCGCTCATTGAAGGCGGCGGCGCTGTTCCTCAAACGCGAGACGGCGGCGATGCAGGCCTTGCAACAGGAGGTGTTGGAATTCAACCCGATCTGTTCGGAGGTCTACCGGGTGCCTGGGCGAATTGCATCACGGCACTATCTTTTTGAGGAAGGCAGCGCATTACAAAAGGCCGCGCTCGAACTGGACCCGAATGATCACGATGCGCGGGCGCTATATACGCTTGACCTCATGCGCCTTGGGCGGGAATTCGAGGGCCAGGCGGAAGCGGAGATCGCGTTCGCGGCGGATCCGTTCAACGTGCAGCTCTACAACTTGCTGCAACTCATGGAGACGGTTGACGGGTTTTCGGTCCGCGAGAACGGCGAGTTCATACTCAAGCTGCCAAAGAACGAGGAGCCGCTCATCGCGGACGACGCTTCTCGGATGCTGGCGTACGCGATCGAACATCTTCAGAAGAAATACGAAGTCGAGATCGAAAAGCCGGTGTTGGTCGAGATGTTCGACAAACACGACGACTTCATGGTCCGGTCGGTCGGGCTGCCCGGCAACGTGGGCCACTTGGGCATTTGCTTCGGGAAACTTGTGACGATGGATTCTCCGTCGGCCCGCCCGCGCGGTTCGTGGAACTGGCGGACCGTGTTGTGGCACGAATTCATGCACGTGATTTCCTTGCAGAAGACGAAGAACAAAATGCCGCGTTGGTTGTCCGAGGGAATTTCCGTATACGAAGAAGGGCAGTATTCGCCGGCGTGGCGCAACCGGCTCGACCCGGATTACCGCGCGGTGCTCGCGGAAGGCGATCCGCCGAAGGTGCATCAGATCGGCAAATACTTCACGGAACCGAAATCGGCGATGCACCTGTTGTTTGGTTATTTCGTCGCGGGTGAGTTCGCGCAATTCTATGTGGACAACTACGGCATGCCCGCCATGAATGGCGCGCTCAGCCGCATCGGCGAAGGAACCGAAGCCGTCGCGGCGCTTGCCTTGGAAACTGGCGGCACCGAGCAGGAAATGGAGGGGGCGTTCGAGGCGAAAATCGAGGAGCGTTTGGCGATCCTGGACAATCTTCCAAAGCCGAAAGAGCCGGAGAAGCCCGGCATACTTGATTCGATCAAAAAGTTTTTTGGTGGTGACAAGGACGATCCCGCCAGCGGAACGCCCGCGCCAAGCGTTGCCGTGGCGAGTCCCGAGATGCCGAGTTCACCACTCACCGACGCGATACGGGAAGCGCAGGCAGCGGCCGAGAAGAAGGACTGGGCCGCGGCCGCGGCCGCGTATCGCAAGGCCGTCGATTTGTTCCCCGATTTGGAAGGCAACGGGACGCCGCTGAAGCTACTGGCCGAGGTCTATAAATCCGCGGGGAACGATGAGGAGTACAGAAGGGCGCTGTACGAGGTACTCCACTCCGGCGGCGCTGAATTGGGCGCGGCGCACGAGTTGATCGCGCTGAACAAGGAAGAGAAAAACTACGAGGAGACCGCCAAGGTGGCGGACTGGGCGCTTGGGATCGACCCGTACGATGAATCCTTGCACGAGACGCTTTCGGACGCGTTGATTTCGGCGGGCCGCGAGCGCGAAGCGCTGGCGCCGTTGGCGGTGCTGGCGCACCTGGACACTGCGCGGGCGAACGAATATTTGCTCAAGCGCGCGCAAATTTTCGCTGGGCTAAACGAACCCGCCGAGGCGAAGACGGAAGTCCTTAAGGTCTTGGAAGCAACACCGCACTACTGGCTCGCACAATCGCTCTTGCTCGATCTGGTGGAGGGGAAGGTCAACGCCGAGGCTGGCCCAGTGCCGCAACCCTCGGAACCGCACGTCGAATAGGAACGGGACGCCGTTTTGAAATCGAGCTCGACCATGGCCGCCGCGCTCGTGTCTTCGGCCGCGATTACGTGGACGGCCATGTTCGCGCCGCCCGCCGAGGCGGGGCCGGGCGGTCCCGCGCCGGAGCGGACGATCCGATTTAACCCGGTCAGTGAATTCACGTTCTGCCGTATCCGGTACACGAGCGTCGGGTTTCGCGGGTGGGGCACTTGGCAGACGGATTATCCCGAATCGGACGAGCATTTCCCGCAGCGTCTCGAGGAACTGACGACGATTAAAGTGGCGAAAGACGCGCGAGGCGGGTATCACCACATCATTCTCGACATCACCGACGATGAATTATTCGACTACCCCTTCATCTACATGCTGGAAGTGGGCGGGCTGCATTTTTTTGACGAAGAGATCGAGCGGCTGCGTGAGTATTTGTTGCGGGGCGGTTTTCTCATGGTCGACGATTTTTGGGGTTCGTCGGAATGGGAAAATTGGGAGTTGCAGATAGGCCGAGTGTTTGATCCGTCCGAATATCCGATGCAGGAACTGGACATTAGCCACCCGGTATTCAGTATTGTATTTAAGTTGACGGAGAAACCGCAGGTACCGTCGATCAACTATTGGCTCGGCTCCGGGGGCGACACGAGCGAACGCGGGTATGATTCCGCGACGCCGCATTACAAAGGCATCTTCGATAGGAATGGCAGGTTGATGGTGATCGTGTGTCACAATACCGACCTCGGCGACGGATGGGAACGAGAGACCGTGGACAAGGGATACTTTGAGGCCATCTCGTCGAAGAAGGCGTATCCGATGGGAATCAATATCGTGGTGTACGCGTTGACCCATTAGCGCGCGCCGCAAACCGGAAAGAGGTACATCTTGGAAACAGAGACGCAAACCGAAACGCAGCCAATTTCTCCGCCGCCGATGCCTTCCGTGGTGTCGGGGCCGGAGGGGAACAACGACCAAGCGTTCGAGAAGGAAGCGCTTGCAGCGCTGCGCACGGGCCGCGCGAAACTGCTGGCGGAGATTCGTCGCGTTATTGTCGGCCAGAGCGAAGTGATCGACCAGCTCATGATTGTGTTGTTCGCGGGCCAGCACGCGTTGATCACCGGCGCGCCCGGCCTCGCGAAGACGCTGCTGATCCGGTCGATCGCGCGCATCTTGGACCTGAAGTTCAAGCGCATACAGTTTACGCCCGACCTCATGCCTTCGGACATCACGGGGACGGAAATTATCGAAGAGGACCGCACGACGGGCCGCCGAGAACTGCGGTTCGTCCCGGGCCCGATTTTTACGAACATCCTGCTCGCCGACGAAATCAACCGGACGCCGCCGAAGACCCAGGCCGCGATGCTCGAGGCGATGGAGGAGCGTCAAGTGACCGTGGCGGGTGAGTTGCGGCCGCTTGATCAGCCGTTCTTCGTGCTGGCCACGCAGAACCCGATCGAGTTGGAAGGCACGTATCCGCTTCCCGAGGCACAGCTTGACCGATTCATGATGAATATCAACATCGGATACCTGACCGAGCAGGAGGAACTCGCGGTCGCGACGAAGACGACTTCGAGTTGGCACGATGAACCGCAGCGGGTATTCACGGGGCAGAACATGCTCGACTTTGCGCGACTGGTGCGGCTCGTTCCCATCGCCGACCCGGTGGCCAAGTACGCCGTCAGCCTGACGCACGCGAGCCGGCCGGACAATCCGAACGCACCCGACTTCATCAAGAATTGGGTCAGTTGGGGCGCGGGTACCCGCGCCACGCAGGCGTTGGTGTTGGCCGCAAAAGCG
>CAYXRK010000061.1:0-23777 GCA_964467615.1 uncultured Nitrospirales bacterium | reverse complement strand
TATCGTACCCAAACGGAATAAAACATAATCAATTTATTTTGACGCGATTGCTTAGTATCGTCTCACTGCAACAGTGTTTCGAAGGGTAAGCGGGGGATGCGACGCCTCATTTCGCGCATTTGCCGCCGCGTTCGCGGAGGAGTTTCATGACGTCGATTCGGTGTTTGCGGCGCGCGAGATCGAGCGGCGTGCAGCCCGAGTCATCGAGTGGGTTGACTTCCGCGCCGGCATCGAGCAGCAGTTGGACGATGTCCGCCCGTCCGCGTTGGGCCGCGCCATGCAGAGCAGTCCAACCGCGCTCGCCGTCCTTGGCGTTGAGATCGAGGCCGGGGAATTTGAGCATGCGTTCCAACAACCGGGACCCGGTGTGTCCCTTGCGCGCGGCGAGGTGGAGCGGCGTTTCGCCTTGGTCATCGGCCACGCCCGGGTTCGCGCCGCTTTCGAGAAGGAGGAGGCCCACCTCTTCACGGCCCCACGACGCGGCCCAGTGGAACGCGGTGGTGGAGTCAGGCGCGATCTCGTTCGGGTCTGCGCCAGCGTCGAGCAGGCGGCGGAGCTCGGCGACGTTGCCTTGGCGAGCGGCGAGGTGGAGGGGGTGGTCTGGGGTCACGGGAAAGTTTTATTGAGACCGATTACGATGACGAATGACGAGCACGAGGAAGAGTAGGCTGCCTGTATGTATGCCCGCTTGGTGAATATACTATCGCGCTCTTACGTGAAACTCCCACTATGAAACTTACTGTTCGTAAATCGCGCCTTGCGGGCGCGGTGGACATTCCCGGATCGAAGTCGCACACGATCCGGGCGGTGGCGATGGCGGCGATGGCGAAGGGCGAAAGCGTGATCCGCGCGCCACTGCACTCGAACGACACGAAGGCGGCGTTCGCGGCGTTTCGAGCGTTGGGCGCGGAGATCGACGATCGCGGCGAGACGTGGCGCGTCCGCGGCGTGGGCGGTCGCCCAAGTGCGCCGACCGAAACGATCGACGTCCTGAATTCCGGCACGACGCTACGCATCGCGATGGGCGCGTGCGCGCTGTTGCGTGACGGCTCGGCGACCCTTACAGGCGATCACCAGATCCAGCGGCGGCCGGCGGCCGCGTTGGGAAATTCTCTGGTCGATCTGGGCGCGAAGGTCCGGTTTCCTCACGGAAATGGTTGCGCGCCCGTCGAGATTAGCGGCGTTCTTCGCGGCGGCGTGACGACCATCGAGGCGGTGAGTAGCCAGTATTTGACGAGCCTGCTGATGGCGTGTCCGTTGGCGGAGGGCGATTCGACAATTGACGTCCCGCTATTGAATGAACGGCCGTATGTGGAGATGACGCTGGATTGGCTCGAGCGGCAAGGGGTACGCGTCGAATATGCGGACGATTTCCGGCAGTTTCGCGTGCCGGGTGGACAGGTATTCGCGGCAGTGGATCGGCGCATCCCCGCGGATTTCTCGTCTGGCACGTTCATCCTGGCGGCGGGCGCGCTCGCGGGAAACGAGGTCACGTCGCGCGGGCTGGATATGGCGGACACGCAGGGCGACAAGGCGGTGGTCGATTATCTGCGCGAGATGGGCGCGGACGTTGCGGCGTCGGACTCCGGCGTATGCGTTCGCGCGAAGTCGCTTCACGGCTGTGAAATCGATTTGAACGCGACGCCTGATGCATTGCCGATGCTGGCCGCCCTCGCGTGTTTTGCCGAAGGCGAAACACGGCTTGTGAATGTGCCGCAAGCGCGCATCAAAGAGACGGACCGGATCGCGGTAATGCGTGAGGAGCTGGAAAAGTTAGGCGGTGACGTTGAAGAGCTTTCTGACGGCATTGTCATTCGGTCAAGCCGACTGCACGCGTGTCATGTCGAGGGGCATGACGATCATCGCGTCGTCATGGCGCTCGCGATCATCGCAACGCAACTCGAGGGTGAGACAGTGATTCACGGCGCGGAGGCGGCGGCCGTGACGTACCCCGGATTCATCGACGACTTGCGCGAGATCGGCGGGGACGTGTTAGTAAGCGAATAGCCCGCGCTTTTCTACGCGCCAGAATAATCGAGCTAGATGTGCGCACCTGCCGCAGGCCCGAGATTGAGGAGCAGGTCGATGGCCGAGAGGTGCGACACGAACGGCTCGAACTGTTGCGGGTATGGCCGGCACTCGTAGTCTTGGAAGAGGATGTCGAGGCCGGCGGCCTGGAATTGTTCGACGTTCACGAATGATTTGCCGGTGGTGCCTTCGATGAAGGTCGTGCCGCCCACCGCGCGGGTAAGCTTTACAAGGTCGCCGGTTTTGTCGCCGGCGAATTCGATCCCGAGTTCGCTTAGCAAGCGCCGTGGAGTTGCGATTTGGAATTCGCGCGCGAAGAATTCGATAAAATATATATCGAGTTCTTGCAGGTTGGTCCAGGATCGGCGTAACGATTCCTCCAGAAACGGCGCGTACTGTTCCCAATAGGGCGCGCGCTGATAGTTTTCACGAAGAAGCGTGAAGTGCCGCGAGGCCCAGTCCTTGCTGTTGTCGATGCTCACGTCACGGATACGCTTTTCGGTCGCGCCTTTTTCGACGGGTACGGTTAGGTAGGCCCAGCCTTGAAGCGTCCGGATTCGGTTACGGTTGCGCCAGTCTTGCTTCGTGTACTTGAGCGAATCTTCGATGACAAACACGTCGCATCGTTTCATCAGATCGAAGAAGCCAAGCCACGGGAGGTAACCGGGCTGGAGCGCCGCGACGATCATTCGCGGCCCTTTCCTTCTTCGAGGTAGATGCGGGTCCACTCGCGCACGCACAACAAGGCCCAGAGCTGCCAGCCGAAATTACGGGCGCCGGAGAAATGCGCATCCAGGACTTGGGCCACGGAGCGCGGGTCGAACCAATCCCAGAAAATGCTTTGGCCGGGCGCGAGGGCGTCGCGTGTAAACGGTTCCGCACCCAAACGCAGCATCTCTCCGAAGGGAGTACGGAACCCGATCTTGGGGCGATCCAGTACTGCGTCCGGCAAGATGCCGCGGAGGCTGAGTTTGACCAGTCCCTTAAGTTGACCATTGGCGAGCAGGTATTCGTCGGGAATTCGTAGCGCCAGATCGATCATGGGCTTGTCGAGAAACGGCGCGACGCACTCGAGCCCGAACGACTGCGAAATCTTCGCGTCGATTACCATCCAATTCGCTAGGAGCGTGCGCGAGTCGAACGCTAGCACGCGATCGAGGAGCGTCTCGCCTGAGCACGATTCGAAGACTTCGTCGTATGCGAGTTCGACGTCGTAGCCGACGGCGGCGATGAATTCCGGGCGCAACAAAGTCAGCAAATCCGGCACGGTGCGCCGGTGCCGGTGGTCCGCAAGTTGTTCAGCGGCGTGTGAATCGTAACCGGTGAACAGTTCGTCGGCCCCGCGGCCGGTCAGCACGCGCCGACACGAGCGTTCGCTCGCCGCTGCTTCGAGGAGATAGCGCGCCAAGACGGGCGGGTGGCACTTCGGCTCCTCGAGAGCCAGGATCAAATCGCGAAGGACATTGCTGGTGTCTGTCCCTCGAATCGGGACTTCGAGTAATTCGGTCCCTATTGAGTTGGCGACGATGCGGCCGTACTCAATCTCCTGCTGGTCCGGAAAATCGGGAAACGACGAAGCCAAACAGAGAGGCGGTGCGCCGAGGGCGTTCGCGGCGAAGACGGCGACGGCGCTCGAATCGATGCCGCCGCTGAGATGACAGGCAACCCCGGGAGCGACGGCCCTCGAAACCGAGGTGCTCAAGGTCTCGACGATTCCCGCCGACCACGACTCGATGGAGCGGTCCTCGGGGCGGCGCTCGTGTCGAAAGAATCGTTGCTCTCCGCCGGAAGTAAGCATCGTGCCTGCGGGAAGCAAGCGGACACCGGAAAAGAACGTCTTGCCCTCGAGCGCCCAGAGGTGCGCCAAGTAGTCGATGAGTGCGGGTGGGTGTAGTTCGACTCGAGGTAGGTATTTGAGAAGCGGTCCGATGCGAGAACTAAATCGGACACCGTCATGTGTGTTCAGATAGTAGAGCGGGAGCGAACCGGCGGAGTCGCGGGCGAGGAGCCAAGTGCGTTCGTGAGTATCGTGAATCGCGAAGGCGAAACGGCCGTGGAGATCTTTTACGAAGCTCGGTCCCTGTTTGCGATAAAGGCCGGGGATAGTTGAAGCGAGCTGCTCGTCGCCCTGAAACCAGAGCCGCACGCCGTCGTCCGCGCGCGGCCCGGTGTCGCCGATTGCTAATGAGGGATCAAGAATTTCGCCGGTCATGATTCAGATCGAGGGCCCGAAAAAAGAATCGCCCGGCCAAGGGCCGGGCGAAAACCTGACGATCAATGACACGCTTTACTTGCCTTCGGACTTCGCTTTCAATTGCAACTTGCGGCTTGGGGCCTTCGTGAATTTTCCGGCCTTGATGTAGCGCGCGCAAACCCGAACGCGGCGGACGGTGCCGTTTTCGTCGATAATGCGGATCGTTTGCAGGTTCGGGAGCCAGCGGCGTTTGGTGATACCGGTGACCTTTTGGCCGATACCGCCTTCACGCTTGGCTTTGCCGCGGCGAACGATCTTCTTGCCGACCGACGGGCCCTTGCCGCTATAGTCACACACGCGGGACATAATAAATCTCCGATACAATTTCCGGGTGTGATAACCCGATGATATACTTCGACTTGAGGGGCCGGAAGTCTAGCAAATGGACCCGGGCGCGTCAACTTTCCGATCGGTTCCCGCAGTGATCTCTCTGCTTCGACCACGAATTCGCATGTATGTTGTTTTGATGGCCGCAGTGGAGTGCGGTGCATTGAACGTGGGCTGCGCGAGTCTTGGGCCGGCGGTCGAGCGGGCGGGCGCGCCGGAGAACGCGCCTTCGCCGGGCGAAATCCTGGCTGATCTGGCCGCGAACGACAACGCGATTCAATCGTTTCGCGCGGGCGGCACATTTACGCTCGAGTCGCCGAAGCTCGAGTCGACGCAGCGGTTTCGCGGCGGGAGGATTTTGTTTCGGCGTCCGGCGGACTTATACGTACAAGGGAACCATCGGGTTACGAACATGGCCATTTTTAAGCTCTATTGCGCGGGCGAGGAATTCTTGATGGAGTTCCCGACCCAGCAGGAGCAGAGCTTCTATCAATTCGAGGGCGAGCAGTTCGAGGACGTGCCGTTCTCGGTTTCGCCGTCCGACATCGCCCGAGAAATGTTCTTGCCCGAGGATTGGGACGCGCTCGCCTCGGGCGGCGTCACGCTCGCGAAGTACGATGCCGGACACGGAACGGCGACGTTGGAAGTGCGCTCGGCGGCGGGTGCGTCGCGCGTGATCGACGTGGTGCGCGTGGCGGGCGAGGCGCCGGGATGGGCCATCAGCCGGAATGAACGCCGCGACGAGACGGGACGCACGTTGGCGGTGACGACACTAGGCGACTACCGCGCGTACGAGTCGGTCCGGTTTCCGAGTTCGGTCGAGGCGTGGTTTCCGACGGAGGAAACGCGCATGACAATCGAGATACGGACTGTGCAGTTCAATGGAGAGATTGAGGACAAGTATTTCGATTTGCGCGCGCGCGCGGCGGAACTTGGCCTCATGACAGCGGGGACGCGATGAGCGCGGTGGTGCAAGAAAAAATCCACTTGACCGATCTCTCGCCTGCACAGATTTCCGAGGCGCTGGGGATCGAGGGCTATCGCGGGAAGCAGATATTCAAATGGATCCATCAGAAGCGCGTGTTCGACGTCGAATCAATGACGGATCTGTCCAAGGCGTTGCGCGAACGATTGGCGACCGAGTGCAGCGTAAACCGGCTGGCGCTTGTCAAGGAATCGGCGTCGCCCAAATCGGGAACGAAGAAAGTTTTGTTGCGACTGGACGACGGCGAGACCATCGAGTCGGTGCTGCTCCGAGATCGGGACCGCATCACGCTGTGTATTTCGACGCAGGCGGGGTGTCCGCTCAAGTGTTCGTTCTGCGCCACGGGCGTGTCCGGGTTTGCGCGCAATCTGGGTCCGGGCGAGATCGTCGAGCAGGCGTTGTTTCTCGTGAAGGACGAAGACCTGGGCGAGCGGACGCCAAACGTCGTCTTCATGGGCATGGGCGAGCCGTTTCGCAATTACGACGCGAGCGTCGCGGCGGTCAAGTTGTTGATGTCGGATGACGGACTCGGCATCGGCGCGAGGAAGATCACGGTCTCGACCGCGGGGGAACTGCCAGGCATTTACGCGTTTGCCGAGGAGGGCTGGCAAGTTCGGCTGAGCGTGTCGTTGCACGCGGCGAACGACGAATTGCGCGACGAGTTGGTCCCGCTGAACCGGCGATACGATTTGACGAAATTGCACGAGGCGGTCGAGCACTACACCGAGCGCACGGGCCGCCAAATGACGTTCGAGTGGACGCTGCTTGAGGGCGTGAACGATCGGGCGCAGGACATCGAAGAATTGAGCGCCTACGCCGGACCGCTCCAGGCCTTCGTGAACCTAATTCCGTACAACCCGGTGCAGGGGCTGCCATATCGCCCGCCCACGCGCATGGCCTGCGAGCGGTTCCGCGACGCGCTCATCGGGCGGGGCATCAAGGCGACGCTACGCGTCGAGCGCGGGCAGGACATCGACGCGGCGTGCGGTCAATTGCGGCGGCTCGCGGGCTGACTATGAGCGCGGCGAGCGACAGTATCGTCCTGTTGATTCAGTGCGCGGACCAATCTGGGATCGTCGCGAAACTATCGCGCTTCGTGTTCGAACGCGGCGGAAACATCACGAACTCGAACCAGTATTCGACGGATCCGAGCGGCGGGCGGTTCTTCATGCGCCTCGAGTTCTATCTATCGGGCGATTGCAGCCGGAAGGAGTTGGTCGCCGCGTTCCAGCCGCTAGGCCAGTCGTTGAACGCGGATTGGGAGTTTCATTTTTCGACCGACCTGCCGCGCATGGCCGTCGCGGTGTCGAAGTTCGACCATTGTCTCGTCGATTTGTTGTATCGCTGGAGCTCGGGCGAGTTTCGCGTCGAGATTCCGTGCGTCGTCAGCAACCACGAATCGGCCCGCGTACTGGTCGAGCGTCACGGTATCCCCTTTGTTCATCTGCCGGTGGCGGAAGCTACGCGCGCCGAACAGGAAGCCCGCATGGTCGAGGCGATCTCGGGCCCGAGCGATTTCCTTGTCCTTGCGCGCTACATGCAAATCTTATCGGGCGATTTCTTGCGGGCCTACGCCAAGGACGTGATCAACATCCACCACAGCTTTTTGCCCTCCTTCAAAGGCGCGAACCCGTATCGGCAAGCGTTCGACCGCGGCGTCAAACTTATCGGCGCGACCGCGCACTATGCGACGACCGACCTCGACGAGGGGCCCATCATCGAGCAGGTCGTCGGCCGCGTGACCCACCGCGATACCCCGGAAACCCTTCGCGAACAGGGCAAGAGCCTCGAACAACGCGCCCTCGCCGCGGCGATCAAGGCGCACATCGAACACCGGGTCATCCGATACAAGAACAAGACCGTGGTGTTCGAGTAACCGGCCGTAACGCCGTCGGCTCATCGAAAACTTTCCCGACATCGCTGGATTTCGACGAGGGTAGTTGTTTACACTAACAGTCTAGATTGTAAACTAGATGATTTGGAGCGGCCATGGATCAGATCGGAATGTTTGACGCCAAGACCCATTTTTCTGAACTCGTCGAACGCGTCGCCAGGGAAAAGCGGCCGATCACGGTTACGCGGCGCGGGAAGCCCGTCGTGGATATCGTGCCGACTGGAGAACAGTCGACCGACCGCATGACGTGGAAGGAAGCGATGACTGAATTGGCAAAACTCAGGACAGAAATTACGCCGATGGGCCGGGAGGAAATAGTTGACCTGGTGTCTGAAGGCCGCCGTTAGTGTCGGGCCTTGTGATCGACGCGAGTGCGGCGCTGGCCTGGTTGTTCGGCGAGAACGACGAGGGGGCTTGGTTGGAGGACCAGGCTGAACGCGGCTCCTTTGCCGCGCCGTGGCTCTGGCGCATCGAGGTCGTGAATGCGATCTTAGTGAAGGAGCGCAGGGGCCATATCACGCAGGCCCAATCCGCGCGCTACTTTCGGGTCCTCGCGGCGCTGCAAATCGAATTCGTTCCCGAACCAACGTCTCGCACGCTGGAACAACTCGCGATGATCGCGCGGCCCCACCAGTTGACGGCGTACGACGCGGTGTACCTGGAACTGGCGATGACTCTGGGCCGGCCGCTCTATACGCTCGACAAAAACCTTCGCGACGCCGCGATACGCGTGGGAATCGAATTGACCGGTTCACCCCGCGCTCATGGCGTGTAGAAAGTTCAGAACGGGTAATCGGTAAACGCGTCCATCGCGCCGACGAGGAACATGCGGCGGACGGCGTCTTGGTCCATGTTGACCCCGTCGGCGCCGCCGCCGTAGACGCCGCCGCTTTTGGGTTCGGGGCGCGGCGGATTCTTGGCGTACTCGACGGCGGCGTCGAGGTCTTCGGCGAAGGCTTCGGCGACGCCCTCCTGAGTTTGCGGTCCCGTGACGCACATGTGGATCGCTTCGGGATACTGTTGGCCGTTGAAGCGCCAGCCGCAGGTCTTCATGTAGTCGTTGACGTGATAAATATTGAATTCATCTGACCGGAACGAAAAACAAAAGGTCGGCTTACCGAGAATGTCCAGTTCCGCGTGGCTCTCGACGGCGTCTTGCATCTCGAATGCGGTGTCGAAAATCTTTTTCGCGCGCGCCATGTAACCCTCCTTGCCGAGCAGCATCATTGAGGCCCAAGTCGCCGCGATGAGCCCTCCCGAACGGCTGCCGGATAAGCCCGGCGAGGCGTAGGCGCCGCCCTTCCAGTCGGTCATAAGGAAGTATTGGTACTGCCGGTAGGTCTTGTCGCGCCACGCAACGACCGAGGTGCCCTTGAGGCCGTATCCGTACTTGTGGGTGTCCGCCGAAATTGACGTCACGCCGGGCAAGCGGAAATCGAACACGGGAATGTCGTATCCGAGACGTTGGCCCCAAGGCAGAATGAAGCCGCCGAGACAGCCATCGACGTGCAGGCCGACGCCGTGTTCGACCGCGATGTCCGAGAGATTCGAGATCGGGTCGACAGTGCCGTAGGGATAATTTCCCGCGGAGCCGATGATCATGGCCGTGTTTGAGTTGACGTGATCGCGCACGAAGTCCACGTCCACTTGCGTGGTCACCGGATCGGTCGGCGCGACAACGACGTCAAGCCCAAACAAATGCGCGGCCTTGCGAAACGCGGGGTGGGCCGTGTCGGGCCAGATCATTTCCGGCCGCGTGACCCCGCGCTCTTCGCGCGCCTTCTCGCGGTACGCGAGCACGGAATTGAGGATGCTCTCGGTGCCGCCCGAACCGAGCACGCCGCAGGCCTTCCGCGATGAATCGTGTTCTTGCACCGCCTCGCCGTGGAGCATGTCGAGCGTCATGGCGATGATCTCGGACTCGAACCGGCTCATACTCGGGCACATGTCGCGTTGCAGCGCGTTGACGTGACTGAACAGCGCGAACGCCTTGTTGAGGATGTCGTAGTGCAGGTGGTCGCCGCAGTACATCGTGCCGGAACAGTGACCGCCTTCCCATCGCTCGTCTTCCTGCTCGGCCATGGATTGCAATTGTTGGATGATGTTGCCCGCATCGACCCCCTTTTCGGGAAACTTCCGGGTGACGCCGTAGTCATCCGCGTAGGGATACAACGACCGCAAAAGTTTTTCGACGTCCATGACGTTTACCTCCGCTCAGTAGATTCAGTGTAGTTGTTTTCGTTTGGATACATGCGCAGAGGTGTAGAATACACTCCGCCGCGCGATGCGAAAAGGAGCCGCCCCATGTTCACCCGCAGAACCTTTCTGGCCTCTGGCCTTGCTACCACATTCGGAGCGGCCGACGCCCTTTACCGCGTAGGGCAAGCGGCTGCGGCAGATGGGCCACTCTTGCCGGATGCGGTGCGCTTCAGCGACGACATCGAGCCGCTCGTTCGGCTTATCGAGGACACACCGAGAGACAAGGCCGTCGAAACTTTGGCCGTCAAGCTGCGCGATGGCTTGCCCTACAACCAGTTCGTCGCGGCGCTGTTTCTTGCGGGCATTCGCAACGTCAATCCGCAGCCGCCCGGATTCAAGTTCCACTGCGTGTACATGATTCATTCGTGCAACTACCTCGCCAACACGGCGCCGCCCGAGGAACGGCTGCTACCGATGTTCTATGTGCTTGACGACTTTAAGCGGTCGCAGGAGGAAGACATCAAACTGGGCGACTTCGTGTTGCGCCAGCGTGAAGGCGAGCTTCCGTCAGGCGCGGCGGCGTGGAGCGAACTCGACGCGGCGATGGAGGCGTGGGACGAAGACCGCGCGGACCGCGCCATCACCGGACTCACGCGTGAAGTGGATATCGATTCGATCTTCGCGCGGCTCTGGGAATACGGCGCGCGCGACTACCGCAACATCGGCCACAAGATCATCTACGTCTCGAATGCGTGGCGCACGCTCGAGACCATCGGACGCCAACACGCCGGGCCGGTGCTGCGATCGATCATCCTCGGCCTGCTCGATTTCGGGAAAGACGAAGTCGTCAACAACTACGGCTATTCGGACCAGTGCTACCACGCGAATAAGCGTCTGGCGGACGAGGCCATGGGCCGCATGCCGGATGCGTGGGACGGTAACACGCCGAACGCGGCGGCCACTGAGGCGCTCATCGCGGACATTCGTTCCGGGAACTTCGCCGAACTCTGTCCTGCCGTAGTCAAACGCCTGCAAGACGGCGGCTGTCAAGCCCACGCCGTGTGGGACGCGCTTCACCTCGCGGCTTGTGAACTGATGATTGGGTCGCCGGGCGTGGTGGGAGCGCACCCGGTCACCTCGGTGAACGCGATGCGGTTCGCGTTCAACACCGCGAAGGAACCTCGGACGAAATTGCTGCTGTTGCTCCAAGGCGTAGGGTGGACATGTCAATTCCGAAACTTTCTGCCGCCGAAGAACGCGGCGTCCGGTCCGATTCTGGCGCTCGAAGCAGAGACCATCGGCGAAGACGCCGACGCGGCCTGCGCGAGTGTGTTCGACGCGATCGGCCCCGACACGGCCCGCGCCTCGCGGCTCGCTCTGGCGTTTACACAGCGGCACGGCGCGCCGAGGTTTATCGACACGGCGAGACGCCTCGTGTTCACGAAGTCCACCGAGCACCACATGTACAAGTGGCCCGCCGCGATCTTCGAGGACGCCCGGCTCGTCACGCCGGAGTATCTTCCGCGGATGCTCGCCGCGAGCGTCTACTACATCCCCGGCTCGGACCGACGGGACACCCCGGTCATTCAACGTGCAATCGAGGCAATGTCTGCGCCCAAACCGGCGTGACGGCGTTCGATGGATTGGCTGAACTTCCTCGCTTCGCCCAAGTCGGCCGTCGCTGGCGCGTGCCTGCTTGCCGGGGCGGCGTTGTTGATTGCCGGGGCCGGATATCGGCGCTTCGCGATGGCGCTCGTTATCCTGGCCGCGTTGTCCGCGGCGGCGGGTGTGGCCGTGTTCGCCGTTTCGTTGGGTGTCCTGTTGACCACGGCAGGCAGCGGCGAGGGTGCGGGGCTTGGGGCCGGGATTGGCGCAATCATTCTAGGGCTTGGGGCCGGCGGTCTTACGTTCGCCGGCGGGCTGCTGTGGCTCGCGTTGCGTGGCGCTCGATACCGGGAACGCGGGACTCGTGTTTTGCCGTTGTACGCCGCTGGCGCGTTGCTCATCGTGTTCGCTACGGGCATCACGCTGCTGCGATTTCCCCAATGGCAATCCGCCGGGATGTTGGTCAATACCTTGGGCAGCCCGAACGGCCCGGCGGGTTACGCCGCGCGCGAGGAATTGATCGCGCGAGGGCCCAGCGCAGTCCCCGAAATCATCGCGCAACTGCACGCGGCGAATGAAAACGACATACAGGAATTCGAAAGCGGCCGGACGCTCGGCATCATGGAACAACTCGGCGCGCTGGGCGCGATCGGCGGGCCGGAAGCGATTGCCGAACTGCGTGCCTGGCTGAATCGGGACTGCGCGCCGGACATTCGCGGCTCGGCCGCGAGCGCATTGGCCGAGGCGGGCGACACCGAGAGCGCGCACGCGATTGCCGTGCTCATCGAGAACGACGACTACGAATGGCGCAAGACCCATCTCGATCTCGTCTACGCGCTGGGGCTGCTCAAGGCCAAGGACGAAGTCCCCTACATTGCCTCGGCGCTCACCACGCGCGAGGGCGAACAGGGTTCCTCGTGGGAATTCCAGATGACCGAGACGGGCGTCGCCGCGCTCGCCAAGATCGATACGCCGGAAGCGTGGGCCGCGATCTCGGAATTGGCCGCGTCGAGCGGCGACTACAGATTCAACGCAATCAAGCGTACGCTGGACGCGATGGGCAAGACGCTGCCCGGGGCCTAACAGCCCGCGGCAAAAGTCGCCCGCCAATACGACGTACCTTCAGCGGCTGGAAGTGCCAGAAGAATACGAATGGCCTTGAGAATTCCTAGTCGCTCTTGAAACGCGGGATCCGCGGTACCTACGTGAGCGTAGAACCAAACCAACTTTTCCAGTACCTCGATGAGCAGGCTTTTCGGTTCAACTTCCGAAAGTTGACAAACGCGCAGCGATTCCTTAGCGTCGTGTCCAGCATTGCTGATAAGCGGTTGACCTATGCTACACTCACGAGAGCAGACCCAGCGCCAACCTGCTAAGAGGCAGGGCCGTGGAAAACGAAAAAAGCGCGACGGAACCGAGCCAGTTTGACGCGTTCAAGAACGCGCTTAGGCACATTTTGTCCGTTCCGAAGTCTGCGATTCTCGAACCTAAACACGGTGGAACACTGCGGGATCGAACCGCGCGTGATGCGGATCCAGAGTCCGATCACGGCACCAAGCGTATTCTACTTCGGAGCAAACGTAATGAGTAGGCCGCCGGTATTGAAAGCCGAACATTTCGAACAGCTTGTGAAACCGGCGCTAGCAGACCCAAATGTGCCGAGAATCTACTGTAACTCGTTCGCTATGACGCTGAGTTCTGGGGACATCATGCTTGTAGGCGC
Organism: uncultured Nitrospirales bacterium; assembly: GCA_964467615.1. Lineage (GTDB taxonomy): Bacteria > Hydrogenedentota > Hydrogenedentia > Hydrogenedentales > CAYXRK01. Next base: position 10,762 of record CAYXRK010000061.1, on the reverse strand, counting down.
TGCAAATGGCAAGCCCGCCGCACTCATAAATATGTCGTATACAGTAGCAAAATCTCTCTCGGAAAAGCTAGCTGGTTTGATTGAGAGTTTCGAGAGCGCATCCGAGCATGAGATTATGACGACGGAAACGACGGCGGCTGCGATTGATAAATTAACGGAACAAAACCAAGATGCCAAGCCAGAATAACACCGCCTATAGTATCTTGCGAAACAATGGTGTCGTGCCTGACATAATAGTTCGCAAACTGGCCTACTTCGCCTCACTTAACGACGGATGGAGTTATGGCAAAGGGGACGCCTTTTCTCAGGCCACGATTCAGACAATTCAAAATATTTCAGCCTGCGCGCTAACGCATGGGATAGATGAGCAAGATTGTTCGCCTGGGCTTAGCGGACAAATTCTCCTAGTCCTCTATCCGCACAGTGGCGAGGAAATTGAGATTACAGTGGCAAAGGACAATAGCATTCAACTTTTTGAGGAGCTTGCCGACGGTGACGCGGTCTTTAGAAATGATATTGGTCTTTCCGATATCTATGCCTACATAGGACGCGCTCCACAATGTCTTTCGTTCGCATCCTCGACCTCTCCATGTTCCTTGCCAGAGGAAAGAAAAAGAATCGATTTCCCAGTCACGCGTTCGCTCCTGGCGGAAACAATAGGGGTGTATCAGTATGCAGTGCAACTCGTGCGAGACAAGACGATGGTAGCGTGTGTGAGCACATAGAAAAACAACACGGCGGCGGAAAGGAACCCGTGCCGCTTTACTGGCAATTTGAACCAGAATCACATTACGGAGTTGCCGCTGAAGAGTCTAAGCAGGATGGCGCTTGTACGTGTCACTACGAAATATTCGGGTTCGACGGCAAAGACAAGGAAACACAGCAAAAGCTGAGAAGGATCGCCGAGTCCGTTGAAACCTATCACGTATGCAATCCGGATTGCACGGTGCAAGAACTCACCGCAGATCAAATTCGCGAGCTTTATCTAAAGCACTTTCCTGAATTCGCGTGATTGCTACATCGCGGACATGCTCCAAAGGCACGCCAATGAACATTCCTGAAATGTTCGACCGGGTGTCGCAGCATCCGTTTCTAACGTACCTCTTTTTCCTAGCACCCGTCACTGTTGACATGCCCCGGATATGCACTCCGGAGGAATTGAGTCATGGCGATCGCCCGCTGGGTTGACCCCATTGTCGAAGAAGTTCGGCAGTGGAGGAAGGAAGTCATGGTCGAGGCGGACAACGACCTCGATACTTTAGTCGATCGATTGCGCGAACGGCAGGAAGCGCGTGGCGGCGCGATAAACTTGCAAACGATCTCTCCATCCGACCTGCGCGAACGAATCCGATCCCGCTTCCCGGACGTTTCGATATAGATCATCACGGCGGACATGCGTGTAACGCGCCCGGGCCATCGCCACGGGCGAAAGGCGACATTACTCGCGCGTGACGAATTCGTCGAGGTTCATCAGCGAGCGGGCGACGATGATCCAGGGAGCGGTATCTTCGGGCGAGATGGTTGGAGGCAGGCGTTCGCCCGCGAGCTTCTTCGCGGCATCGGGGTGTTGGGTGAAGAGGGATTTTTGATCGTTCCAGAGCGCGGTCAGCGTTTCGATCTCGCGGGGTTGCGGTTCACGCGCGAGACAGGCCCGGAATACTTCGCGCAGCCGCTCATCGAACGGCTTTTCCGTGTCCCCGGCCAGGCGTGTGCCGAGCGCCTGGGCGCACTCAAAGAAGGTCGAATCGTTTAGCAGCGTGAGCGCCTGGAGCGGGGTGTCGGAACGTGAACGGCGAATGGCGGTCGTATTCGAGTTTGGGCAATCGAAGGTCATCAACATCGGAAACGGGACCGTGCGCTGGAAATGGATGTAGAGGCCGCGGCGGTATTTTTCCGCGCCGGTGTCGGCGTCCCAGGGAATGGAATTTGCGTATCCGAGTTCGCGCACGCCTTCGGGAAGCGGCGGTCGCACGCTCGGGCCGCCGATGGTGGGATTCAAAAGGCCCGACGCCGCGAGCGACAGATCGCGCACGATTTCACCCTCGGCCCGGAAACGGTTCTGCCGCGCAAGGAGGACGTTCTCGGGGTCGCGCTCGGCGAGGTCCGCGCGCATGGCCGATGATTGCCGGTACGCGGAGGAGTTGACGACGAGTTTGATCATCGCCTTCGTGCTCCAGCCGCGCTTCATGTATTCGGTGGCGAGCCAATCGAGCAATTCGGGGTGCGAGGGCGGCGTGCCGCGCGTGCCGAAATCTTCGCTCGTTTCGACGATTCCCCGGCCGAAGAGGTGTTCCCACACGCGGTTCGCGGCGACGCGCGCGGTGAGCGGATGTTCGGGCGAGACAAGCCAACGAGCGAGGTCGAGACGGTTAGGCGACTCGCCGCGAGGCCAGATCGGCGGCAGCGCAACCGGGACGTGCGCCTTCACCGCGTCGCCCTTATTCAGGAAACTGCCGCGAACGAGGACGTTCGTTTCGGGCGGCGTGGGGTTCTCGACTAGTACCTGCGCGAGCGTCTTGATTTCGGGCTTGGCCGCATTCAGCCCGTCCAACTCGGCGCGCAACGCCCGCATCTCGGGGTCGCGTCTGCCGAAGAAATCGAAGACGGTCGTTTCTTCGTCCTTCGTACGCTCGAAGGGCGCGATATTCAATATCTGGAGCACACCGGGTGAAACGTCGAGATTCTCACGGTTGCCCGAGGCCGCATACAACCGGAACCGGCCGATGGCGTGCGAGCCACCGTACTGATGGTCGAACGTGAAGGCGAGCTTCGAGCCGCCTGGAAATCCTACGTCGTTTTTCGTAATGAACAAGGCCCGGCGGTCCTCGTTCAGATCGCGCCAGGCGTCGGCGCTCCAGCCTGTCCCGGTGTCGCCGTCGATCGCTTTCTCGATCGGATAGCCATCTTCGGCGTGGTCGGCCGTCGCGCGCTCGAACTCGACGGGTACGGCGTCACCACCGCTGAGCGGCGCGGCGGTCACGCGGAATTCGGAGAGGATGAAGTTTCCGTGGCGCGCGCGGCCTGGGCCGTTTTTCGGGAGCGACTCGTGCGTCAGCGCTTCGAGACGAAACGCCGTGATGCCTTCGACGTTGACCTGCGCTTCGATGGTGTAGGTATCGACCGGCGCACTCGTGCCGCCGACCAGTATCGATCCGTCTTCGAGTTTCGTGAATTCCGCGCCGCCGGTCGAACTCATCGCCGTGGGATCAAGCAGCGTCCACTGCAACCCCTCAAGCTCACGGTGGAAGGTGGCTTCCATTTCGGGCAGCTTCTTCTTCAACGCCGGTCCGTATTCGCGGATCTCGCGCTCGACGCGCGCCGTCTTCGCGTTGAAGGCGTCGAGGTCGCGCTTGTACAGCGCCGTTTCCTCTTCGAGCGGCGCAGGCACGTCTTTCTCCATGCCGCTGTTGAAGAATGCGAACATGCCGTAGTATTCACGCTGCGAGATCGGATCGTACTTGTGCGAATGGCATTGCGAGCAGCCCATCGTCAAACCCATGAAAACCGCGGCCGTCGTGTTCGTCCGGTCGATGACCTGCTCGACGCGAAACTCCTCCTGATCCACGCCTCCCTCGAGGTTTGTCAGGGTGTTCCGGTGGAATCCGGTGGCGACGCGCTGCTCTACGGTGGCATTCGGGAGGAGATCGCCGGCGAGTTGCTCGATGACAAATTGGTCATAGGGCAGATCGCGATTGAGCGCCTCGATCACCCATTGCCGGTAGCGCCATGCGTTCGGCCTGGGCGTGTCTTTCTCGAAGCCGTCGCTATCCGCGTAGCGGGCGAGGTCGAGCCAGTGCCGCCCCCAGCGCTCGCCGAAATGCGGCGATGCGAGAAGCCGGTTGACCAGGGCCTCGTAGGCGTAGGGCGATTTGTCCGCGAGGTAGGCATCGACCTCTTCCGGCGTCGGCGGGAGGCCGAGTAAGTCGAGGTACAAGCGGCGCATAAGCGTTACGAGGTCCGTTTCGGGCGATGGCGGGATACTTTCGCGTTCAAGGCGCGCGAGGATGAAGCGGTCGATTTCGCTGCGCACCCATCCCGTTTTCGTGACGGCGGGCGGCTTGAATCCGGAGATCGGTTGAAAGCTCCAGTGGTCCGGCGCGTACTGCCGGATGTCTTCCGGAGCGATTTTCACGTCGCTCCAAGCGGCCCCCGAGTCGATCCAATCCCGAATGCGCCCGATTTCGCCCGTAGTCAATGCCGCGCCCTTCGGCGGCATGTGTACGTCGGGTTCCAGGGCGGAAATGAGGGTCACCAGGCGGCTTTCGGCGGCCTTACCGGGGACTACTACAATGCCCGATTTTCCGCCCGCCAAAACGGACTCGCGGCTATCGAGCCGGAGGTCGGATTTTTGTTCGGACGGGCCATGGCACTCGAAACACCGCGTCGCCAGCACTGGATAAACTTCGGCGGCGAAATCGCTGGCGAACGCCGGGAACGCAAGCCCTACATACAGGAACGTTGAGAAGCGCATTGAAAAAAACCAGCCGATCATAAATATCCGGTGACAATTCTAGCATAGCGTACGTAGTCTGCCGAGTCTCGGACAAACGCATCGAGCACGTGAGAATTCGTTGATCGTTTGGAGGGAGATAGGCAGAATATCGGGATCACATTCGGTAGGTGTATTCAGAATAGTCGCCGCGTTTCGCGGCGCAGGAATGCTTTTTTCGATGATCTCTTCCGGACAACGCTCGGCCAAACTCCGCGAATTGTTGGCGAACCACTGCGTGGTCATGCCCGGCGCGATCAATGCGCTCAGCGCAAAGCTGATCGAGTCGATGGGCTTCGAAGCAATGTATCTTTCCGGCGCGGTGCTCGCGAATTCAGTGGGCGGCATGCCGGACGTCGGGATGATGACGTTGACGGAGTCGGAAGCGCACTCGGCGCAGATCGCGCGGGCGACGACGATTCCAATCATCGCCGACGCGGACACCGGTTATGGCGAGGCGGACAACGCAGCGCGGACGGTGCGCGTGTTGGAGCAGGCTGGCGTGAGCGGCATCCATCTTGAGGACCAGGTGTTCCCGAAGCGTTGCGGCCACTTGGAGGGAAAGGAACTTGTCCCGGCGGACGATTTCGCGGTCAAGATTGATGCCGCCGTGGCCGCGAAGACGAGTTCGGACTTTGTGGTGATCGCCCGCACGGACGCGCGCGGCGTCACCGGGTTTGACGACGCGGTGCGCCGGGCGAACTTGTACGTCGAGGCGGGTGCCGACGCTATTTTCCCGGAAGGGTTGCGGAGCGCGGAGGAGTTCGCGCGGTTTGCGCGCGAGACCGATACCCTGCTGTTGGCCAATATGACCGAATTCGGGACGACGCCGTACATTCGCGTCGAAGATTTCGCCGAAATGGGTTACACTATGGTGATCTTTCCGGTAACGTTACAGCGTGCCGCGATGAAAGCGATGCAGGACGTCCTTGGCATACTTCGCGCGGAGGGCACGCAATCGAGTGCGCTGGATCGCATGCAGACGCGGCAGGAACTCTACGATCTCCTTGGGTACGACGGGAAAGTAGCGGGCCCGGCGGGACGTTGACTGGTAAGCGCTTTCGGGACGCGGCGACGAGCGTGAGCCATCGAGGCCACACATCGCGCCGAACACAGGGTAACGAATCGAGACGCGGCGGTGCTGCGTCCGTGAGTAACAAGGGAGAGGCAGAGTATGAGCGGGAACGACAAATTGTATAGCCCTGGACTCGCGGGGGTAGTTGCGGGCGAGACGGCGATCGCATGCGTGGATCAGGGCGTGCTGCTGTATCGTGGCTATCCGATTGAACAATTGGCGGAGAAGACGACCTTCGAGGAAGTCGCGTACCTGCTGCTGTTTGGGAAACTGCCGAGCAAATCTGAACTCGAAGGCGTCAAAGCGACGCTCGCGAAGTACCGCCCGCTGCGAAAGGAACTGATCGACGCGCTTCGCAATATTCCGAAGGGCGCGCCGATGATGGACGTGTTGCGGAGCATGGTCTCGTACGCGGGGCATTTCGATCCGACGACCGGAGACGACGCGGCGGCGTTGCGCGAGCGTGCGTTGTGGCTTACGGCGCAAATCGCGGGAATCATCGCGGCGCGATTCCGCCTGCTTAACGGTAAAGAGCCGCTCGGGCCGAAGCCGGGGCTTTCCCATGCGGCGCAGATTCTCTATCAGGCCCACGGCGAAGAGCCCACCCCGCTCTCGGCGCGGCTTATCGACCTGACGCTGGTCTTGTACGCGGAACACGATTTCAACGCGAGCACGTTCGCGGCGCGCGTGATTTGCTCGACGCTGTCGGACATGGTCTCGGCCGTCACCGGTGCTATCGGCGCGCTCAAGGGGCCGCTGCACGGCGGCGCGAACGAGGCCGCGATGGACATGTTGCAGCGGTTCAAGACGGCCGCTGAAGCGTCGGCGTGGATCAACACGGTGCTGGACAAGAAAGAAAAAGTCATGGGGTTCGGCCACCGCGTGTACAAGAACGGCGACCATCGCGCGCGGATTCTCGAACGCGAACTGCGCATGCTCGCGGAGGAAAAAGGCCAGCAAAACTGGATGGCCATCTACGACGCTATCAAGGACCCGATGGTCAACGACAAGAAAATTTATCCGAACGTCGACTATCCGTGCGGGTTGACGTACTACTTGCTCGACCTGCCGCTCGATTTGTACACGCCGCTGTTCGTGGCATCGCGCGTCTCAGGTTGGACGGCGCATTTCATCGAGCAGACGCAGGACAACCGGCTTTACCGCCCGCTGAGCATTTACACCGGCGAGAAGGAACGGAACGTATCGGAATTGGCGGCGCGGTAGGTCTCGCTTGGGAGCGCAGTCAGCCGTTCGCCATGAACGATTTCCAGCGTTGGGCGACTGAACCGTCTTCGCGGATGAACGCGTCTAACTTGCCAAGGCGTTCGGCGAATTCGTCGCTGACCTGGTGCTCTAGCCGGCAGGCTTCCTGGTCGGCGTAGTCGGCGCTGTAGCCGAGGACGTTCAGAAAAAAATCGTACAGCGCTTCGTGGCGCGCCGTGAGCCGATCGGCCAGCGATTGGCCCTTGGCGGTGAGATCGACGTAGCCGTAGGCCTTGTGCTCGACAAACCCGAGGTCCTTCAGCTCGCGCACGGCGCGTGACGCAGCCGGCCGGCTGACCTGCACTTGGTCCGCAATCTCGCTGACGCTGCACACCTTGTCGCGCGTCAGCAGATCGCCAATCGCTTCGATGTATTGTTCGAGCGAGGGCGTCGTGCTGTGCGGCGTGCCGCTGGATGGATTAAAAGTGGGCATAGCGAAGCGGACATTGCTGCGGAAATCCTACGCGGGGCAACGGGACAAGTTCAAAGTTCAAGGTTCGGAATCCAAAATCTACGATCCGGAGAACAGGGCCGACGAAACCGACGGGGCGAGTCAGTATGCGCCGCGGCCGCTTATGACGACGCCGACCGTTTTGAGGAGGGTCTGGAGATCCAGCCAGAGCGACCAGTTTTCGATGTAATAGAGGTCCCATTTGAGCATTTCCTCGGCGGTGTGGGCGATGCGGTTGACTTGCCACAGACCGGTGATTCCGGGGACGGCGGAGAAGCGGCGTTGTTCCCATTGGTCCGGTGCATGCACGTCGCTGATAGGAAGCGGGCGCGGGCCGACGAGGCTCATTTCTCCTTTGAGTACGTTAAAGAACTGGGGCAGTTCGTCGATCGAAAGCCTTCGGATGATTCGTCCTACCTGGGTGACCCGCGGGTCATTGCGCATTTTGAACAGCGGACCGTCCGATTCGTTTAACGCTTCGAGGTCCTTGCGCCGGTCTTCGGCATCGACGTACATGGAGCGGAATTTATGCATCCCGAAATGCCGTCCGCTCTTTCCGATTCTGCGTTGGCGAAAGAAGACCGGGCCGGGGCTGTCGATTTTTATTGCGACAGCGGCGAAAGCCATAAGGGGCGCGAACACGAGTAGAAGCAGAGACGATACGAGAACATCTTCGGCCCGCTTCAGGATGCGCGCGAGGCCGACGATGGCGACCTCGTTCACCTGCACCACCGGCATACCGGCCAGTTCTTCGATCGCGTGCCGCCGGAGCAATATGCCGTACAAGTCGGGAACGAGCTTGACGACCACTTCGACTTTGTGGGCCTCGTCTACCAATTCGACCATTTCCCGCTTGAGCGAAGCGGGATCGGTGATCACCAACTCGTGAATCTCGTGTTCGTTAATTATCGAAAGGAGATCGCTCGAACTGCCGAGCGCCTGAAACCGACGCTTGCCGACTTCAATCGTCTTTGGAGGACCTTGGTCGTCCAGGAAACCGGCGGCGCGATAACCGAGTTCAGGGTGATTGGCGAACTCGGCGAGCAGAGCACGGGCAGTGTCGCCGGTTCCTTGGACAGCAACGGATCGCAATCCGATTCCCCGGCGGCGTAGTGCCCTGCGGCTGGCGACGGCGATTACGTGGGCCCCGCCAACCAGTGCGAGGTTCATTGCGTAGTCGTATGCGAGGACTTGGCGCGAGTACGAAAACTCGCGCATTTCCAAAAAGGTCTGGTATTGGACCACGCCTAAGTAGGAAACGATTATGATGAGCGCAGTACCGAGCGTGACTGCCTTGAAGACCTGAAACGCCGTGTCCGAGGGTTGCCGGCCGAGACTGTCGTTGCGGTAGATGCCGAACGCAAAGAAGCACATGAGCCGGACGATGATGGCGAACACCATCAGTTGCAGGTAGGGTTGGAAGTCGACCGCGTGCCACGTACGCTCAAAGTCCCAGAACCTGTGCAAACGGAACTTAATCTGAAACGCCAAGAATAGGCTGGCGCCGGTAAAAAGGATGTCGGCCGCGCATAATACGACACCGATGGAAAACACTTGAGAGAGCGGCGGAACACGGGACCGCCCCGCAGCCTGATAGGCAGCGGTCAGGTTTTGTGTGCGCGCGTTCAGAGTACGAACCCCCCGGGATGCGGTACCGTCGAGATGGACGGTCGTTGCTGACTCAATCGACACATTGTCGATGATCGGCAATGCGCAAGGAATTATACCTAGGATTGCAAAAGTCATCGAATGACCGCGAACGAATCTTCGTGGGTGCCTGCACGAAAGTTAGCTTGCGCCAGCCAATCCGGTTTGTCGCAACAAGTCAGCGAGTTGCGGGCGGCCAGACGTTTCGGCAACGTCGGCTGGGGTACGTCCCAACGCATCACGAAGGCGCGAGTCTGCCCCCCGCGCGAGGAGGGCGGATGCCGCCCGGGTCTGGCCCGCGGAGGCGGCGAAGTGCAAAGCGCTCCAACGCGCGGGATTACCCTGGTCATCTATTTTCGCGCCGAGACTCAGCAGTGCCTCAAGACTGCCCAGGGTTCCGCTCTCCGAGGCAACTTGTAGGGGCGTGCGTGACGAGGCGTCGCGGAGATCTACCGGCAAGCCCCTCCGAGTGACGAGTTCGTCGATGAGTGCCAGTGCCCCCCCCTCAGCGGCTGAATGGAGCAACGAAAGCGTGTTGGCGTCGATTGCCAACGCCGCGCGCAAACGACGGTCGACGAGGTGGGCGGGTCGTGTCGCTATCGCAACTCTGGTCACCTCTTCCGAGGCGAGGGAGGGCGCCTTAGCGAGCGCGATCATCTCGGAGACCTCCGTATGATGATGATTCGCCGCTACCTGTTGCGCGGTTTCTCCGTCGTATGCCGCAGTCTTAGTGTCGGCCCCACCGAGTATCAGGGCTTCGGCCAGGTCCCCGTAACCGAAGAATGCCGCAACATGCAGGGGCGTCCAACCTCGGGCATCCCGCGCGTTGACGTCGGCGCCCGCATCGAGGAGCCTTTTTACAGTCTCGCTGGAATTGATTGACGCAGCTAGATGGAGCGGAGTCCAGAGCGAGCGATAGACATACGCGTTCGGATCGGCGCCCCTCGACACGAGTACAGCCACGACGGGCGCATTGCCCGTCATTGCCGCAGCGTGGATAGGAGCGGCGCCATCCGAATTTCGAGCATCAGTATCCGCACCGGCGTCTAACAGCAAATTGGTCACCTCGTCCGATGATCCCCCCACGGCACTATAAAGGGCCGTGTTGCCATGGGACCCTTCTCGAAAATTGGGGTCTACACCGCGCGTCAGCAGAAGGCGGACCAGTTCGACTTGGCCGTCCGCACACGCCCAATGCAGCGCGGTCCGATTTTCCGTGTCCGGGCTGTCGAGATGTTCTGTGCGTTGGGCCAGCAAAAGTGCGGCGCCATCGTGGCCATTGGTAAGTGCGTGCAGGAGCGGAACCACGCCCTGTGGATCCGCGGCGTCCGCGTCCGCCCCCGCCGCGAGCAGCGCAGAGATCATTGGTTCGTTTCCCGCATCGGCCGCAAGGAGTAGAGGTGTATTTCCCGCTTCGTTCACGATGTTCGGGTCGGCGTCTGCGGAGAGCAATAGTCGGACCAATCCATCGTTATTTTGAGTCGCAGCGTGATGAAGAGGACTGTTTCCCAGATCGCCTATAGCGTTCGGATTCGCGCCGGCATCAAGTAGCTTTTCGGCAATACGGCCAGAACCGCGCACCGCCGACCGATGAAGCGCGGTTTCATTTCGCTTGTTGGGAGTGTCTTGCGGCAAGCCAAGTTCGACGCCAAGTTCGTACAGTTCGAGATTGCTGTAGAGCGCGGCGATAGCAATCAAGTTGTCACCGTAGCCGTTCACGGAGTCAGGCTGCGCTCCGCGTTCGAGTAGATGGCGGACCACCGTCATTCGACCACTTTTGGCCGCGACGTGAATTGGCCGATCTCCATCCAAATTTGTCTCATCGATGCGGGCCCCC
>CAYXRK010000060.1:18245-24183 GCA_964467615.1 uncultured Nitrospirales bacterium | reverse complement strand
GTGCTTCCAAAACTCGAAAACCTAGAGAGGGTTGTTTCTCCAGGAAGAAAAAATGCCCGAAATTAGCAGGTTGTCCGACCGAGCCATCGAGGAGCCCCGAAACGGCGAGCCGCCAGGGCCGGGAAAGGATCCCGATAGTTCGAAATTGGACACCACAAGATATGGGAACACGTTCATGGTTCGACAGGCTCACCACGAACGGGAGCCCTCCGCTCCGGTGACCGCGTCGCGGAAGAAGTCCTCGCCCGCATGAAGGCATCGTTGCGCCGCGACGACATCCGCATCGCGCCTGGTAAACTTTGCTCGTGAACGTTTATCTGACTCGTCATGCGCGTAACCGGATGCGGCTCTACGCTATCGATGTGCATCAAGTAGAAGACGCTCTTGACAACCCCGATGAAATGCGCCCCGGCAAGTTCGGAGCTCAGCACGCATGGAAACAAGATCGAGATGGTCCGTGGCTTCGTGTTACATTTAGGATCGAAACCGAGCGGCGGGTGGTAATTACGGTCACGCCCCGTAAGACCCTCGGAAGAGACCCCGATGCAAATTGAGTACGATTCGGAAGCGGACGCGCTCTACATTAGGTTCCGGCCTGAAAAACCAACGGACAATGTAGACGTCGAGGACGGCTTGACGGTGGACCTCGACGAACAGCGCCGCCTCGTCGGCATCGAAATACTCCACGTCAGCAAACGCTTCCCGCCTGAAACGCTAGAATCCGTGACCGTGCACAATCTCCTATCGCGCGCGTAACGATCACGTGACAAGCACCCCGAGAGCCGTCGATTAGCGCGTAGTCGATATCCGGAAACGCGGCCCGAATCCGCGACGGGAACGCGCGACTTAGTTGCAGGCTTCGAACAGGCCCGCTGCGCCTTGGCCGCCGCCGATGCACATGGTCACGACGCCGTAGCGCGCTTTGCGTTCGGCCATCTGGTTGGCGATAGTGCCCGTTTGGCGGGAGCCGGTCATGCCGAAGGGGTGGCCGATGGAAATCGAGCCGCCGTTGATGTTCAGCTTTTCGGGGTTGATGCCGAGTTTGTCGCGGCAGTAGCAGACCTGCACGGCGAACGCCTCGTTGAGTTCCCAGAGATCGATGTCGTCGACCTTGAGGCCGTGGCGCTTGAGGAGCTTGGGCACGGCGTAGACAGGGCCGATCCCCATTTCGTCCGGCTCGCAGCCGGCGACCGCGAAGCCGCGGAAGATCAGTTTCGGCTTGAGGCCGAGCTTCTCGGCGCGTTTGCGTTCCATCAACACGCAGGCCGATGCGCCGTCAGACAATTGCGATGCGTTGCCCGCGGTGACGGTACCCTTGCCGCTGGTCTGGTCGAAGTACGGCTTGAGCGAGGAGAGACCTTCGATGGTCGTGTCGGCGCGGTTGCATTCGTCGCGGTCGCAGGTGACCATCTGTTCGCCTTCCATCTGCTTGGTGTCTTTGTTGAACAGGCCCATGGAGACGGTCATCGGGGCGATTTCGTCCTTGAAGAATCCGCGTTGCTGCGCGGCGGCGGTGCGTTGCTGGCTGAGCACCGAGTATTCGTCTTGGGTCTGGCGGGTGATGCCGTAGCGCTTGGCGACGACTTCGGCGGTGTCGCCCATGACCATGTAGAGACCGGGGAATTTCTCGATGACTTTCGGGTTCGGCGATGGAGTGGGCCGCGACATGGAGATGCTGTCCACGCCGCCGCCAATCGCGACCTCGGCGCCTTCGTTGATGATTTCCTGCGCGGCGAGTGCGACCGCGTTCAGGCCGGACGAACAGAAGCGGTTAAGCGTCGCGCCGCCCACGGATGCAGGCAGCCCGGCGAGGAGGGCCGAGATGCGGGCGATGTTCATGCCTTGCGGGCCTTCGGGGTTCGCGCAGCCCATATAGACGTCTTCGACTTCGGCGCGGTCGAGTTGAGGCACCTTGTCGAGCGCGCTCTTGATGGCGTGCGCCGCGAGGTCGTCGGGCCGGGTAATGTTGAAGGAGCCGCGAAACGATTTTGCTAGGCCCGTGCGCGCGCTGGAAACCAATACCGCTTCTCTCATGTGCTGTCTTTCCTTAGTTGTCGTGAGGGGAAATCGCCCCGGAACGGCGCGAAATGGAGCCGGAAGATTAGCGATTGTGCGCGAGAAAAGTCAAAACTATCCGCCGTGCGTTCCGATTGGCTAGAATGCGGCCCGTCGCAGGGGAGGAAAGATCGCATGGCCGTAGTCGAGCAGGACCTCGAGTTCTATACCGAAGACCATCGGATGTTCCGCGATGGATTTCGAAAGTTCGTTGAACAGGAAATCACGCCATATCACGCGCAGTGGGAGAAGGACGGCGTCGTTTCCAAGGCGATGTGGCGCAGGGCCGGCGAGCAGGGCTATCTTGCGCTCGACGTGCCGGAAGAATACGGCGGCCTCGGCATCAAGGACTTCAGGTTCAACAACGTCATCACCGAGGAACTGGCCCGCGCGGGCGCGTCCGGGCCGGGGTTCCAGGTGCACACGGACATCGTCACGCCGTATCTGATCAAGTACGGCTCGGAAGAACAGAAGCGCAAATACTTGCCCAAGTGCGTTTCGGGGGAATGCGTGTTGGCGATTGCAATGTCCGAGCCGAACACGGGCAGCGACCTTGCGGGCGTAAAGGCCTCGGCGATCGACAAGGGCGACTACTATCTGCTCAACGGCCAGAAGACGTTTATCACGAACGGTATCTGCAGCGACTTGGTCATCGTCGTCGCGCGGACGGACCCGAAAGAAAAACACGCGGGCATCAGCCTCTTGCTCGTCGAGCGCGGCATGCCAGGGTTTGCGCCCTCGAAGAAGCTCGACAAAATGGGCATGCACGCGCAGGACACGGCCGAACTTTTCTTTCAGGACGTGAAGGTGCCCAAGGCGAACCTGTTGGGCCAGGAGGGCCAGGGGTTTTACTACCTCATGGGCCAGTTGCCGAAGGAGCGTCTGGCGATCGCGGTTGGCGGAGTCGCCTCGGCGGAGATTTGCCTGGAGAAGACCGTCCAATATTGCAAGGAGCGAACGGCGTTTGGCCGCCCAATCGGACAGTTTCAGAACTCGCGTTTCAAGCTCGCCGAGATGAAGACCGAAGTGACGATTGGCCGTCAGTTCATCAATCATTGCACGCTGCTGCTCAACCGCAACGAACTGACGACCGAGTTGGGCTCGATGGCGAAGTGGTGGTGCACCGACATGCAGCTCCGCGTCATCGACCAGTGCGTGCAACTCCACGGTGGCTACGGGTACATGATGGAGTACTTCGTCGCGAAGGCGTACGTTGATTCGCGCGCGCAGTCGATCTACGGCGGATCGAACGAAATTATGAAAGAGATTATTGGGCGAGGGATGGGGTTTTAACGCCCGATTCGTATTTAAGGCGGACCACTAAAAGGGGAGGCGTGATATCGCTATGGCAAAGAGCCAGTTGTTCGCGACGAAATCGCTTGACCAGATCATGAAGGAAATGATGGGCCAGCACCGGCTTAAGCGGGTGTTGGGGCCCGTCGCGCTCACGCTGATGGGAATCGGCGCTGTAATCGGCGCGGGCATCTTCGTCGCGACGGGCGCGGCGGCGAAGGACGTTGCCGGACCGGCGCTGATGGTCTCGTACGTTCTCGCGGGGGCCACCTGCGTGTTCGCCGCGCTGTGTTACGCCGAGTTCGCCTCGATGGCGCCGGTCTCGGGCAGCGCGTACATCTACTCGTATGCGACGATGGGCGAATTGTTCGCGTGGATCATCGGCTGGGACTTGATACTCGAATATGCGGTGGGAGCGTCTACCGTGGCGACGGGCTGGTCCGGGTATTTCCAAAGTGTGATCGCCAAGTTCGGTATCGTTTTGCCCGAGGCGCTCTCGAGGGCGCCCGTCATGTACCAACAAGGGTCGTTCGTTAGTACGGGGGCGTTCATAAATTTGCCCGCGGTGTTGGTGGTCATGGCAATTACCGCGGTGCTGGTGAAGGGCATTTCCGAGAGCGCGAAATTCAACGCGGTGATGGTGGCCATCAAAGTTTCGGTCGTTCTGTTTGTGATACTGGTCGGTGCGTTTTATATCAAGCCAGAGAATTGGGAACCCTTTGCGCCGTATGGATGGTCGGGGCTGAGCGTTTTCGGAATACACGTGGCCGGACAAACTAACGCGGGCGGAGACCCCGTCGGGATGATGGCCGGCGCGGCGATTATCTTCTTCGCGTACATCGGGTTTGACGCCGTCTCGACGCAGGCGGAGGAGGCGAAGAACCCGCACAGGGACGTGCCGATTGGGATCATCGTGTCGTTGCTTGTGTGCACCGTGTTGTATATCGGCGTGGTGGCCGTGTTGACCGGGATGGTGCCGTACCAGGACCTGAGCATCGACGCGGGCGTATCCGACGCGTTCAAGCAGGCGGGGTTGCCCCGGGCGGAGTTCCTCATCGCGGCAGGGGGCGTGGCAGGCATAACGTCGGTGCTTTTGGTGCTGATGCTCAGCGCGCCGCGAGTCATGCTGGCCATGGCGCGCGACGGACTGCTGCCGTCGTCGTTCTTTAGCGCCGTGCACCCAACGTTCAAGACGCCCTGGAAGAGCACGATTCTCGTCGGCGCGGGCGTGTCCGTTCTGGCCGGATTTCTGCCAATTGACGCGCTGCTTCACCTCACAAATATCGGCACGTTGTTCGCCTTCGTGATGGTATGCATCGCGGTCCTGATTATGCGGCGCACGAACCCACAGGCCAAGCGTCACTTCCGCTGCCCATTCGTGCCCGTCATCCCGATTCTGGGTATCGTTGGTTGTCTACTCTTGATGTTGTCGTTGCCCGCGGCGAACTGGACCCGGCTCTTCGCGTGGCTCGCGATCGGCTTGCTCGTGTATTTCCTGTACAGTCGCCGCCACAGCCTGGTGGGCAAGAGAATGCGTGGTGAGGGTTGAGACGAATCGGCACCCGCCGGGAGACGAATGATGCACACGTCAAGCAGCACATTGATGGCAGTCGCGGCGATTCTTGTCGCATCGTTGGCGCTCAACGGAATCCTCGTGTGGCGCGTTTCTGCGCAAGCGCGGACGCGCCCAGCCGCGCCGAGGATCGCGCCCCTCGAGAAGACCGCCTGGACCGACGCTCAGCGCGAAATCCTCGCGCCGTACGAACAGTCCGGCCGTCTCTACAACGTCTTCACCACGATGGCCCAACATCCCGCCCTCGCGAAGGACTGGCTCGTGTTCGGCAGCTACATCCTCAGCCGTTCAACCCTCCCGCCGCGCGACCGCGAACTCCTCATTCTTCGCATCGGATATTTGTGCGGCTCGGAGTACGAATGGGCGCAACACGTCCGCCTCGCCAAGGGCATCGGGTTTACCGACGAAGACGTCGCTGCCCTCGCGAAGGGTCCCGCTGACAAGCATTGGTCCCCGTTCGAGGCGAACCTAGTCCGAGCAGCAGACGAACTTCACGCCGATTCCTGCATCACCGACGCAACCTGGCACGCCCTCGCGGCGAAATACTCCAAAGAACAAATGATGGACACGGTGTTCACCGTCGGCCAGTACAACCTGGTCTCAATGGCCCTGAACAGTTTTGGCGTGCAGCTCGATCCGGGGCTGACGGGATTTCCGGCATCGAAGTAAGCACGGGAGGCCAGAAATAGGTGGCTGTGGAGCTGTTGAAAAACCCTCCTCCATGTGGGATTCCAGAGATTGGCCAAGCAATGGCTATCAAGTTTCCTCGGAAACGCGTGGAGCGATTTGCCGAAGAACGCCCGAATCGTGCGCCACACGGGGTTTTTCAACAGCTCCGCTGTCCCTATTTTCCTTTGCGCCTGCGCCTTTTTGTTGATTGCACGTCGGAAACATCAACGGGGTGAAACCGATGAGTAAGCGACGGATGCTCCTCGGCCAGACGTTAAAACTTTTCGGCTGTGTTCTTCTAGCGTATGACGCATCGGCAGCCGAGGAAATCAAGATTTGGAACATCTA
>CAYXRK010000060.1:0-18145 GCA_964467615.1 uncultured Nitrospirales bacterium | reverse complement strand
TTCTTCTAGCGTATGACGCATCGGCAGCCGAGGAAATCAAGATTTGGAACATCTACATCTCATCGTGTCAGAACATAAGCGGTGCCGCGAGAGTAGGGGATCGTAGTTACGCTTGGGCGCTTACTTTGCCGGACGAATCGAGTTTGCAAGTTGTGAAAAGATCGACGCATGGAGGCATCGTTCGCGGTAGTACCCCGAGTTTGCTTGTTTGGCGGGAATTCTCCGGCAATAGTGGCGAATCGTTCTTCAAGACGAACCGAGAGTCGAATCCTAAATCCATCGACAGGTTGCTGGGAATCCGGTGGTTGCCTTTCGTTGGAGGAGAGTCAGCCTACCCGTTATCTGTCGCGGATGAATCTCATGTTGTTCTAAACACCTTCGGATTCGAGGAAGGTTTCATTAACAATTTGCTCGGAACGGCAGCCGACGCGGTCCGACATCGGTTAGTGGTACTCGATTCAAGAGACGATGGTGTCGAGGCGATCGACGTTCCTCAAAATGTGCTTATTGCCCAGGAGTTGGCAGCACCGGCGAACATCGAACCGGCGTTCCGCGTATTGCGTGGAATTGACACCTCAAGTTCTGGCCGAGATGAAAACGTGGCCGTCTTCATCAAACTTTCGCCACTTCAATACCTGGGATTCATTCCAATTCCGGGTAGTCTAATAAGATACGGGCAGGGCGACGGAACGAACGACTACTTGTTCGTCTGGGTGGCGGGACCGAGACTTCATGCGTCCACTGTGAACGTAAACACGCAAGGTGACTTTTCCGCCACGTTGAGCGGAAACGAACTAATAGTGCCTTTTGACTTAGAGGATGATACAGACTGGGATTTGTCAGCTAATCGATGGTTTTGGATCAGAACGGGAGAGAATCGTCTCCGATCAGTGAGCACATCCGGGACGGCGGGATTCGAGGCAGACCTTCTCGATACATATCGGATAAGAGCGGAAGTCCCATGCGAACGCCTTGTCTCTTGGTCGGAAGACGGCCTTGTTAGATACTGGGAATTAAGATCGAATTCGATCTCGTTGATCTCAGCGTATCGTTTTTCCCCCGATTTGGACCGCGGGATCTGTCTCGAACGACTCGATTCCAAGCATACCGGCGATCCTGAGTAGTTGGGGGGAGAATCCGAGATTGCGCGCACGAATGTTTTGAGAATCATGATTTACGACGGCGCGGGCCCCAGAGAAGACGCGCTTATCCCCGATGGCTACTGCGGCGTCGGCAACCCAGGGATAGTCGGCTGCGGATTTGGCGGCGCCGCTGACGGAATCGATGCCGCAGGATTGGGCACGTTCGGAAGCTCCGGGCCGTTTTCCTTTTTCTGACCGCCCTGTTGGGCCATAGTCAATAGCTCCGGCTGATCGGGGTTGAGGCTGAGCGACTGCTGGAAATACACCTGCGCCACTTCCGGCGAGTCTTTTTCGTCTAGGTAGATCATGCCCGCCTTGCGGAACAGGTGATCGTCCTGCGGATCGAGGCGGATTAGGTCTTGAACGATCTTCAGCGCGTCGTTCGGCTGGATCCAGTACAACGAGCCCTTTACCGAAGCGAGCGGGTACGTGAAGCCGCCGGTGAACGGGAATTGGAAGGGAATTTACCGGACGCAGACGGACGGCGATGGGGTAAATAGGGGTAAATAGGGACAGCCACCTACCTATTTTCTATTTTGACCGGCGTGCAACTCGATCCGGGGCTGACGGGATTTCCGGCGTTGAAGTAAGCGCGGGGCCAGGATAGACCATCCCTGCCGCACTCAGGTGTACGCAAGCACCTCGACTTGAGCGTGATTTTGGCGCGCGGCAGTCACGAGGGTTTCGATACGCTCGGAAGTCGAGTCCGACAGCCAGTCCGCGCCGCACTGCGAGCACAGGGTGGCCGGCACGTCTCGAATTACGACTACACCGAAACCCAGGTCGGCGGTGAAGGTCGTCGTGCCCGCACGCTTCTCACCGCCACACAACGCGCAACGGCCCTCGTGTCGTTTTTGGTCCATTTCGGTTTCCTCGTCTTGAACTCTTCTTCGAAGCGCCCGCGCCGGCTCCATAGATCGTGGTGGTTCAGACGACCGGCGTGCGCTCACTGTTGAGCACGAGGATGTCTTCGGCAGGTAGCGTGGCGATGCATCGTGTTCGTCCATCGCGATCCAAAAACTCTACTTCCACGCCATCCGGAGGGAGAAGCTCTACGACGGTGCCTACGTCCCCTGCCTGCACGTTCTCTACATCGGCTGCGGCTAACACTGCAACAATATCCAACAGTTTTGGTTTGCGCATGGGGATCATTCTCCCAATCTTATTCTCTAAAGTATAAAGCAAGACACCAGCCGCGGGGCATGCTCGCCTGTGCGGACTATCCACGCCGACCTGATTGTCGCCGCGCCACCAGGGCCCACGAACCCAAAGTCAACCGTGTATCGTTGTCCGTACAAATCCGCCTTTCCGGCAATTGCGTCACCGGTAATTGCGGCTTGCCTTAGCGCGTCGAGCAGCAGTTTCGTGTCTTCTTCGGTCAAGCCAAGGAGTTTGCGAAACAGATATGCCTTGTGACGGCCGTCGTCGTGTTCGCTACTTAGACAATAGTCGGCGATCTTTCGTCTATCGATGATAGCATTGCGCGCTTCGGGCAACTTCATTCTGAGATCAACTATACTGCTTCCCATCGCGCAAGCCACCGTTGCCGAGATAGTAGGCGCACTCGAACGCGCCGAACGTTGCACCTGGATTTAGTCCCATAGTACCTCTCAGTTCCGCGGCGAAAAGGTCTCCCGTCAGCGATGCTGCTGGGAGTTCAGGGGTCAATCCGCGCTGTAGCAGACCCCTTGATCACCGGTTCCCCGTTCTGATTGACGGTCTCGAGCTCAAGATCGACGAGGTTCTGGCTGCCCTCTTGGCGTATAGCCTTAACGCCAATCTTCGTATCAAGCGTGTCGCCCGGCCAGACTTGCTTCGAGAATCGAACGCCGAATTTCGTGAGGCGTCCGTCGCCAACGTAATTCGTCAAGGCCTTCCCCGTGAGGCCCATCGTCAGCATGCCATGCGCAAACACGGACGGGTAGCTCGCGACCTTGGTGACGAACATCTCGTCGGTGTGGACCGGATTGTAGTCGCCCGACGCGCCGGCGTACTGCACGATTTGTGTGCGCTTCAGGTCTTCGACTACGCGTTCGAGGTAGGTGTCCCCCACTTTGATTTCACTCGCGCTCAACGGCATTGCACTTCCTCCACGTCAAAATGCATTCACGAGGGACGTTCGGTGATGACGCTCACGCCGCGCGCCGTCACGACGAGTTCGTCGTTTTGGTCGCGATACTCGGTTATCATTTCGCTAAACCTGAGCTTTCCCGCCTTGCCTTGCTTTTCCCATTGCTTGCCTTGCTTGGTTTCGGCTTTGAGAATATCGCCGGGGCGCACGTGCCGGTGGTACTCGTAGTGTTGTTCGGCGTGCAGCAGCCCCGCCATGTCGCCCAGCGCGGCGAGATTTCCGCTCGCCTCCTTGCCCGAGCCGAACCACGCCTGCCCCATCTTCGGCCGCAGCGGATAGTCGGGGTCGAATTGCGCGCTCGCCTGCACGAACGTTGGCGGCGCGATGATACCGCCCGGCTCGCGTGACTTAGCTCGCTTCGCGTCGTGATACACCGAGTTCGCATCGCCTATCGCCCGCGCAAACATCATGATGTGCCCCGCCTCGACGGGAAAACGCTCGACTGCCACGGGGTTTTTCCTTTCTGCCACAATGCGACGGGAAGAGTTCCCGCGAAGTGTCGATGGTAAGTGGTATTCTTATCTTGGGTCGAACTTGGCTAATTTCGATCCTACAAGGTTTGTTTGTCATGCCTATCATGTTCAATTCGATCTTACGTGAAGCCAGCTTGCCATTGACAGATGTTCGACTTATCCGTCACAAAGATTCACGAGCCGCCCGAGGCCGGACAACGTACGAACTCTGGCGCGACAACCGCCCTCAGTTTGAACTCTACCAATCGTGCCAAAGTTTCGCGAATCGAAAGAAACTTACAGCGCCGTACTGGGCCGTGTTCGTCGCCAATCTCAACAATGAGACAATGTTTGCAGGAGTCTACAGGGTTACATATCGAGGGTTGTTGGAGCGAAATACGCAAATACGCATCGGCTTCGGGCTTGTGAGAGGCCTAAAATCGAGGTTAATATAGAGGCGATGAGTACAACGCATCTCACACACCTTCCCGTCGTGCTGCGCCCCGGTGAAGATGGCTGGATTGTTGCCGAATGCCCGGTTGTTCCAGGCTGCATCAGCCAGGGCCGGACGCGGGAGGAGGCGCTGCGAAACATCCGCGAAGCGATCGAGCTGTGTCTGGAGGCCCAAGAAGAGGAGGGCTGGAGGCTGCCGGAGCGACATGAGATCGTTGACATCGAGATAAACTGGTAGTGGCCCTGCTCCCGATCATTTCCGGTCAAGAGTGTGTGAAAGCCCTCGAAAAGGCAGGCTATGCGGTGACCCGGCAGAGGGGGAGCCATGTCCGGCTTGTAGCTACCGGCAGAAACGCGGTCACTGTGCCCATGCATAAGACTCTTGATCGAGGAACGTTGAGGGCGATCATCTGAACGGCAGAATTGACGGTCGATGAGTTTGTCGAGTTGTTGGGGTAATTAACATTACCAGTCGGTGCGAACGAAACCCTCGCATCTTAATCAGCCGAGTTGCTCTTTCGTCCCGGACGCCGCGCTGCAATGCCCGTTGAAGACCGCGCCCTCTTCGATGACGAGGCTACGCGCGCGGATGTTGCCCGTCACGTTGGCCGAGGCCGCGAGCCGAAGCAGCCCACCGCACGTGACGTTGCCGTTGATCGCGCCGGATACGCTCATGGCCTTGCCCGAGAGGACGTCGTTGTTGAGTTTGCCGGACAGCTCAATCTCGAGATCCTGCGTACACTCGAACTTGCCCTGGACTTGGCCCTCGATTTTGGCCGTCGTCGTCCGCACGTTCCCGTTGATCTTGCCTGTCTCGCCCAACAGCAATTTGCCGTCGACCGTCACGTCGCCCTCGACAGTCCCGGAAATCTCCGTCTCGGACAAGCTGTTCAACGAACCCTCGATGACCACGCCCTCGGGCACGACCATCCGCTGCGCCTTGGCGTTCTTGGGTTTCTTGAGCGCGAGGTCGTCATGCTTCGGCGCGTCGTCGCGCGCGGGCGTGTCGGCGCGACCGGTCTGGATCGCGTCCTGCACCTTGGCGTTGAAACGGCCGAACAGCGAGCCGCGCTTCACTTCCTCAGCGGGGGCCTGCTCGACCGGAATCTGCGGCGTGAGCTTGGGCAGCGGGGCGTAACTTTGCTTGGGCGCTTGTTTCGAGTTATCGGGCGTCAATCTAGATGTATCCGAGGCGGTTGACCATCTCCGCGATGCAGCTCGATATCGGCTGGCGGGGATGACTCATGACGAATGGAACGCCTGAGTTTACTGCCTCGGAAACGACACTATCAAACACCATGCATCCCAGATATTCCGGCTCAATCATAAGGTGTTCTCGAAGGGACTTCGACAGGATATTGCTGGTCAATTGGGCCTCGTACTCGTTGTTGACCCGGTTCACGACCAATTTCGGCCGCATCGACTTCGCCAGCGCCACCATCTCGCCGCAAATCTGCCGCTTGACCGCCGGGTCGAACGCCTCCGCCTCGCGCACCGCCCGGATAAATTCGCGCAGCGTGACGTTGTGCCGCAGCAACGCGGCCACCTCGGGGCTTTTGTAGAACCGTTCAATCTTTCGGTACAGCGCCGAGCGCAGAAACTTGAACGCGTTGTCGATGCTCGTCTTCTCCGGCGTCAGTACAACGATTCCGTTCGACTCGGAGACGAGAAAGAAGTCGAGTGTGTTCAGGTGCGCGCCCGCGCCAAGATCGGCGATGACAACGTCGGCGTCGAGCCGTTGAAGTTCACGCGTCAACGCCTCCTTCTGTTGGAAGCGAGGGTTCGCCACATCGAGCAACCCGGTCGTCCCCGCCACCAACCGGACGTTCGTGTACTCGGTCTGTTGCGCAACGCTGCCGAGGTCCTTGATCCCGCGCTGGTGAAAGAAGTGATCGAGCCGCCGCTCGGGATGCGCGCCAAGGACAGTATCGAGGTTCGAGCAACTCAAGTCGCAATCGACAAGAATGACGCGCCAACCCTTCTGGCCGATTTCGACGGCGAGGTTTGCGGCGAAGCACGTCTTCCCCACGCCGCCCTTCCCTCCGCCGACAGCGATAATCTCCGGCGTAACTTTCGGGACAAATCGCTTGCTACTCAGATGCACTGGAACGGTCCCCCAACCACCACGCGCAACGCATGGAGTACCACACGAGCGGCGAATCTGTCAACGAAAAATCGGGGCCGTACTTCTAATTCTTCCTTCGCGGCGACGTCGCTGGAGGTATTATCGGACCGCTTCGGCGATCTGTGAGGGCGCGGGAATCGTGGGCTGCCGTTCCTCAAGGATGTCCGTCATGCGCGCGCGCACGGATTCCTTCATCAATTCGTGCGTGAGGATATAGAACTTGTCCTCGAGCACCGCGTCGAACACCCGCTGCGCCACTTCCTTCGGCGGCATTCCGGCACCCAGCGCAGCGCGCGACATCGTACGAATCATCTTGCCGATGTCGTCCAGCGTGGACTCGTCCACCAGTCCCGAGGGGCGATTGCGGTCCGAGTCCGCGATGCGCGTCTGCACCCACGCCGGACACAACACCGACACGCCAATCGTCCCGCCGGACGCGAGCAACTCCTGGTAGAGACATTCGGACAACGTGACGACGCCGTGCTTGCTGACGTGATACGGCGCCATTCCGCCAAGCGACATCAAGCCCGCCATCGACGCGACGTTCACGATGTGGCCGCGCGCGCCGCTCTCGAGCATGACCGGGACAAAGTGCCGAATCCCGTGGACGACGCCCCACAGATCGACCCCTAGCACCCATTCCCAATCCGCCAGCGATATTTCCCACGATTTTCCGCTGATGCCCACGCCCGCGTTGTTCACCAGCAGATGCGGCGCGCCAAAATGATCGACGGTCGACTTGACCAGCGCGGCCATGTCGGCGTCCTTCGAGACGTCCGTCCGCACCGGCAGCACATTCGCGCCTTCGGCCTTCATCTCCGCCGTGGCCTTGGCCAGTGCTGCCGGCTCGACGTCCGCCAACACGATGCGCATGCCTTCCTCGGCGAAGCGCTCGGCTATGGCGCGCCCAATCCCGCTCGCCCCGCCCGTCACCACCGCGACCTTGCCCGCAAAGTCTTTCATGTCAGTCCCCTGCAAAAATGCCGGCCCGCGTTGCTCTCGATTTCCCGGAGCCGGAGATTATCGCTGTTGTCCGAATTATAAGTCGAACTCTCCCGATCTAGTGCGGCCCTTGATATCGCGTGGCTGCTTGTGTCACAAACCACACCGCGTGCTCGACGATTTACAACCCCACTGGAGGAAATTCGCGTGAGAACCATTCTTCAAGCCGTTGCGTTCGTGACCTGCGGCGTGTGCGTCGTCCCTTCGGGTTACGCATCGGACACCCTGGATTTGGCCCGCGCTGTCGTGGTCGTCCGCCCCGGCGACCTCCCCAACGCCGAGCGCGCGGCGGCGACCGTACTCGTCGAAGAATTCGAACGGCGCACGGGGATCCAGCTTGAACAATCCACACGATGGCCCGCGAACAGGACCGTCATCGCGATCACCTCAAAGAATAAGGTGTCGGGTTGGCGTGACGTACCTCGGCGTAAGGGGTCGGGACTTCCGGAATCCGAGCCGGAAGGATTGCGGCTCTACATCGACGGCGATACGGTTTGGGTCGTCGGAGCGGATGCGCGCGGTTGCCTCTTCGGGGTCGGCGCACTGTTGCGGAACCTGAATTGGGGCGATGGCCGCGCTGAGCTTCCCGCATCGCTCGATATCGCGACGGCCCCGGCTTACCCGATTCGCGGCCATCAACTCGGTTTTCGCACGCAAGCGAACTCGTGGGACGCTTGGACGCCCGAGCAATTCGACCAACACATCCGCGAACTGACGTTCTTCGGGATGAACAGCGTCGAGAATATCCCGTTCCACGACGACCGCGTCACGCCGCTGATGAAAGTATCGCGCCGCGAAATGAACCGGCGCATGAGCGAGATATGTCAACGGTACGGCCTGGACTATTGGGTGTGGGTACCGGCGGACTACGACCTCAACGACGCGGCGGCCCGCGCGAAGGGGATCGACGCGCACGAGGAACTCTACCGTGACTGCCCTGAACTCACCGGTGTATTTTTTCCCGGCGGCGATCCGGGCGACAACTCGCCGGAACTCGTCATGCCGTTTCTCGAAGACCTGTCGAAGCGCCTGCTGCCGATCCATCCGAACGCGAAACTGTGGCTCTCGCTGCAAGGGTTCAATCGCGCGCAGTCCGACTTCGTCATGCAATATATCGAGCGCGAATCGCCCGACTGGCTGGGCGGGATCGTCGCGGGGCCGTCCTCGCCGCCCGTCGCGCGAACACGCCTCGCGCTGCCCGCGAAGTACAAGCTTCGGCTTTACCCCGACATCACGCACAACAAAATTTGCCAGTATCCCGTGCCCTGGTGGGACCAGGCCTACGCGCTGACGCTCGGCCGCGAAGCGATCAACCCGAGGCCGGCGCAGTACGCGTACATTCACAATTGGTTCGCGCCGTACAGCGATGGATTCATCTCGTATTCCGACGGTGTCCACGACGACGTGAACAAGACCGTCTGGAGCGCGTTAAGCTGGGACCCCAGCGCCGACCCGCGCGAAATCCTGATCGAATACTGCCGCGTTTTTTTCGGGCCGGAACACGCCGAGCAGGCAGCCGACGGCATCTTCGCGCTTGAAAAGAATTGGCGCGGACCAGCCAAGGAGAACGGCGCGGTCGAAGGCACGTTACAGCTTTGGCAACAACTCGAAGCAGAGTCGCCTCAACTCGCAAACAATTGGCGCTGGCAGATGTGCCTCGTGCGCGCGTACTACGACGCCCATGTCCGGCGCAGGCTTCTCAACGAGACTCGGCTGGAACGCGAGGCAAACGCAGTCCTCGCGCAATGCAAGAAACTCAGCGCGGACAAGGCGATGGTCGAGGCCATGCAAATACTGAATCGCGCGGTCAACGAGCCGATAAGCCCCGAATTGCGCCAACGTATAGTCGCCCTCTGCGAAGACTTGTTTCAGTCGTGCGGACTTCAGACAAGCGTTCCAATCTACCAAGCAAGCGGCGCGGAACGCGGGGCATTCCTGGACTTCGTAGATTATCCGCTGAACAACCGCTGGTGGATCGAGGACGAATTCAAGAAGATCGCTGCGCTCCCCTCCGAAAAGGAAAAATGCGCGCGCTTGAATCTAATCGCCGCGTGGGAATCCCCCGGCCCCGGCAGCTTCTACGACGACATTGGCAATCCCGCAAACTGCCCGCACGTGCTGCACAGCGAAGAGGTCTTCACGGAACCCGGCGAGGAAGCGCACCCCGAGCCGCTTCAGTCCTGGTGGGACAGCGGCATGAGCCGGGCGCGCCTATCGTGGCAAAACAACATGTGGCCCGAAGCGCTCGTGTATGAAGGTCTCGATCCCAAGGCCGCTTACCTCGTGCGCCTCACGGGATATCGTCAATCGTTACTACGCATCGACGGCGAGCGCGTCACGCCCACGCTCGACGGACAAGAGATGGGCGCGTTCAAGGAGTTCCCCGTGCCGCAGAAAGCCTTCGAAGATCGCAAACTCGTCCTCACGTGGGATCAGCCGACCGACGAAGGGCACCTGAATTGGCGCGAACATTCGCGCCTCGCCGAGGTCTGGCTGCTAAAGCAATAGCGCCTAGTTCAAAAGCCCGTGATGGCGCGCGAGCCAATAGGGCAGCAGGAAAAACGTCCCCTCGTGCTCGGTCCATCCGTCGCCCTCGGATGAATCGATCGCAAAGCCGTCGCGGTCTTGGCGGACATGCGCTCGTTCTTCGACGGGCAGCGCGTAGCCATCCACGCGCGACCACCCGTATCCGGGCACTTGCGCGGGCGTCGGGTCGAGTTGGACGTCGAGCCGGTGGCTGTTTTCCATGTGCCAGCCGATCAGTTCGAGCGGCAGCCCGCGCAAGGTGCGAAGCGCGTGGCCCCTGGCGTAGTCGTACTCTGCAAACCGCGCAGCTTGGCGCTCCGCGTATGGCCCACCATCGGGAAATGCGTTCGCAAAGTAACCCTCCTTCGCGAGCTGCACAAAGCGCTGGCCGCACGCTGCGTAGAGATAACTCCACAGCGGGTTCGCTTGCCGGCTCATGAAAAGCCACGCGTGTTCGATGGCGATGCGGTAGAGGATCAGCAATTCGGGATCGGTCTCGTACTGAAACAACGGATACAACGCGAACAGCGCCATCGTGTTGTCCCACGGCACCACGTTCTCCGGCGGAAACGTCGGCCGCGCGACCATCGTATTGATGTGGTACGCATGCTCGTCGCGCAACGACCGCGCGACCTCGCCGTAAGCCGAATCGCCCGTAATGTGCTCCGCGATCGACAAGATCGCCAGCATCATCACCGAGTTCAGGCCGCGCTGGTCCCAGCCCTGGTAGGTATCGATGTAGTCCGGCCCGAAGCGCGCCCAGCGCGTGGGCTTGCCGTCGTGGTCGATAAGATTGAATCCGTTGCGGATGAGATGGTCTGTAATCTTTCGGACCACGTCACGCACCGGCGCGCGTTCTTCTTCCGTCTTGGCGACTAGATCGTAATAGATACCATAGAAAAAATAGTGTCCGGAAAGTTCGTCCGAACTCGTGTCGTTCTTCCACAGATACTTCCCGTCCTCGCTTTTCACGAAGCGCGGCGTGATGAGTTTCCAGAACGGGTCGTCCGCGCGGTATGCGGCGTTGTACTCCGGGCCGTATTGCTCGTTCACCGGCTCGTGCCAGTCAATCGGAATCTTTACACGCGCGACGAACCCCTCCATCGTGTCCGGCACTACATCCGAGAGACTCTTGCACGCCTCGAAGCTGCGCACGGCCAATTTCTTGGCCTTGGCGTCGCCCGTCACGGCGAACTTGAGTGCCATCGCCGAGCCGTACATCGACGTGTACTCGCCGTCGTTGTCCGTGATCTTCGGGACGGCGGTGGATACGTCGCCGCGCTTGGTCAATTGCCAATCGGTAGTGAATCCGTCGCGGTTGTGCCGTGTTTCGACTTGTTCTTGGAAGTATTCTTCCTTTTCCGCGAGCGTCATCGCGCGGCGTTTAATGCGGCTGATGCCCTTCGGCGTCGCGATCCATGCCGTGCCGTCGCGATCCACGGCGACGTCGTTCACGTGGTCGTCCGGCAGCCAACGCAAACTCGCGCGATAGGCCCATTTGCCGTTCTCGATGCGTAACGCCCCACGTTCCGTGCCGAACCAGACCTCGCCGTTGGGCCCTGCGGCGGCGCAAGTGAACCGGTTGTACGGCAATCCCTCCGCGCCGGTGTAGAGCACCCAATCGCCCGTCGCCACATCGCGCATGCCTGCGCCCTGATCGCTCCCGAACCAAAGATTGCCGCCCGATTCGAACGTCACCGCGCCCACATTGCGCGGCGCCCATGAGTAGTCACCAGCATGTGGATACAGCCTGGCGAATTCGGCCGAGGCATCCGCGCGGAACCACAGCGCTTCTGCCGTACCGATCGCGATCGCGCCGGAAGCATTCGCCGCAACGGATCCAATCCGCTCCTGCGTGGTAAAAATCGATTGCTTATCGAAGTAAACAGCCCCCTTTTCCGTCGCGACGAGCTGCTTACCATCCGGCGTTAGCGCCGCCGCGACGTAGAGCGAGTCAGTGTCGCCGTGGCCTACCCTCCAGGATTTTTGTGCCGTGGCGCCATGGGTCGGCGTCTTCGTCACGTTGTCTAAAAGTCGTCTCGCGAGGGTCCATCGCTCGCCGTCGTATTCAGCGAGGAGCACGTTCGTCAGATGCGTCGTGACCGCTGCGACGACGTCACCGGTATCGGTGACGCCGATGGCAGCGATATTTTCAACGTGTTCGCTCTCGCTCGTTCGATCGGGAAACGTCTCACCGATGACAAACTCGTCCTGAACGTCCTGGAGAAACGGCTGATCAATATCGCCGCTGAACGCAGCGACGCCCCCCAAGCACGCGAACGCGGCAAGCGCGCTCCAGCTAAGCGTTTTTGGCGAGTACGGACTTGGCATAGTCGAAACACTTCTTCATCGAGGGAAGCGGGGCGTCCGCCTCGGCTTCGTATTCGAGCGCGATGTGTCCCGAAAACTTCTGTTCGAGAAGTTCCGCGAAGACCGCCTCGAAATCGACGATGCCCGTGCCCAGCACAACGCTCTTCCCTTCCTTCTTCGGCACGTCAACGTCCTTCAGGTGCATGTCGTACACGCGCCCACGCAACGCCTTGAGCGCCGCCGCCGCGCGCACGTTTGACCGCTCGTAGTGGCCGATGTCCGCGCATGCCCCTATACGTTCGTCATACGGTTCGACCGCGCGCAGCACGTCCTCGGGCGTTTGGAAAAGGCTATCGGGCCCATGATTGTGAATGGCAATGCGAATGTCGTAGTGCTTCACCATGTCGTGCAGCATCGGCAACGCTTTCGCTTCGGGGTTAGCGGAGATGGCGTGCATGCCCATGCGCTTGGCGAACTCGAACACCTGTTTGCCGAACTTTTCATCCGGCTCGGAAAATCCAACCACGCCAATGGCCATTACCTCGAGCCCCGCCTTTGCGCACGCGGCCTTAGCTGCGTCGATGGCCCCCGGCGTCGATTCGAGCGGAACATGCACCGGATTGAAGCCGATGTGCTTCAGGCCGAATCCCGCCGTCGAGGATACGGCCTCTTCGAACGACAACTTCCGCACCGAGTACGTGTGGACACCGACTTTAAGTCCGCGCCAGGGATCAGTCTCGGCGTACACCCTCGGCCCAGCGATCGCTACCGCCCCGATCGCGGTGGTCGCGAGGAATTCTCTACGTGAAAACACCATCGAAGGATCCTCCATTCAATCTCGATTCTCGGCAACGATCAGAGTAACAGGTAACCATCGCAAAAGTCAGCGTCGAGCCTCAATTGAAAAACCCCGCGAGCACGAAGGCCCGCGGGGCGATTTACAAACTTCGTTCGTATCTTCGGCCTAGATGTCGTGATAGAGGTGGAACTCGTACGGATGCGGACGAATGCTGACGGGCAGCACCTCGTTCTCCCGCTTGTAGTCGATCCACGTCTCGATCACGTCCTTCGTGAACACGTCGCCCTTGAGCAAGAACGCGTGATCGTTTTCGAGGTGCGTCAACGCCTCACCGAGGCTGCCCGGCACCTGCTTGATCTTCTTCTTTTCTTCCGGAGGCAGATCGTAGAGGTTCTTGTCCATCGGTTGGCCCGGATCGATCTTGTTCTGGATACCGTCGAGGCCGGCCATCAGCAGCGCCGCAAACGCGAGATAGCAGTTGCACGCCGGGTCCGGCACGCGGTACTCCACGCGCTTCGCCTTCGGGTTCGCCGAGTACATCGGAATGCGGCAGCACGCGCTGCGGTTCCGGCTCGAATACGCCAAATTCACGGGCGCTTCGTATCCCGGCACCAGCCGCTTGTACGAATTCGTGGTCGGATTGGTAATCGCCACGAGCGCGTCCGAGTGCTTGAGCAACCCGCCGATGTACCACAACGCTTCCTGGCTCAGCCCGGCGTACTTGTCGCCCGCGAAGAGCGGCTTGCCGCCCTTCCACAGGCTTTGGTGCGTGTGCATGCCCGAGCCGTTGTCTCCGAAGAGCGGCTTGGGCATGAACGTCACCAGTTTGCCCGCCTTGCGCGCCACGTTCTTGCAAATGTACTTGTACATCGCCATCTTGTCGGCCATGTCGGTCAACTTGTCGAACCGAAGATCGATTTCCGCCTGGCCCGCCGTGCCTACTTCGTGGTGATGGCATTCCACGTCCAGCCCGCAGTCGAGCATGGTCTGCACCATGCGCGCGCGCAGATCGGCCGTCGCGTCGGACGGCGGTACCGGGAAGTAACCTTCCTTGTACCGCAGCTTGTACGCGTTGTTCGGCCCCTCGTCGCGGCCGCTGTTCCAAATGCCCTCGTCGCTGTCAATGAAGTAATACGACGAGTGCTGATTGGAGTCGTACTGCAAGCTGTCGAAGATGAAGAACTCGGCTTCCGGCCCGAAGTACGCCACGTCCGCGATCCCGGTCGAGATCATGTAGTTCTCGGCCTTCTGCGCAATGCTGCGCGGATCGCGGCTGTACCGCTGCTTCGTGATCGGATCGAGGATCGTGCAATACAGAATGAGCGTCGGCAATTCCGTGAACGGATCGAGCGTCGCCGTTTTGGGGTCCGGCATCACGAGCATGTCGCTCTCGTGAATCGCCTGCCACCCGCGAATGCTCGATCCGTCGAAGCCGAGGCATTCCTCGAACACGTCTTCGGTCAATTCGTCCGCCGGGATTGCAAAATGCTGCTGCATGCCCGGAAAGTCCATGAAGCGGAAGTCGATAAACTTCACTTCGTGGTCCTTCACCATCTGCACCACGTCCTTGGGAGTAAGGTTCTTATGCATGGTCCACTCCGTTTCCTCCAGTTGGTCAGCACCCCTGCCCGGAGCGCTTCTATCCTATCGCTACTTCGCCGGATTCGCCCGTGCGGATCCGGATCGCGTCATCCACCGGAGAGATGAAAATCTTCCCATCTCCAATTCGGCCGGTGGAGGCCGCTTTGATGATCGCGTCGACCACGCCCTTGAGCGCGTCGTCCGCCACCACCACTTCAATTTTTACTTTGGGGAGAAACTCGACGACGTACTCCGCCCCGCGATAGAGTTCCTTGTGGCCTTTCTGCCGCCCGAAACCCTTCACTTCGGTAATCGTCATCCCCTGGACCCCGACCGACGCGAGGGCTTCCTTCACCTCCTCGAGCTTGAAGGGCTTAATGATCGCTTCCACTTTCTTCATCTACGTATCCTCCTCGGCCCGCCGGGAAACGGCAGAGTATAGCCAACCGCCGCGTTTCGCACAATCGCCTTTTCGCCGTTCTACACCGCGAAGTTCGGACGCGCTATCCCGCCTTTAGGCCGCTCGTTAAGTCCCTTAGTTGAGGTTGTATCCGTGTTCTTCGTGCAACGCTATATCCAAGCCCTGCGTCTCGTCCTGTTCCGTAACGCGCAGGCCAATTGTCAGGTCAATTATTTTGAGCAACACAAAGCTGACCCCGCCCGACCACACTATCGTCACGAGACAGCCTTTCAACTGCTTGAATAGCTGCCCCGCGATTTCAATATCGGGCTGAAACCCGCTGAAGGGCCCCAAATCCATCGAGGCAAACAACCCCGTAAGCATCGCGCCGATGAACCCGCCGACGCCATGCACGCCGAACGCATCAAGCGAATCGTCGTAGCCGAGCATCTTCTTCAAGACGGTTGACGCGAGGAAGCAGCCGACACCGGCGGACAACCCGATTACGATAGCGCCCATCGGGCCGCAGGTGCCGGACGCGGGAGTCACCGCAACCAACCCCGCGACCGCCCCGGTCACGATCCCCAGCACGCTCGGCTTGCCATGCTTGATCCATTCAGCGCCCATCCAGCCCAGTGCCGCCGCCGCCGTGGCGACTTGCGTCACCAACATCGCCATGCCCGCGCTACCGTTCGCCGCCACCGCGCTGCCCGCGTTGAATCCGAACCAACCCACCCACAACATCGCCGCGCCGATCACCACCAGCGGCAGGTTGTGTGGGAACATCGGACGCTCCGGATAACCCTGGCGCTTCCCGACCATCAGGCACGCCACGAGCGCCGCGACCCCCGCATTGATATGCACCACCGTACCACCGGCGAAATCCAGCACGCCCCAATCCCACATCAAACCACCCACGCCGGACCACACCATGTGCGCGATCGGCGAGTACACGATGAGCGACCACAGGACGGTAAATATCAGCACCGCCGAAAACTTCATCCGTTCCGCGAACGCGCCGATGATCAACGCCGGCGTAATGATCGCGAACGTCAACTGGAACATCACGAACACCGACGATGGGATCGTCGCCGTGACGCTGTCCTTCGTCAGGCCCGTCAGAAACTTCTGCTCGGTGCTCCCGATGAAGGAATTCAGGTTGACGACCCCTTCCTCCATCCCCTTAGTGTCGAAGGCGAGACTGAACCCGATCACTACCCACACAATAGTGAGCACGCACGTAATCGCGAAGCACTGCATCAACACCGACAACACGTTCTTCGACCGGACTAGACCGCCGTAAAACAGCGCCAGTCCGGGTATTGTCATGAACAACACCAGCGCGCTCGATGTGAGCATCCACGCCGTGTCTCCCGAATCCGGCGCCACTGGCTCATCCTGCGCGTGTGCGACGATGGGTAGCACCAACCCCAGCGCCAGCAACAACGCACAGCGTCGAACACCTGCAACGTACATTTCCATAACCCTGGTTCTCCTCTACGAGTGGTGCACACGAGAAAGCCCATCCCGTGTGCTCTCTGCCCTTTTCATACATTTGCGTACCGGAATCTTTCCGTGCTACGAAAATGTATGAACCTATTTACGGCTTCGGACTTCGAACGGCCCGTTCCCGCCAGGCAGCCCTAACCGTAAGTCCTTCCAAAACAGCCACTTGAAAGGATTTTATCCAGCCGCGCTCGAACGGCCGGTCGCCGTCCTGACGCAACCCACATGCCAACGGATCGCTCTCAACAGTTCCCAAGTCCCCCACGGAATCAACGAGCGTCCTTAACGACCAATTCATCAGATATGTTCATCGTGTACCTCGAAAGTCTCGTAGCATGGGCTTCCAGCCCATGCGACTACCCCGATTCCTCCACCCTGTTCCCGCGCGCGTCGCTAGTGTCCCGCACGAGAAATTCCTTGGAAATGTCCGTCGTCATCGTGCTCGTCACTCGTC
The DNA here is from genome assembly GCA_964467615.1 of uncultured Nitrospirales bacterium. Taxonomy (GTDB): domain Bacteria; phylum Hydrogenedentota; class Hydrogenedentia; order Hydrogenedentales; genus CAYXRK01. The sequence goes on along the minus strand of CAYXRK010000060.1, from coordinate 1,264 downwards.
ATCGTCATCGAGATATTCACGATACTCATCCGGCTGAACTCATCAAACGAATTCGTCGTTCGGGACACTAGCGACCTGTCCTGTCCCACTCCACGACTTCGCCTTCATCGTTCCCGTGTGCGCCTCAAGGGCACGTTACAACGCCTCCGAGAATGAGCACACCGCACGACCCATCGTCCCCGCACCGCTATCCCCCTTCACACCCTTCGCACGTTCCCACTCAACTTCGCACCGCTAGGAATATAGAGCGCCATTTATCCAGTTAGTATCTTTGGCATGTCGTCATCGTGCTGTTACGAAAATAGAGTATCACCCACCCAATTCGCAACTGTAGCCACTCGTCATCCTGGCCGGAGACCCGAAGGGGAGGGCGAGGCTCCCGCCGAGCCGGAGACAGCCTCGGCTTGTGGATACATCGGAAACTGGGGACTACTGTGGATTCGATGCCGCGCGGCTGCCTCTGCTACCCATTCGTGGATCGCCGCCGGGAATTGAGCAGAAGCACCGCGACGACTGAAAGGACCATCATCCCATTCGGCGCCGTCGCCTGACCACGCTTGGCCGCGCACCCAAATCCCGCAGCTTCGGCACCCGTAAGTCGCGGGTCCGTCGCGGCCTGAACGAACTCCTCAATCGCCCCCCCTCGTTCCATGACCGCATCGTACTCCGCCAGATTGGAATGACCATCCTGGTCGTAGTCTCCCAGCGGCGATAGCGGCGCGAACGCGTCCGCATTCTCGACGACGTTCTCCGCGCCGCTGTCAATCGTCTCGCCCGAGGTGACCGCCGCGCAATCACCGGCCTCGTCGCATTGGACGAACGCGTAGCCGCCGCCCACCTCCGCGCCGAGCATCTTGGCGTCGTCATCGATCGACCGCTGCACGACTTCGCTCACAGCCAACAGCAGCGCCAACGGTTCCTTAAACGCTTCCAGAAATCCAAGGTCCCGGTCTTCGAGATTCGCCAAGTTGATCTCAAACGCCTCACGAATCGCCGCGGCAAGTTCGCTCTGCCCGTCCGTGCAAATCGCGTACTCCAACAGCGCGAGCACGATATCGCCAAATATTCTGTCCTGCTCCGTCCGCGACAACACCCCAAACTCACCCCGCAACGTTTCGATCAACGGCTTGAAATCCAGATACGCGTCGCATAGCGGGCTAGGTTCTCCCTCTCCTTCACCTTCTCCTTCTCCTTCACCCTCACCTTCGCCTTCGCCTTCCCCCTCTCCTTCCCCCTCGCCTTCACCCTCACCTTCACCCTCACC
>CAYXRK010000059.1:0-24442 GCA_964467615.1 uncultured Nitrospirales bacterium | reverse complement strand
GATTCAGGGCATGCAAGAGCGGCACGGGCTGAGCATCTTGCAGGCCTGGGGCATGACGGAGCTGAATCCGCTGGGCACGGTTTCGTACGTGACCAGCGAGATCGCGGCGAGGTCCGACGACGAGCAATACGAGTACCGCGCGTTGCAGGGGACGCCCGCGCCGCTGGTGGAGATTCGCGCGCGCGGCGATGAGGACCTCGTGGCCTGGGACGGCAAGCAGATGGGCGAGCTCGAGGTGCGCGGGCCGTGGATATCGAAGGCGTATCACAATAGGCCGGACGCGACGGACCGATTTACTGAGGACGGCTGGTTCAAGACTGGGGACATTGTGTCAATCTCGCCGGGCGGGTGCATCAAGATACAAGACCGCTCGAAGGACCTCGTGAAATCGGGCGGCGAATGGATCAGTTCGGTGGACCTGGAAAACTTGCTGATGGGCCACCCGAAAGTGGCGGAGGCGGCGGTGATTGCGATACCGCATCCAAGATGGGACGAGCGGCCGCTGGCGTGCGTCGTCAAGAAACCGGGCGAGACCCTGACCGCCGATGAGTTGCGCGAATATCTCGCGGACAAAGTCGCCAAGTTCTGGATTCCGGACGCGTTCGAGTTCATCGACGAGGTGCCGAAGACGTCAGTCGGAAAGTTCAAGAAGACCGCGCTACGCGAACGATTCAAGGACTACCAACTGAAGTAGTGCGCGAAGGGTTGGGCGGCGAATTGTTAGAATAGGGTCGCCGTTTCGCCGTAAGTATGGATCTTCGCGTCAATTGGGCGCGGTTCTCATAGGAATTCCTGCGTGAATATTGTTCTTTTTGGCCCGAAGGGTTCGGGCAAATCAACCGTTGGCGCGTTGTTGGCCGAGCGGTTGGGGTTGCCATGCGTCGAGACGGACCACTTGATCGAGGAACTGTACGCCGCTGAGACGGGCGCGAAGAGGACGTATCGCGAGATTTTCCGCGAGCACGGCGAGAAGACGTTCCGCGATTGGGAACGCAGGGCCGTGGCGCAAGCGGCGGGGCGCGATTGGCACGTCGTCATCACGGGCGGCGGCGTGTTCATGGATCCCGAATCGCGGAGATCGCTTCGTGGCAACGCCTTATTGATCTACCTCATTGCCGACGCGGCGACGTTGTGGGGCAGGGCCACGGCGAACGGTACGCCACCGAAGTTTGATCAGTCCGACGGCGAACGAAAGTTCTCCAAGGAGGTCGCGTTTCGCGATGAAGTGATGCGCCCGTTCGCCGATGCGGTGCTTGATACGGGAGGCCCGACGCCGGAAACCGTGGCCGAGCGCGCGGTGGACGCCATCGAACATGAACTGGCGATTCGCGTGCGGACGGCAAACACGTTCGGCGATATCGTCCGCGTGACTACCTTCGGCGAGAGCCACGGCAAGGCGATCGGATGCATCGTCGAGGGTATACGGCCCGGATTCGAGATGTCCGAGGCGCTCATTCAAAAAGAAATGGACCGCCGCAAGCCCGGCCAAAGTAAGGTCACGACGCAGCGGAAGGAGCCCGACGAAGTCCACATCGTTTCCGGAGTATTCGAAGGTTTAACAACCGGCGCGCCTATCGCGCTCATCGTTTACAACCAGGACCAGGACTCGAAAAAGTACGACGAGATTAAGCACCTGTTCCGGCCCGGCCACGCCGACTATACGTTTTACCGGAAGTACGGCTGGCGCGATCACCGCGGCGGCGGGCGCTCGTCCGGGCGCGAGACGGCGACGCGGGTGGCGGCGGGGGCGGTCGCGATGGAGATTCTGCGGCAGCGCGGGGTAACGTTTCGGGCCCATGCCCTTGAAGTTGCGGGGATTAGGGCTGTAACTTGCGACTACAACTCAATCGAATCGAACCCCGTGCGCTGTGCCGATCCGGTTGCAGCCGTGAGGATGGAGGAAGCGATTTTGCAGGCGCGCAAGAACCGCGATTCGGTCGGGGGAATCATCCAACTCGACGTCCTCGGCGTCCCGCCCGGCCTCGGCGATCCCGTGTTTGCGAAACTGGACGCGCGGTTGACCTACGCGATCATGACCATTGGCGCGATCAAGGGCGTCGAAATCGGGCGCGGCTTCGAACTGACAAGACTTCAGGGCAGCGAATCGAACGACGCTATGTCCGAAAGCGGATTCTTGTCGAACAATGCGGGCGGGATCACGGGCGGGATTTCGACGGGCCAGACGATCTCGTTGCGCGTCGCCGTCAAGCCTACGGCCTCCATCGCCAAAGAACAGCCGACGGTCAATCTCGACGGCGCGAATGAGACGGTCAGCGTCGGGGGACGGCACGACCCGTGTATCGTCCCGCGCGCTGTGCCGGTCATCGAGCACATGGCGGCGTTGGTGATTTTGGACGCGTGGGAAATCCAGGCGCGATTGCGCCCCGAGTGGGAGGCGGCGTTGGTTACGGCCCAGCGCTGACGCCGGTCAACAGCCAGGCGGGCGCGCGAAAATTTCCGCCGCATGGAGAACGCTTGGCGCCGTGTGTACTCCGGCACGTGCCGGCGCATCGCCGAGCAGGACGTTGATGCCGCAGCCCGCAGCGCGGCCTGCTTCGATGTCGGACGGTTTGTCGCCAATCATGATGGAGCGCTCGATGTCCAGCCCCAACTCGGCGGCGGCACGCAGGAGCATTCCAGGGGCGGGTTTGCGGCATTCGCAGCCGTCGTCTGGGGCGTGAGGGCAGTAGTAGACGTGAGAGATTGAGACTCCGCGCGCCGCGAACAACTCAATGGTCCTGGCGTTGACCGCCTCGACCTTCGCGGCGGCGTAGTATCCGCGGCCAATGCCGGACTGGTTCGTGACGATGATTGGGACGTATCTCGCCTTTACAAAAAACTCGACCGCCTCGGCTGCGCCGGGCAACAACTCGACGCCGTCCGGATCCGCGAGATATCCCTTGTCGACGATCAGTGTGCCGTCGCGATCGAAAAACACTGCGCGGTTCATGGGATAGCGCCCTTCGACAGGCTCAGGGCGAACGGAGTGCCGTGGGCCCAGGGCGACCGGAGTGTCGTCGCAATTCATGACGCAAAGGCGTCCAACAATTCCACAGCGTGAATCGGGGCCGTGCCGACTTTTCCGACGACGACGCCCGCGGCCCGGTTTGAGAGTTCGCACGCTTCTTCCGGAGACGCGCCCGCGCACAAGGCGAGCGTAAAAGTGGCGATGACGGTGTCGCCCGCGCCTGAAACGTCGAACACCTCGCGCGCTCGAGTGGGTACGTGGTGCATCGCGCCGTCATCTAGGAACAAGGCCATTCCGTGCGCGCCGAGGGTCACCAGAAGTTGTTTCGGCTGCCAGGCCTCTCGAATTCGGGCGACGGCCTCGAGTAGCGGCACATCCTCGGCCGGCGCGGCGGCGCGTCCGCGGTCGTAGATACCCGCGAGGGCGAGCGCTTCGGCCCGGTTCGGGGTCATGAGGGTCAGGCCGTTCACCGCGTAGTGGTGCGCTGGATGCGGATCGAGGGCGACCGGCGTGTTGGCGCTACGTCCGCGCGCCACGATCGCGTCGAGCATGTCTGCCGTGACAACACCCTTGGCATAGTCCTCGACGATAATTGCCGATACACCTTCGCTCGAGATAGCCGAACGCATTGCATCCAGCAGACGATCCCGCGACGCATCCGCGATGTCGGTCGAGACTTCCCGATCAATTCTAGCGACCTGTTGACCTGCGGCAATGAGGCGCGTCTTTTGCGTTGTGGGCCGCGATTCTTCGACAACGATTCCCCCCGTGTCCACGCCCAGGGCGGCCAATTCATCAGTCAACGTTGCGCCTGCGAGGTCCGCGCCGACGACGCCGAAGGCGAGCGCGCGAGCGCCGAGGGCAGCGAGATTGTGCATGACGTTCGCGGCGCCGCCGGGCGCGGAGGTCTCGCGATCGACGGCGACCACAGGGACGGGGGCCTCTTGGGAAATGCGCGACGCGCTGCCCCAGATGTAGCGGTCGAGCATCACATCGCCGATGACCGCGATGCGATAGTCTTTGAACGATGCAATCAGCGATTGAGCGCGTGCGGGAGATAGTGACATGCGGCGTTACGCGTGCGCGGGTTGTGCCTGGGCGGGCTGGGGGGCCGGGGAAGTTGTCGCGTTCGCTCGCCTGTACTCGATGATGCGCCGTTCATGGTCCGCAAGCGCGACTTGACGGGCGACAACGGCGAGGGCGGCGAGAAACCAAAACGGTTCCATGATGCGGACGATGAGAAAGGTGATCGTGCCGAGACCGTGAACGATGAGACCCACGAACGCGGCGGAAACGCCCAACGAGAGGCCCTTTGCGACCCAATCCTGCGACCATCGATGCGCTTCGCGCATGGTGCGTAAAATCCTGTAGAAGAGAAACGCGAACGCGGCCATCCCGAGAACTCCGGTTTCTATGAGCACGCGGGCGTATTGGCTGTCTACGACGGTCTCCCACGAGACGCCTCCTCCGAGCCAAGGCCAGACGCCGAGATTGAACCGCACCTTTTGCCAAACGTAGATGCGTTCGTAGGTGGAGGTATCGACGTGCACGTTGGTTTCGCGGCCGGCCACGACAATTTCCTGTCCGCTTGGCGGCTCGAGCGTAAGGAGTACGCGATCCTGGACTTCCTTGGGCATGATCATCGGGGAGGCGAGAAGGACCGCGGCCACGAGCACGATCACGGACCATCGGCGGCCCATGACGGCTATGGCGGCCATCGAGGCGATCAGCGCCAGATATGAGGCGCGCGAGAGCGTCATGATGAACGGCACGAATGCCAGGCCCGCGAACGCGAAGTAGCCGTACCTCCATCGTTTCTTGGGCGCGTATAAGCCCAGGCCGACGGTAGTGCAAATAATTACAATGAGGTATCCGCCCAAGGTGTTGGGCTCGGTGCCGCCTGAGTCGAATGGGGCACTGACGCGATCGAGCGTGCGGATCGTTGAAATCGCGTACGCGCACACGATGAACGACACGGTGAAGAACACCTTGAGATGCCGGCGGACTTCTCCAAGGTTGTTGACGGCGAGCGTGACCATAAAGAAGACCATGTAGAACTCGGCCATTTTGAGCATCTCGAAGAAGGCCACGGACGGGTCCCATGCGGCGACGCTAATGTAAAGGGCCTTCAACGAACTGATCAGGCACACACTGAAATACGCCGCGATTCCGGCGTTGATCGGATTCGGTTGCCAAAGCGTGAAACGGCCTTCGTAGGCGAGCTTCGCGAGTACGCCGAGGAATATCACGATGATGAGAACGTCGTCGTAGCGGAGGTTCACCGTGCGTTCGTTGTGCGCGCCGACCGCGCCCGCCTGAATTTCGGGGGAGAGGAGCATGGCGAGGACCAAAATGACAATGCCGTATTCGACGCGAATTACGGTGACGCCGAACACGACCATGCTGGCCGCGAGCGCGAAGGTGTAGGCGGGAACGCCGACGTTGACGTGAAAAATGAATAGGCCGACCGCGCAAAGCGTCATGAAGGCGGCGAAAAACGGCGCCTCGATTTGGCTTTCCGCGACTTCGCCGCGGCCAATGCTTCGTTCCGAACCAAAGCGAAACGCCACGAGGCGCTACTCCCGAAATGCCGGCGGCCTAGGCCGAGGCCTTTTCGTCTTGGTAGTAGTAATAATAGTAGTAGTAATGACGCCGCGAGGCTTCGAGTCCGTTTAGCACCACACCGGCGATGTGCGGGTTCGCGGCCTCGAGAAACTTTTTGGCGCGCACGATGGTGTCGCGACGCGTGCGGCCGACGGCGAGCACGAGGAGGACGGTGTCGATGTGGGTCGCGAGGAGTACGGGGTCGGTGACTACGTGCAGCGAGGGCGCGTCGCAAACGACGAGATCGAACATTTTCCCGAGCCTGTCGACGATCTGCCGCATGCGTTCGGACCCCATAAGCTCGGATGGATTCGCGGGGACGTGGCCGCTCGATATCATCCATAGGTTCTTGACCTGCGACGGCCGGATTACGTCATTCATTTCCGCGTCACCGCGCAACACGTCCGCGAGACCTGCGCCTCGCTGCATCTTGAGCACACGGTGGACCCAGGGGCGGCGGAGGTCGGTATCAACGACCAACACGCGCAGACCCTGGTCAGCCATGGTCACGGCGAAGTTTACGGCGGTCGTGGTCTTGCCTTCGCCGGGGACGGCGCTGGTGACCATAACGGTCCTTGGTTTTTCTTGAATAGTCGCGAATTGAAAATTTGTTCTCAGCGAGCGGTAGGCCTCGGAAATAGGCGATTTCGGATCGTGGCGCGTAACGATGCAGGCGTCGATTTCCGCCTCGTCGGTCGCGACGATATAGGCCCCTCGGCGACGCCGGCGGCTGCGGCGGCTGGAGGCGAACTTCATGCGAGGGATGGTCCCGAGGATTTCCAGCCCGAGGGCGTCCGTGGCGTCTTGCAGGGTGCGAATCGAGGTGTCGTTGACCTCGCGCATCATGGCCCATGAAAACGCTGCCAGGAACCCGATTATCGCGCCGATTCCGGTGGTCGTGGCGATGGACAGTCCCCCGCCGCCGAAGGCGACACGGTCCGCCACGACGGAGTCGCGGCGCTCGAGGCCGCCGCCCGCACGGCTTTGCGCCATCTTGAGTTCGAACTCTTTCTCGATCATGAGCGAGACTTGATGCCGGATGTTCTCGGTCTCTTGTTCGAGTCTGTCGTACTCGAAGCGCTTGTCCGCAAGAACGGGAAGTTGGTTCTTGAAATCATCGATGAGTCTGTTCAACGTGGCCTCACGGATATCGACGTCGGCCAATTCGAATTCGAATTCGGCTTTCTTCGCGTACAGGCCCTTTCGTTCTTCCCAACTTCCGCCGCCTTCCCCGCTGCCCGCGCCCAACTCGTCAATCGAACGCATTATCGCGTCGCGCTTTGCTAAGATCAGTTCTTCGATGTCGACGATGGGAGGCGAGCCGGGGGTCCAATCGACAAGCAGTTCGGCCTTTTCCTTGATCAAGTCGTCGAGGTCGTCTTTGAGACTTCCGACCGCGTTTTCGGAAATCGTTACCAGCGTTTGAGGAAGTTCTTGTTCGTTGCGCGCCAATGCGACTTCCATTTCCTCGATCCGGGCCTGGAGTTCGGGGCGGCGCAACTGGATTTCACGCAACTCTTTATTTTTTTCCTCGATATCGGCCCAGACTTGGCCGTGGGTTTGAAATCCGGTTTCTTCGCGATACTGCCATTGGCGGGATTCGGCCTCTTGGAGATCGGCGAGAAGCTTGTCGAGTTCGCGTTGAACGCCGTCATGAAGTTCGCGCTGTTCGCTCAGCACGTTGTTTTTGGATTGGGCGATGAGAATGCGGACGGCCAAGTCCGTCAGCCGCTGCGCCTCGGCGCTTGTGGCGGCCTTCATTTGGACCCGCAATTGCGCGGATTCGTTCATGTCGATGAGCTCGACCTGGCCGGCGATCTTTTCCGCGCGGGCGGCGAGCTCGGGCTGGGAGGTCAAGCCGGCGTCTTGCCCGCCGTTCGCGATGTCTTCCTGCACGAGTGCCCTGGCGATGTCGTCCGCCAGGCCTTGGACGCTGGTTTGGTCCTTGATGGCCTTCGGGGTCAAGGGCCGCGAGGGGGCCGAACTCAGTCCCTGGAGCAGCGCATTGTCGTAGAGGGAAGGGCGGACGACGAGGGTCGCATGCGCGCGATACTCGTAGCTCTCATCTTGGAGATACCATCCTGCGCCGAAGCCGATAATGGCGGCGGTCGCGGTGCATACGGCGATACTAAGCCAGTGCGAGAGGACGATGTCGAGGAGGAAACGGAACTGGTTGTCCTGCCGCCGCCCGCCGCCTTCGAGAATTGGGAATTCCTGGATCGACATCGGTTAGTCCTTGCGCTTCTCTCCGCGAATTTCGGCAAGGGGGATTAGGTCCTGCTCGCGCAACTTGTCCGACACGTCGATCATTTTGTCCCACGTAATTTCTTCCGGGCGGTCGTGGACGGAGGGCGTGACGAAAATCATGAGCTCCGTGCGAATTTTCGTGTTCTCTTTGTGCTTGAACAGATTTCCGAACAGCGGGATCTTACCGAGGCCGGGGACCTTCGATTCGAGGATTCGTTCATCTTCTCTCATAATTCCGCCGATGACCAAGGTCTGGCCGTCGCGCACGTTGGCGACGGTCTCGGATCGGCGCACGGATCGAATTGGTACGCCGTTGCTTGAACCGATGGGAAACGAGACTTCGGGCCGGACCTCGAGCTTGACGTAGGCGCCGACGGTGTCTCGGTACACGTGGGGGGTCACGTCGAGGACGATACCGAGGTCCATGAACTTCGTGGAGAAATTGGTTGCGCCGGTGATCTCGGTGCCGAACTCGGTGTAGGGAAACTCGTCGGTCATTCGAATCGAAGCGGTTTTGTGATTGACGGTCAGGGTCATGGGATTGGCCAAGAGCTCGGCGTTGTTGTCCTGCACGAGGGCGTCGAGCATTGCGCCGATGTCGATCTTTGCGTTGGCGAAGCCAAAGAAACTTTGGCCCGGAAGGGGAACTTGGACGGGCACGTTGAGGCGGCGATCGAAGGGTTGGTCGACGAAGGAACGGCCGGCCGAGCTGTTACCACCCGAACTGCCGGAGTTCCCGCCGCCGCCAATCTGTTCGCCGGAGAAGGGTGATATTCCGCCGCGCGCCGCGTTGAGCGATGGGTCTTGCGCGGGCAATGGGTAGAAGCCGGCGACGCCTTCTTTGCCCTTGGCCCACCAGCGTATGCCGAGTTCCTTTAGCGCGCCGACGCGGACCTCGGCTATCTTGGCCTCGATGCGCACTTGGGTGAGTTGGCTCTGCATCTGGTCAAGCCGCATAACCGCGTTCGTGATGTTCACGATCGCGTCGGGCGTGTCCGTCACGATGAGGGTATTGGTGTCGGGGTCGGAACTGATGGTCCCGCCGACGGACGACATTCCTTGGAGTACCTTGCTCAAGGACCCCGCACTGGCGTTCTGCAAGGGGATGAGTTCCATTTTCATTTCGGGCGTGCGGCCGATCGTTTCGCTCATTCGCACTCCGCTACGCGACACGGTGACCCGGGGGCTGCGGAGAATCGAGCGCAAGGCCTCTGAAACGGCCGCGGCCGCTTCCGTCTCGGTCATGCCGGCGACTTTGACGGGATTTACATACGGCAGATCAATCTGCCCGCTTGCGTTCACTTGGAAGGAGGAGGTCATCTCAGGAACGCGGTAGACTTCGAGATAGACGAGGTCGCCGGGACTTATTCTGTCGTCCGGCGCGGGCGCTTGCGCCCAGATTGCGGCGGCCGCGAAAAGTACGGCCAGCCCTCTAAGGCTTCTCATGGGTGTCTCCCGGGAGTTCAGGCTCGGATTGAGTTTCAATTGGCTGAGCTACGCCAGCGTTTTCATCATGGCCCAATGGCGTTTCGGCCTTCGTCTGGCCGGGGTGGGCGGTATCTTGCGCCGCGGAATCGCCCTCGAGAAGGCGCCTTATCGTGCGTTCGCGGGCCGGGGGCAGCCCTGGTACGCGCGCGGCAAATTGCCACTGCCGTTTCATGAGTTCGTCGTAGCGACGACGTAGGTCTTCGCCGGGTTGGCGGTCGGCGAGGGACCGATAGAGTTCGGCGAGTTCGAGGTAGTCCTCGTCTGGGGAGGGATTGCTCTCGATCAATGCCGCGCGCAGATAGGTTGACGCGGCTTCTTCGATTCTCCCGAGGGCGGCGTAGGAGCGGGCGAGAGTTCTCAACGAGGGAAGTTTCGCTTCGGGGTCCGCCGAAATTCGATCGGGGTTTTGCAGCAAGTGCACTGCTTCGTCGAAACGGCCAAGACGGAAAAACAGGATAGCGCGCAGGGATTCCGCGCGAGGGGCTTTCGGATGGTGTTGGTTTTTGGCGAGAAATTTATCAAACAGTTCGAGGGAGGCCGCGTACGCGGGTTGGGCGGTTTCCTTCGGCGTCTCGGGAACACTGAACAAGGCGTTGGCGGCCATGAACTGGGCCTGAGACGCTTTGGGATCGTCGGGATAGCGGGCGGCGAAATCATCGAACGCAGCGGACGCGGAGGTGTAGCGCCCCGATCGAAGGTTTCGCTCTGCAACCGCGTAGGCCTCGCCGGGGGTCGCGGTGGAGGTCTGGTACGTTCGGATGGCCAGTACGAGCGCCGCGATGATCGCGGCGCCAATGAGCAGGTTTACGACAAGTATTCTCGCGCCGCGCAAGTTGGCGCGCCAGCCGTGCTCACGCACGCCACGGCGGCGACGCTGCCTCGCGGCTGTTTCGGCGCTAGTCTCGAGGGGATCGTCCCAATGCTCGCCGCGTGGAGGATATTCCCAAAGGCCCGGTGCGTTCTCTTCGATGTGCCGTTCAAGCGTCTCTGAATCGGGATAGAGGTCGTCTGCGTCGAGGTCGTCACTCGGCATGGGCGCGGTGGCTTGAATTGGCTGCGCCGCCGGAACGTCCGCTGTTTTTCGGGGAGGGTCGTGGTCTTCGCGGTCCGTCGAGCGCGCAACAAACGCTCCAGTTTCATAGCCGGGGTCGAACGGGTTTTCCAAGCCGGCCGGGGCGACGTCGCTTGCCACCCCGATTGAAAAGTCGGCCAGGTCATCGTAGGGCGTCACCAATCCAGCAGGCGTTTCTTCGTACAGCGCATCCGCGCTGTTGCCGATTGGCTCCTCGTAGGGCGTGGGGTATTCATCCACTGCATCGCGTTCGTCGTCAAGTCCATGGGCATCGAGTTCATCCGGATCGTGTTCATCGACCCCGCTTGCCGACCCTAGAGTCAGGTCGGCGATGATTTCCTTCAAGTTCGTGACGGCCGCCGGTTCCAAGCGTAGACTATTCGCGGGCCTCGGAAAGTATGCGATCACGCCGTCGGCCGGATCGACGCCGTCTTTATTCGTATGGGGGACCGCTTCGTCGTCTACATCCTCGACGCCCTTTTCGTAGAAGCTAAGCGGCGCGTCTGCGTCGAAGCTCTCGGCCTCGGCCCGAGCGCCTCGGGACACGGGGGGCGCGAGTCCCGACATGCGGATGAATAGCATGTCATCAAGCGAAGAATCGGCTGCCGCGCCGTTACTCATCCGCGGATCGAGTCGGGCGTCGTCGAGCAGGATCGCCTCGAGGTCCCCGATCTGGGCGTCAAGAACTGAGCGCTCCTCCAGATTCATTTCGTCTTTGGATTCCACCATCACGGTGTCCGCAGTGCGCAACGAGATTTGAGCGAGTTCTCGTATGCGCCGCTCCATGATTGTCTCATCCTCGGCCGAACCTAGTCATTGTTCGCGGCGCGCGTTAGCAGATCATTCGCTCGCTCGTGGCGCCGAGTCACGCGGGAAGAGGGAATAACAATGTCTTTGGGCCGGGGCGTGGCCGCGGCCGGGAAGACGGCGCGCGGTGCAGTGGCCGCGGCGATCGCCTCGCGCACGACGACCGATTGGCCTTGGGGGACAGCGGCGGCGATGGCGCGTTGGCGCCGAATCGGATCAGGTATGGTGGTCCGTTCGATCGTATGGAGCACTATGTCATGGCCAATCAACGCGGACTTTGTTTGCGCGGCCAGCAACAGTGCGTTTCTGCAGAGCGTTACGATGATGCGAGGGTTACCGTCCGAATATGCGTGAATCATCGCGACGGCGCTATCGCTGAACGCCGGACCGCTTCCGGGCCGCGCGCCGGCACGGGTCAACCGAAACTTGATGAACTCCCGTACTTCCTGTTCTCCGAGCTTATCGAGCATGAACGTGAGGTTTATCCTCTGTTCGAAATTGGGCGCGGCCTGCAGGATCCGCGTCCACTCCATTTGGGCGAAACATACGAGATTGAGGAGCTTGTGTTGAGGGGTCTCGAGGTTCTGGGCGAGGCGCAACAGTTCTATCTGGCCGCGCTTGTTTAGGTTCTGGGCGTCGTCGATGATCAGTGTTGTAATTTTGGAACGGTTCTCGAGAAGGTAGCCGTTCAAGGCTTCCAAATGCGCGGTAAAGCTTCGGGAGGCGGGCGACAATCCGAATTGCCTGACGATTGCCTCGAGGAGGGCGAAGGTCGTCCATGACGGAATCGGAGAACCGACTACGGCAAAGGTGTACCGATCCGGCGCGGCCATCATACCGGTTATAAGTTTGCGCAGGAGGGTGGTCTTGCCGGTCCCGTAGTTACCGAGTACGACGGCGATGCCGTGCCGCTCGTCGATGCTGTTCCAGAGCCGGACGAGACAGGAACGATGGTCTCCGGTCCCATAGAAATAAGTAGGATCGGCGGTGGGGGCGAAGGGTTGCTCGCGCAGGCCGAAGGCGCGGACTGCCGCCTGGGTATCGTCGTTTTGGTTCGTCACCGGTTTTTCCGTCCAACTCCCCCGAGAGAGCCGATGCCTCCATGCGTGGCTGCGCTCGCGTGGCCGACTCGTGCCAGCGTCTCGGACGGAGCCGTCAATAGCGCCAGTTGGAATGACACGGCTTGCGACGTAGCGCTAGATACGCCACAGGTTGCGAAAATGGGTTGTTTAGAATCTGATGTATTGTATTGCCGGATAATCATTTGTGTCAATAGTAAATTGGAAAAAGGCATATCTTACGAAAGTCTCGATATTCTCGAATATACACCGGAGATTACGCTCTCGGGGTCGATCCGGCGAGGGCCATCTATGCGACGCATTCCCAACTGGTCCTCTTAAGTCCTTCTGAACGACCTTGGATGCGAATCGAATCCACTCCCCATTATTTCGGCAAACGGGCGACCAAACTTTGTCAATTCGTCAATCTATCGTCGGGTGGCCTCGTGTCGGCCCGATAGACCCGAGGATACAACGAGGCCTAACTGTGTGTTTTTATTGGAGTTAGGCCGTGAAAAAGACGGTCCAGATCGGATTGGCACAGCGTCTGCTTTAGTTCCAGCGTATAACGCAGGCAACCCGCGCAGGGCGGCCAATGGAGGACAGGACAATGAAACGCGACTGGTTGAATGAGACGGATGCGGTGGGGTTGACGCCGTTGATGCGCGCCTCCAAGACCGGGCGCTCGGAATTCATAACGATGATGTTGGTCCGCGATATGGAAGACCAGCCGGCGAATTTCCGCGAGTTGCCCACGTTGCACCGCGCGGCTTGCTGGGGATACGCCGATGTCATCGTCGAACTCATCAACGAAGGTTTCGACCCGGACGAACTTGACGCCCAAGGCGAAACTCCTCTCCACAAGGCAGTCCGGTTGGGCAACCCCGAAGCGGCGGAAGCGCTCCTCGAGAACGGCGCGAGCGTGAACACGGCCGACGCGCTTGGAATGACGGCGCTCCATTGGGCGTCGATGACGGGCAACGCCGAGATCGCCGAGTTGTTGCTGAGACACTATGCGGACATCGATGCGCGCGACTATTGCGCCGGCGGTGTGACGCCGAAAGGGATCGCGCGAATGCTGGGGCACCGCGACATCGTCGAAATGATGCAGAACCGCTTCGCCTTGATTTAGCGCGAGTTTTGGGGGCGGATCCGGCGGAAGCCGGGCCCGAAGTGGCCGAGAGCCGCGGGCGTCCGGCAGGGATGCCGGACGTCCGCGGGGTAGACAGTTGAATCGGCCCTCCCTAAGGCGGGAAGGACATCAGGTGGCGCCTAACGTGACGAGTGTGCGCCGCCGTGAAACGTTTCGTCTCGAGCCGAAAGCTCAAGACAAGGTCCCTGCTCCCAGCAGCGATTTCACGTGCGACGCCATCTGCTCCCTCGGCACGGTCACTTGGGAAGTCTTTCCCGCCTTTCTATATTCTTCGCGATCTTCGATGTCCGCCCGAATCTCTTTGCCCGCGCGAAGGTCTTTGATCGACACCTCGCCGCGCGCGAGTTCCTCTTCGCCGAGGATTACCGCGACGGGAATCCCGTAGTGATCGGCGTGCGAAAGCTGGTCTCCCATGCGCGCCTTCTTTCCGAAGTACGGCTCGGTCCGGATTCCAGCCGCGCGAAGCTCGGCGTCCACGCGAAGGACCTCGGCAGGGGGGACCTTGCCAAGGCTGACGATGAGCGCCTGGACGGTCGTCTTCGAGGGTTCGATTGCGCCGAGATGCATCAACGCTGCAATCAGGCGATCCAAGCCGACGGACATACCGGTGCAGGGGATGGGTCTGTCGAGGAAGCGTTCCACGAGTTGGTTGTAGCGGCCGCCGCCCATCACGGAACCGAACTGCGGCGCATCGGGAATGATCATCTCGAACACCGGCCCGGTGTAATAGTCGAGACCGCGCGCGAGGCCTGGATCGAAGCGCGCGTGCTGCTCCGCGACCTCGAGCGCCTCGAGCGCCTCGGCCATTTCGGTCATCTCGGCGAGCGCGCTGCGGGTGAGTTCCGTATCGGGCAGCGTTGCGCGGCACGCCTCGATCACGCTCGACCGGGTACTTCCCGATATGGCCACGAACGCCAATATTTTCTCGATGGCGTCCGTATCCAACTTCACGCCGGGAATCGGATCGCCGGATTCGTCGATGCGCCCGTCGCCGAGTTCTCGGCGCACGTTTTCGACGCCGACCTTTTGTAGCTTATCGATGACGCGGAGCACGTGCTTTTGTTTGGCTTCGTCGGAAATTCCGCTGCTGGTCAGCAGCGCGTCGATCAATTTTCGGTTGTTGACGACGGCCTGAAAACTCGTCGCCCCGGCCTTCGACATCACCTCGGTCATGATCGCAACGATTTCCGCGTCCACCGCGACCGAGGCGGATCCCGCGGCGTCGATATCGAACTGCGTGAACTGCCGAAAGCGGCCGGGCCCCGGCTTGTCCGCGCGCCATACCGGGCCTATCGCATAGCGGCGGAAGGGGGGTTTGAGTTTGTCGGGATATTGCGCCAATAGGCGCGCGAAGGGGACGGTGAGATCGAACCGAAGGGCGATGGGATCGCTCTCCGGGCTTTCGAGGCGAAACAATTCCTTGTTAGTTTCCTCACCGCCTGCGCCGAGGAGGACGTCGAGATGCTCCAGCGCGGGCGTGTCCAGCGGCGCGAACCCGTACTTCTGAAAGATGGTCTCGATCGTCGCAATGATCGCTTTGCGATGAATGAGGTCTTCCGGCAAAAGGTCTTGAAAACCCTTGAGCACACGCGGTTCGACTCGGAGTTTCTTCGTCACGATATTGATTGAACTTTCAAGGTTTGGTTTGCTGCGATTGGGCAATAGTGCGCCGCGCTCACGACTCGACATCGATGCCGCGGCGCCAGAGCACGGAACGCCAATCGGCATTTTGCAAGCCGGCGGCGCACAAGGTATCGCGCCAGTCCTTCGCCGCCTCGCGCACCTCGCGGTCGAAGCGGCGCCAGTCACCGTTTGAAAGCAACAAAATGGCGAGATGAATCCTCTCCGGATTGTCAGACATGAGCGGCAGCGCGGTTGATTCGAGGGCGGTGAGCACGGCGGCTACTTGGTCGGCGGCGAAAAGTCGTTCGGCTTCTTTCCGCACCGACGCGGCGATTGAGTAGCTCACGGACTGCCGGGTGCCATCGCGATTCCCGCCTCCCACGCTGACGAAGGATAACAAACTTGCGCGAGAGCGAGGAACTTCGACGGGGCTAGGGCCGACAGCCGAGGGCGGCTGTCCCACACGCGCTGGGTTTAAGGGAAGGCGGCCCGAACTTTCGAGGCGGACTTACTCCTTGGGGAATCCTTTGGCGTGGCCGTTCGATCCGGCCCGGCGATGAGACGTACGCGCCGCTTCGATCTTCGGTATCGTCCTCTCGAGATGCTCGCGCAACATATCGAGCCGCTCGTTCTCGTTTTGCAGCGAGAGCATTTGGAGCTTTTGCACCAAACTGAGGCCGGTGATTTGGGCGGCCTCGTAGGAGAGAGGCCGCGTGAGTTTCTCCGGCACGGTAACGTTGCTCGCAACGACTTCCTGAAGGCGTTGGACGAGTTCGCGAACGCGCGACTCGAGGGCTTCGTCCGCGTTGTTCGACGTGTCGATTCGCTCGACGTTCGCGCCGGAGTACAACTTCCCGGGGACTTCGGGCAGATAGCTATCGATGCGAAACGGGGTCAAGCCGCGGACGATGATGTCCAATTCGCCCGAGTCGTACGTGTTCAAGATCGTGGCGAGTTCCAATTCCGTGCCGAATTTCGCCAAGTGGCCTTGGACGAGGGGCGGGATACCGAACGTGATGCCTCTGTCCCGGCACTCGCCAATGAGCTGTTTGTATCGCGGCTCGAAGATGTGGAGCGGGACATTGTCGCCGGGGAAGACGACAAGTTCGAGCGGAAATATGGGAAGGAACATGCGCTGATCATGCCAGCAGGTATGGGCGCGTGCAACGGAATTGCGAAAACAGCGGCCTCGGCGTTACTGTGGCGCGTCTCAACGCACAAGGAATATGTATCGCATGCCGCTGAACGTGGTTTCCTGGAATGTGAATGGTTATCGGGCCGTGCTTCGGAACGGCTTTACGGATTGGTTCGACAAGGCCAAGCCGGACATTCTTTGCTTGCAAGAGATCAAGGCGGCGCCGGAACAGATTCCCGAAGCCGAGCGCGCGCCGAAAGGGTACGCGGCGTTTTGGAACCCTGCGAAGAAGAAGGGCTACGCAGGGACCGCGACGTTCACGAAGCTCGAACCGCTTTCGGTGTCGGGGACGGGAAAGAAAGAATTCGACGACGAGGGGCGGGTACAGGTCCTCGAGTTCAAAGACTTCACGTTGATCAACGCGTACTTCCCCAACAGCCAACCCGAGCGCAAGCGGATCGAGTACAAGATCGGTTTTTGCCAGGCGATGCGGAAGCTGTGCAATCGACTCGTTAAGGAGGGCAAGAACATCGTGCTGTGCGGTGACTACAACATCGCGCACACGGAGATCGATCTCGCGCGTCCGAAGGAAAACGTGGAGAGCCCAGGGTTCTTGCCGGAGGAACGCGCGGAGATGACGAAGTTCCTCAAGGCGGGCTACGTGGACACGTTTCGGCATTTCCATCCGGAGCCGGGCCATTACAGTTGGTGGTCGTACCGGTCGAACGCGCGCGCGAACAATGTCGGCTGGCGCATTGATTATCACTGTGTGAACCGCGACTTCATGGATCGAATCGGCGGGGCCAAAATCCACAGCGAGGTACACGGCGCGGACCATTGCCCCGTCGCGGTCACCATCCGTTAGCCCATCGATGCGATCCCAAGTCACCACGAAGAACGGCGATGACGGCACGAGCCGAACGCTCGGCGGCGATCGGCTTCCGAAGTCGCACCCAATTTTTGAGTGCAGCGGCGACGTGGATTCATTGCGCGCGCGGCTCGCGCTGTGCCGATTACTTGTCCTCGAATCGGGACGGGAGGACGCGAACCAAATCGGCGAATCCTTGTACTGGATTTTGCATGTCTGTTTCTTGGCGGGCGCGCAATGCAATGACCCGGAAAACAAGCACCCCGAATACCGGAAACTCGACGTCGGCCCAGAACACATTGAACAACTCGAATCGGCCCAATTCGCGATCGAAGAGAGGACGCGGCTGCCGCGCCAGTTTATTGCCGCGGCGTCGAATACCCTTGCGGCACATGTCGACCTCGCCTGCACGGACACGCGACGGCTGGAGCGAAGCGTGGTGCGCCTAAAGGAAGCCATGCCCGGATTTAAATGCGAGCATGTGTTGGCGCTTGTGAACCGGTTGAGCGACTATCTGTTCATTCTTGCGCGGCATTTCGAGGACGGCAGCCATGCGACGGTCGACTACGGCCGCCTTGGTGTCGAGTAGAAATCGTCTCATACGGTCGACCCGAGCGGATACTCCACGTTTGGCTGGACTGTCTCGCAAATCCAGCGCATCCAACCCACCCCCGGCTCCTCCCTTGGGAAGGGAGGGGAAGTGCGGACCCAATCGTTCGGGGTGCTTTCGCGGTTTCAGGGTATTCCCGCAGGGAATCTGCCGCGGCGGACAACTGCTACGCTGAATACGTGTGGGCCGTCCGCGCGGCGATCAGATTTTCTTCAAAGTGCTTGAAGTTCTGCATGTCCGCGTTGACTACATCCAGGCCGTTCTCGAGCACGTACGCGTAGGAGCGCTGGAACGGCGTAAGCGCGGCCTGCATCAGCGCGGGGGAATAGAACTGGTCGTACGCGGCCAGCGCGTTGTCGCCCTTTGCCGACGCCAGCCCTTGGCCCGCCTTCATGCCGATTAGCCCGATGCCCGCTTGACTCGCGCGATCCAGGACTGGGCGCAACTGGTTAAGCGGCTGAGTGCCTTTCGCGTTGCCGCCCTGGAAGGGGTCGTACCATCCGGCGGGGTTGATCGCGATCATCGCGAGGTCGTAGACGCCGGCCTCGACTGCCGCCTCGAGACAGGCCTGCGCGTTGCGGTGGGTGCTGATTCCAAACCAGTCCACTTTGCCTGCGGCCTTCGCGGTCTCGAAGGCCTTTCGCATCTCCTCGCTCTTCACGATCTCGGGAATGTCGATCATCATGATGTAGTAGGCGTCGATGTGGTCGGTGTCGAGATCCTTCAAGCTTTGATTGAGCAAGTCAGTCCACCGCTTCGCGGCTGATTGCGCGTCTTCCGCCGTCAGACTCTCGCCGGGCGCGGGCGTCTTGACTCGCACGGGGGCCTTCGATGAAACGAATATCTCGTCGCGATGGGCCTTGTAGAACGGCGCGAGGTAGTTCTCCGATTGCTTGTAGTAGTCGTTCGAACCGACGTCGAAGAAGTTGATCCCCTGCTCGAAGGCCTGTTCGAGCAATTTGACGGCCCGGCCGCCCGCGAGCGCGCCGCCGCACCCAAACACGAGGCGGCTACTTACGAAGTTCGTGCGGCCGAGTTTTCGATAGGTCATGCGGTCGGGCCGCTCGTTGCGGTGGTCGAGTCCATCGCCCGCGGCGAACGCCGGGACTGCCGTCGCCGCTACGATGGCCGCCGCGGAGGTCAACATGAATTCGCGCCGGCCGAGTTCAATTTTGTGTTCGTGCATTGCCTATTCTCCTCGTTTCGTTCGACCTATGATACAGAAAAAGGGCGGTTGCGCGCATGGCGCAGCCGCCCCGAAGGTCTTGCGAGAATTTCGGATGATCTACGCGAAGTAGGTGTGCGAGTCCCGTGCCGCCACCAGATTGTCCTCGAAGTGCTTGAAGTTCTGCATGTCCGCGTTGACTACATCCATGCCGTGCGCGAGCACAAAGGCGTACGAGCGCTGGAACGCCGTCAACTGGGTCTTCATGAATTTCTCGTCGTATTCCTTATCGAAGGCGGTCTCGTCACCCTTGCCGAGCGCGATGCCCGGGGCGATGAAGCGGCCTGCCTTCATGCCGACCAGACCGATGCCGGCCGCGCGGGCCTTGTCGAACAGCGGCATCAAGGCCTTCATGTTCGGCGTGCCCGCCAACAACGACTTTGTGTCCCAGTCGTACCAACCGCCAGGGGTGATGCCGATCATGGCCAGACTGTAGCAGCCCGCAGCTATCGCGGCTTCGAGGCATTTGCCCGCCTGTAGATGCGTGCTGATGCCGAAGTGATCCACCTTACCGGCTTTCTTCGCTTTGGCGAACGCGTTCTGGGCTTCTTCGCTCGCCACAGCCGCCGGGTTTCCGACCGCCATGAGGTAGTAGGCATCAACTTTCTCGACCTGCATGTTCGACAGGCTGCGATCCAACTCGAGCAGCCATTGCGCAGCGTCTTCCTTCGCCGCCTGCACGTCGTACGTGTCACCCTTCGTTACGCTGCGCCGCAACGGGGCCTTCGAAATAAGGAACACGTCTTGGCCGCGCTTCTTGAGGAACTCGGCCATGTTCTTTTCCGAGCCTTTGTAGTAGTCGTCGAACCCTACGTCGAACACGTTTACACCCTGCTCGTACGCTTGCTCTAGTAGACGCACTGCTTTACCGCCTGCGAGCGCAGCGCCGCATCCGAACACGAGACGGCCCGCGTTCCAGTTCGTCTTGCCGAGCTTGCGATACGACATGCGATCAGCGCGCATATTGCGGTTGATCAAGCCCTCACCGTCGGCCGATGCCGTGCCCGCCGCGACCATCGCCGCGCCGGCTGCCGCGGAAGTTGCCATGAACGACCGGCGGTCCATCGTGAATTGCGTGCTCATACCTGGTTCTCCTCAGCTTTCAAAGCGTTGAGGAAGAGGATAGACCACTGCGGGAATGCTGTCAAATTGCAAGAATATGGCCCTTGCGGGAGGGCCGACCGGTTGTTATAGTCACTTGTTGGGCCAATTTATAAGGCCATTCCGATGTTGCCGCGAGAAGGAGGAGTCCAATGAGCGCCGTAGTCCGAGAAACCCCGATGCGCGAGGCCGTCGGATCCATCGAGGTACGCGATCCACGGACCGGTGATTGGTTGTATACCGTCCCGTCCGCTACGCAGGAACAGATCACTGAGGCGTTTGAGACGGCGCACACCGCCAGCCGCGCGGTCCGCGCCATGAGCGTCCGCCAGCGGCTCGATGAATTGGTGAAGATAAAGCGTTACGTCCTCGAAAACAAAGAGCACATCATCGATCGCGTCGTCTCGGAGACCGGCAAGTCGCGCATGGACGCTCTCATGTCCGAGATATTTGCCGTGCTCGACGTGATCGACTACTACGACAAGAACGCCGAGCGCGTACTCGCCGACCAGGTGGTCAAGACGCCGGTGCTCCTGTTCGGAAAGAAGTCGCGGATTTATTACGAACCGATGGGCACGGTGCTGATGATCACGCCGTGGAACTATCCGTTTCACCTGACGATCATCCCGTTCATCTGCGCGTTCACGGCCGGAAACGCTGTCATCACCAAGCCGTCCGAGTACACGCCCCTGCGCGGGTTGCTCGAGGACATCGTCGACAAGAGCGGGTTCGTCCGGAACGGTCTCCAGGTCGTCTACGGCGGCAAGGACACGGGCCGCGCGCTTGTCGATCAGCGGCCGGACAAGATTATTTTCACAGGAAGCACCCGCGCCGGAAAGCAGGTCATGGCGCAGGCCGCACAGTACTTAATTCCCGTCGAGCTCGAACTCGGCGGCAAGGACCCGATGATCGTGTTCGACGACGTGAACATCGACCGGGCCGTGAACGGCGCGATCTGGGGCGGCATGACCAATAGCGGGCAGACCTGCACCGCGGTCGAGCGCGTGTTTGTGCAGGAGCGCGTCTACGATCAATTCCTGAACGCGCTGAAACAAAAAATAGAGCGTGTTTCGACACCCTCCAAAAGGCAAGCGGCCAGCGATTGCGGCGACCTCGACATGGGTTGCATGACCACCGATTTCCAGGTCGATATCGTCGATAAACAGGTCCGCGATGCCGAGGCCAAGGGCGCGCGAATTGTCTCCGGTGGCCACCGCGTCGGCCAGGGCCTGGAGTACCAACCCACTGTCATCGCCGACGTTGACGATTCGATGGCCGTCGCGCGCGAAGAAACCTTCGGCCCCGTGCTCGCGATTCGTAAGTTTAGCGACGAAGACGAGGCCGTCCGGCTCGCGAACGATTCGCCGTACGGCCTGAACTCGAGCGTTTGGACCGATGACCTTGCGCGCGGAGAGCGCGTCGCGCGACGCCTCGAAACCGGCAACTGCTCCATCAACAACGTGCTTGCGACCCAAGCCAACGCCGCGTTGCCCTTCGGCGGTGTGAAAGAAAGCGGTTTCGGCCGCTACAAGGGGGCGCACGGTCTCCACTCGTTCTCGAACGTGAAATCAGTCATGATCGACAAGAACAGTCCGATGATCGAATTGAACTGGTACCCGTACACCAAAGAAAAGTATCAACTCTTCAGCAAGTTAATCGACACTGCTTTTTCCGGTCGACCGCTCGCGACGTTGAAGGCCCTGCTTATTGGAGTCAAATTGCAAGGGCTGGGCAAGAAGCAGCGCCTGTAAGCCTGCGCCGCGAATGCGGGTCAGTCGCGGGCCGGCCTTCAGAGGGAGGGCCGGCCCGAACTTTTGAACAGTCCATCGGAGGGACGAACGATGATTTGCGAATTGATATGGACGCAGAGTCGATTGTGTAGAAATCTTGCGAAAATCTGGCGCGAGAAGGTAACCCAAGGTCCCTGCTTTCGCAGGGATGACATTTGTGGCGTTCTTGGTCGAATCCTGGCGGCGAGCGGGGTTACGTTCGCAATCACAGTAGTAGCGCTCGGCGTGTTCACTGCGTCCGCGCAGGATTTGTACACCGTGAAGGGCGTCGAGGTGCAACCCCTCGTCGCCCAGGCCCAGCGGTTGGTCGAAGCGCTCGACTATCTCGGCAGCCCGTTGCCGGCGGAAGACGCCGCCCGGATTCGCGCCCTCGCCGATGCCGAACCGGCGCGAAAAGTCGCCGCCGAGATTCAAGAAATTCTCGACCCTTATTGCCTCGCAATGCTCCACGTGAACCCCGAGGCGCGGACCAAGACGCTGGCCGGTCCCGCGGAACCAGTTCTTCGTCAATCCGGCTGGACGAGTTACCTCGTCAAGGTACACAACGAAGCCGGAGTGCGGTCCGAAATGCTCGCCCAAAGTCCGAGTTCGTTGCCCGCGCTGCACCGGTCCTCGAGCCAGCCGAGGGCGCAGGAGAAGAACCTGATCAGCCCCGGCGAACTGTCCAACCGGTTCATGGAACTCGCCGTTTACCGCGGGCGTCCGCTCAACCCGACGCTCTCGGGGCTCGAACTCGAATACCAAGTCCTGCAGATTTATTCGAACGACACGGGCAGGCGCGAGGCCCGCATCAATTTCTCCGTCGGCGCAGGTACCGAGGACCTCGGCGGGCGTAGCGGCATTAACATTTTGTTCGACTGCCATCCCTCGGTGGAGCTCACGTTCGAAGTGCTCGACGAAGACGATTCGCCCACGATGGCCTCGTTCATCATCCGCGACAACGTCGAGCGAATCGTCCCGGCGGACGCGGGCACCGATTTCCCGAAGGACTACCGCCACGCGAAGGCCATGACGCGGCCCTGGGAGAGCAACGGCACCCCGGCGAAACGGCTGCGCGGGATTTATCCCTTGCCGGCCCGACGCGTCGCGGCGACCGACGAGTACCCGGATTTCTTCTTTCAGCCGCAGGTGTATCGCGGCAGCGGCGAGCACGTGTACCTGACGCCGGGCGAGTATGAGGTCACCGTGTCGCGTGGTCCCGAATACTTGGAACAGTCGCGCGTCATCAACGTCAGCGCAGACAACGAGAAACAGACCGAGCGGTTCAAACTCGAAC
Source organism: uncultured Nitrospirales bacterium (assembly GCA_964467615.1). Taxonomy (GTDB): domain Bacteria; phylum Hydrogenedentota; class Hydrogenedentia; order Hydrogenedentales; genus CAYXRK01. The sequence goes on along the minus strand of CAYXRK010000059.1, from coordinate 1,417 downwards.
GATGGATCAACATGGCCGCACTCGGATGGTACAGCGGCGACCACCACGTACACGCCGCGGGGTGCAGCCACTACGAAAGCCCGGAGGAAGGCGTGAACGCGATGAGCATGTTCCGCCAGGGGCTCGGCGAAGACCTCAACGTCTCGTGCGTCCTTTCGTGGGGGCCTTGCTGGTACCACCAGAAGGAAAACTTCGAAGGCAAGGACAACGCCGTGTCGATTCCCACAAATCTCGTCCGCTACGATGTCGAAGTCTCCGGATTTCCATCGAGCCATGCCGGCCACCTCTGCCTCCTGCGATTGAAGGAAGACGACTTTCCCGGCACGACAACCATCGAGGAGTGGCCGAGTTGGACGCTGCCGGTGCTGCAATGGGGACAATCCCAGGGCGCGGTCGTCGGCTATTCACACTCCGGCTGGGGGCTCGAGCCCATCGCTCCCTCGAGCGAGTTGCCGAACTACGTTCTCCCGAAGATGGACGGCATCGGCGCGAACGAATTCATCGTCACCGTCGCGCACGGCGCATGCGATTTCATATCGACCGTCGACACGCCCGCTACGTGGGAGCTGAACATTTGGTACCACACGCTCAATTGCGGATACCGCGCGCGCATCAGCGGCGAGACCGATTTCCCCTGCATCTTCGATACGCGCGTGGGGATGGGGCGGAGTTATTGTCCGCTCGACAAGGACCTCAACTTCGACGAGTGGTGCGAGCGCATCCGCCAGGGCGCGAACTACGTCTCCGACGGCAAGTCGCACATCATCGACTTCAAGGTCAATGACGCGAAAATGGGCGAGAAGAACAGCGAATTGCGCCTCAACCGCGCGAAGACAGTTTCCGTCTCCGCGAAGGTGGCCGCTTTTCTTCCCGAGACCCAGACCGAAGAAGGCGCGGCAATCGCCAAGAACGGGTTGACGGGCCGTCCGTATTGGGACATTGAAAAGGCGCGCATTGGCCCTACCCGCACGGTCCCGGTCGAGGTTATCGTGAACGGATATCCCGCGGGCAAAACGGAGATCGCCGCGGATGGGAAGTGGAACGACGTCGAGTTCGACGTGCCGATCGAACATTCGAGCTGGATCGCGTTGCGAATCCTGCCGAGCAGCCATACGAACCCCGTGTTCGTTCTGATAGACGACAAACCGATTCGGGCGTCCCGCCGTAGCGCGCAGTGGTGTGTTGACTCGGTCGAGCAGTGCTGGAAGATGAAGGAACCCGCGATTCGAGAAGGCGACAAGCAGGCTGCCCGCGCGGCCTACGACGTTGCCCGCGCGGCCTATGAACGCGTGCTTGCCGAAGCCGTCGCGGAATGACCGCCCGCCGGGTGAGTCATCGAAACTATTCGCATATCCCAATCGTCTAATTCTAATTCGCTTTCAAAATGAGACTAACCATGTTACACTAGGGTCATGGC
>CAYXRK010000058.1:0-24759 GCA_964467615.1 uncultured Nitrospirales bacterium | reverse complement strand
CCCCCCGTGGGTGGCGTCGGACTCCCACACGGCGACCCAGTTGCCCAAGCCGTCCGTAGTCATTTGAGGATGGTAGTCGTTCCCTGAATCGGAGGCGGCGTTCGTATTCAGGGCGGCAGGGTCGCCAAAACCCAACACCGCGTGCGCCGTGCCCGCGCCGAAGAACAACGCGGCCAGCATTAGCGCGACATACATTCCCCATCGTCCCGATCCATAGGCCCGGCCGCGCCGATGCCCGTCTCTAATCAGACCGTCACACACACAGACACCAACTTCAACGAATCGGGTGTTCACAAGACGGCCCTCCCGGCACGCAGAATAGTGTAATTCGCGACAATCCGGCAAGCCAAAAACTCAGCGCTCGGAACCCGCCCCACAATTGTCCTCGGCCACGGCCCCCACGCCCCGCATTTTTGGAAGGTCCCTTTCGCGGGAATGACCCCCGCTTTCGCAAGGGCAGGCATTTGTGGTGTTCTTCCTCGAATCCCGGCGGACAGCCGTGTGAAACTCGCAACGACGAATTCAGGGCATCGCGTGAGTTCAGTCGGCGACAGACTTTTTCAAGGAATTCTTTGTTCTTCGGTGGGGTTTCACGTAGAGTAATGCCCGTTTACGACGCGCAACGAACGTCAGGAGAAACAACAATGCGTTTTTTAACTGCTCTGAGCTTGATTGCCTTGCTTCCCGCCGCGATCGCTCAGGGAGACCAGGCGCGCGATCTACTCGGGCGCGTGTCCGCATATCTGGGCGGGCAACCGTACGTCGCGTTCACGTTGTCCACTTTACATAAAGTGACGATAGACAAAGACGAGCAATCCGATACGACTACCTACGCGATGCGGTTCCTGCGGCCAGATACCGCCGCATTCGTGATTAAGAATTCGGAAGTCGAGGCCGAATTTTCGGCAACGGCGGACACGATCACCATGTATCTGCCGGACATGAAACAGTACACCGCGAATTCATTGCCGGTGCCGATGCCGGAACTTATCGCGCAAATCGGTCAAGGCCCAATGTCGCCCTCTTCGGTGCTTGTCGCGGAGGCGGTTCGGGAGAAGCCGTTCTCGACTTTTCTTGATCAGGCCAAGGACATGAACTATGTGGGCAAGGAGTCCGAAGGCCATCATGTATCGTTCTTGTACGATGACATCACGTGGCACCTTTGGATTTCCGAGGGCGACACACCGTTACCCGTCCGCTTCGAGAGCGACATGGCCGCGGCGGTGAAGCAAATGAAGGATCAAGGCGTTGAGGCGGCGATGGCAATCGACGGTGCGTTCTCTGATTGGTCATTTGAATCCGTCGACGCTACGAAGCTCGCGTTTGCCGCGCCCGAAGGCGCGAAAGAGGTATCCGATTTCGGGCCGCAACCGCCGGCGAACGATTTGTTGGCCAAGCCCGCCCCCGATTTTACGCTGCCGCTCGCGGACGGGGGAGAGTTTACGTTGTCGAAGAAGGGGCCCACGGACGTAATCGTGTTGGACTTTTGGGCGACGTGGTGCGGGCCGTGCCGGCAGGCGATGCCGATCATCGATCGGGTGACTAAATCGTTCGCCGACAAGGGCGTCCGGTTGTATACGGTCAATCTTCAGGAGACCGTCGCTGAAGTGCAGACGTTTTTAAAGGAGCAGGGACTCGATGTGAACGTAGCGATGGACAAGGACGGGGCGGTGGCCGGGAAGTATAAGGCGGACAGTATTCCGGAGACCGTGATCATCGGTCGGGATGGAACGGTACAAGTCGTCCATATAGGAATGTCACCGGCACTAGAACAAGAACTAACACGTGAACTTGCGTCGCTTGTCAAGGGCGAGAATCTGGCGAAATAGCTCTATGGTCTGTTTCGAAAATTCATTCTGCCCAACCCTCCCCCTGCCCCCTCCCTTCAACCAAAGGAGGGGGAGCGCGGCGCGAAGTCTGTACGTCATTTTTATGGTTTCTGGGTGTGCCCCAAGGGCACGTGGCAACTAAGAAAGCGCCTGGTCGGAGCCCGTACATCCCCCGCCGCGCGGCACCCCCTTCAAAGGGGGATTTTTTGCAGATCGCGCGTCGCTCTGACCTATGCCGCTCTTCCTCGAATCCCGGCAAGAGCCGTGTGAAACTGGCGAGCTTGGCGCGCAAATATAGGAAGCGACTGTCGCGTTGCGCATATCCTCGCGAAATTGATATAATTTTGGGTTCTAGCCCGCCGCTTTTACCCTCTTCCACTACCGTCCGGCCAGGGAGTGAACTGTGTCTCAGGAACGCACCGAAGCGATCGTCCTACGGGGCGTCGATTTTAGTGAATCGAGCCGCATTGTGACGTTGCTCAGCCCGGACCGGGGCCGCCTCGTTTGCATGGCCAAAGGGGTAAAACGCCCGAAAAGCCAGTTGGCCGGATTGCTCGATACCTTTAACCGGCTCGAGGTGGTCTACTATTGGAAGGACAGCCGCGAGGTGCAACAACTCGGCGACGTTACGCTTTTGGACGCGTTCCCCGCCATCAAGCACGATCTTGACAAATCGACATACGCGGCGTTTCCGCTGGAACTGGCCGCGAAGACGGCACATGAAAACGAGCCGTCCGCGCCGTTGTTTCGCGCGCTATATCGCGGACTTGGAGACATGGAGAAATCGTCCGCCAGTCCCCGCACGCACGCGGCTTGGCAAGCGCTCCGGCTGCTGGAAGCGGGTGGGTTCGCGCCGGAGTTTGACGCGTGCGTCCGGTGCGGAAGGGAGACGCCTCGGGCGGCGGGATTCGCGTATGACGGGGGGGCGGCGTGCGCGAATTGCCGTCCGGACGCGCCGTTGACCGTGCAGGAATTGGCGAAACTGAAGGCCCTTTCCGCGGCAGACGCGGCCTGTCCGGCGCTATCGCTTGACACCGGAACGTTTACGCTTTTGGGTTCGTACGCAGCGCACCAACTGGACACGACATTCCGAAGCCTTCGGGTCATCCAGCAAATGTATTCGTAGGCGCCGCGTTGCCGCGCCGGTAGAAGCACTCTCATGTCAGCCGATCCGAAATTTATCCGCAACTTCTGCATCATCGCGCACATCGACCATGGAAAGTCTACGTTGGCCGATCGATTGCTCGAGTTTACGCACACGGTGGACATGCGGAAGCTCAAAGACCAGACGCTCGACTCGCTGGACATCGAGCGCGAACGCGGCATCACGATCAAGTCCGTCCCGGTGCGAATGAAATACACGGCGAAGGACGGCCACGAATACATCTTGAACTTGATCGACACACCGGGCCACGTCGACTTTAGTTACGAAGTTTCGCGGAGCCTCGCGGCCTGCGAAGGCGCTCTGCTCTTGGTCGATGCGGCGCAGGGGGTGGAGGCGCAGACGCTCGCAAACGCGTACAAGGCGATCGAGCAGGACCTCGATATCATTCCGGTTATTAATAAGATTGACCTTCCCGCCGCGGATATAGACATGGCGCGGCGCCAAATCGAGGAGGTCATCGGGCTCGACGCGGAACACGCCGTGCTCACGAGCGCGAAGCAAGACATCGGTACTCAAGACGTGCTCGAGGCGGTGGTCAGCCGCGTCCCGGCGCCAACGGGCAGGGCCGACGCACCGTTGCGGGGCCTGATATTCGACGCCGTCTACAATTCGTTTCGCGGCGTGATCATTTATATTCGCGTCATCGATGGTCAGATTCGTCCCGGGATGAAAGCGCAGATGATGGCCGCGGGCCACAAGTACGAAGTGGCGGAGACGGGGACGTTCAAGCCCGAAATGATTCCGGCGGATGAATTGTCGGCGGGCGAAACGGGTTATCTGGTCTGCAATATACGTGAGCTCGAGACCGTGAAAATCGGCGATACCGTGACGGACGCGGCACGGCCCGCGGCGACGGCGCTGCCCGGCTACCGCGAGGTACAGTCCGTCGTGTTTTGCGGCATGTATCCCGCCGTGGCGAATGACTACAACGAGTTGCGCGACGCGCTGGATAGGCTGCATCTCAACGACGCTTCGTTTCACTATAACGCGGACAGTTCGGATGCGCTCGGGCTGGGCTTTCGGCTGGGCTTCCTCGGTTTGTTGCATATGGAAATTGTGCAGGAGCGCCTTGAACGCGAGTTCAACTTGACGCTCGTTACGACGGTACCCAACGTCGCATACAAAATAACGCTCGACAGCGGCGAAGAAATGATCATCGAAAACGCCTCGAAGATGCCTGCGCAGAGCGACATCCGCGAGATCGAGGAACCATATATCGAGGCCGATCTGATCGTCCCGACGGAATACCTGAGCGCGGCGATAGATTTGTGCAAGAAGAAGCGCGGCATCCACGTGCGCGTCGACTACATCGAAGGCAACCGCTGCATGGCGGTGTATCAGATGCCGCTGGCCGAAATCGTGCTGGATTTTTATGACAAGCTGAAATCGCTTTCGCGCGGATATGGATCGCTGGAGTACCGGATTATCGGATATCGGCCAGGCGATCTCGTCAAGCTGGACATACTTTTGAACGGCGATCGCGTCGATGCGCTGTCGTGCATTGTCCACCGGGAGCGGGCGGTGTACGTGGGGAAGAAGCTGGCGTCGCGGCTGCAGAAACTGATTCCGCGTCAACAGTATGAGGTCGCGATTCAAGCGGCGATAGGGGGGAAGATCATCGTGCGCGAAACGATCAGGTCGATGCGCAAAAACGTGACGGCGAAATGTTACGGCGGCGACATCACACGCAAACGCAAATTGCTCGAGAAGCAGAAGGAAGGCAAGAAGCGCATGAAGCAGGTGGGCGCGGTGGAAGTCCCGCAGGAGGCGTTCATGGCCCTGCTCAAAGTGGACGACGACGGGGACTGAGCATTGGCCAAGAACAAAATTGCGCCGAGGAGTCCCGCGGCCGCGTTGTGGCATGTCGCCGCGGCGGTCGTACAAATCATTACCGGCCCCTGGACCAAGGAAAACTTGCTCAGTTGGGTCAAGCTGATCTCCGCCATATTGACGATCAGTTGGGCGCTGGTGCAGTTGTTCCGAATTCCTTCGGGGTCGATGGAGCCGACGTTGCACGGCGTGCCGAACTTCTTCACCGGAGATCGTGTCGCTGTCAATAAGTTGGCGTACAATTTGCGGATTCCGTTCACCACGACGAACCTCATTCGGCTTGGCAATCCGAAGCGTTGGGACATCGTGGTATTCAAGAACCCGGAAAAGGGCGCGGCGCATCCGACGCTCATCAAGCGCATTGTCGGCCTGCCGGGCGAGCGCATCCGCGTTGGCGACGGATCGATCTGGGTCAATGGCGAGCGCGTGGAACCACCGGCCAAACTCAAAGATGTGTTGCACTACACGACGGACCTTGTGCCGCAACCCGAAGCGCTCATCGATCAATTGCTCGTGAGCGCGAAAGAGAGCGTCACGCTGACAGTCAGTTCCGGGGCCGATCCGAATTTGCGCGTGCTCATCGACGATCTCGTCCGCTTGGGGCCGATTGTGAAGGACATGGATATCTCGAAACTTTCTCAGCAACAGAAGGCGCAGCTTGTCGTGGACGTGCATGAATCGAGCTTCGAGTTCATTCGCGCGCAGTTAGTGGGGAGATGGCGCGAGTCGAAATTGTTCAAGTACGGCATTTTCGAGGATGATGAGTATTCGCTCATTCCGCCGGACCATTACTTGATGATGGGAGACAATAGCGGCAGCAGTCTTGACGGCCGTTATTTTGGGTGGACGCCGCACGAGAACTTGTATGGACGCGCGTTTGCGATTGTGCTGCCGCCGATGCGGATCCGCGACCTCACGGGGTTCTCGCGGACTTGGTGGGGGCTTGCGCTATTGATTGGAATTCCCGCGGCATTGATAGGGTCGGACGTGTACCGCCGCCGCAGGGTGAACACGTCTGACGCGGCGAAACCTAAGGCGGCGTAAGCAACGCGTGAGCGGCAATTCCGAGACCGCGCAATCCTCTAGCCACGGCTGGCTCGCGGTCGTATGGGATTGGACGCGGAGCATTTTCATCGCCGTGGGCGTCGCGCTGTTGGTGCGCTGGCCGATCCTCGAGCCGTTCAAAATTCCATCGGGATCGATGCGCCCGACGTTGATGGAGGGGGACCGCATCGCTGTCGACAAGCACGTGTACGGCGTCCGTTGGCCGTTCAACGGTTTCCGTTTTCCGATGACTACCAATACAATTTGGTACGCGCAGAACCACCTTTGGGAGCGGCCGGGACCGAAACGATTCGACATCGTCGTGTTCAAGGCGATCGAGCCGGGCGTCCCGAAGGACACGCTGGTTAAACGAGTCATCGGCCTGCCGGGGGAGACAATCCTGGTCCGCGACGGGAAGGTGCTTATCGACGGCGAGCCGCTCGAATTGCCGGCTTCGATGCCGGACGTGCACTACACGTCGCCGTTTGTCTACGACAAGCAGGATCCCGACAGCCCAAAATACGCGCTGGTCGACGAACCTCGGTTTACACTAATCCCCGAGGGACACTACTTCATGCTCGGTGACAACAGCAGCTCGAGCCGCGACGCCCGTTGGTGGGGGCCCGTGCCGAAGCGGAATATTCTGGGCCGCGTGACGAGCGTGTGGTGGCCTTTCGGACGAGGGCGGGACTTCACGGGGTATACGGAAACGATTTGGTGGCGCGGGTCGATTTCGCTGCTCGCGGTCTGGACGATCATGCGGTTGTTTGTTGGGCGCTCATGGCATCTCGCGCACGATCCCGCGCCGGGGGCCATGGCGCGGGGGGAGCGTTTGTTCATCAGCAAGATTGCGTTGGGGTTCCCAGTTCCGTTTACCGGCTTGCGCGTTACGCGGGGTCGAACGCTTCGGCGCGGCGACGTCATCTTGTTTTATCCGCCGCAAACGTCGAAGGACATGCCGCACTTGCTCGCGGGAACGGTGGCTGGACTGCCGGGCGAGCACGTTCATATCCGCGATGGCCGGCTGCACGTGAATGGCGTTGAGGTCGAAGGACCGAAGTGGCTTGCGGAGTGGAAGCTCGATCCCGATGGCGAGAAGAAAATGAAGGCGGACATCGCGGTTCCCGAGGCATCGTATTTCATTCTTGCGCCGGATGATGACCCCGCGCCGGACAGCCGAATCTTTGGCGCGGTGAATCGCTCGCGTGTTGTTGGCGTCGCCACGGCCGTGTGGTGGCCGCTAGGACGGGCGAGGCGGTTGAGCGAGCGCTAGGGTCAGCCGAGCGGCAATCGGATCGGTTTGCCTTCGCGCCCCGAGCGGTCCGCCGCGAGTACGATCTCGTGCGTCTTGTAGGCGTCCGCCACGTTCACGTGCGATTCGACGCTGGTTTCGATGCACGTCAGCAGGTGCTTGACTTCCTCCTGAAACGGATGGTGCGTGACGTCGCCGCTGTCGGGAAGAATCGTGGGCACTTCTACCCAGTTCGTTTGGCCGGGAAATTGGCGCCGCGAGTGGATTTTGTTGTTGCGAATCGTGCCTTCGGTGCCGACGAGATTGATGTGAAACACATAGGGCTGGATGCACTCGATGCAGGACGCGACCTTGCCGATCCGGCCATCGGCAAATTTCAGGATCGTTACCGAGGTTGGCTCGTATTCGTAGGCGGCGAAGTCCGGGCCGTTGCCACGCGTGGTGTACTGATGGACCTCGGCGACATCGCCGCCCATGAACCAACGTAGCGAATCGAGGGCGTGACAACCGGCGGAAAGCAGGGAACTTCCGCCGATTTCCTTTTTGACGTTCCAGTGAAATTGGCCGTACCAGGGGCCGATGCCGTGGAAATAGTCCACCTCGCCGTAGAACACGCGGCCGATGCTGCCTTGGGCGAGCTGGGTCTTGATGATTTCGAAGAGCGGGTTCCAACGGAGCACGAAGCTGACGACGGACTTCACTCCGGCCGCGGCGACGGCGTCGCGGATGGCGCGAACGTCTTCGATCGTGTTGGCCATCGCCTTTTCCAGCAAGAGGTGCTTGCCCGCGTTGGCCGCCGCCACGGCCTGTTCGCGATGGACGTGCGGCGGCGTCGCTATCGAGACAATGTCAATGTCGTCTCGATCGAGCATTAGGGCGAGATCGTCGTAAATGTCACAGTCGAGCCCGCACACGGTGGCCTTCGCGCGGGCGCGATCTTTCGTGCGGCCACATAGCGCGACGACCTTGGTGCGCGGGTCCGCCTCGAACGCGCGAATGTGTTCGCCCGACACCCACCCCGTCCCGACGATGCCCACGCCCAGCGTCTTCATGTATTGTTCCCTTTCGATTTCGTACCGCCGCCATCTTGGCGGCACCATGGATATCGGAATGCCGGCAAGGATGCCGACGGTACACCGCAACCTTCGCACGTACGCGGAATATCGCCAGCAGCCCCGGCAATCTTTCAAGCGGGAGGCTAGTATAAGGCATGGCCGCGCCTGTCGCGTTTGCCGTTGCGGCGCATCCCGACGACATCGAACTCATGATGGCGGGGACGCTGCTGTTGCTCGGCGAGGCGGGATACGAGCTGCACGTGATGAACGTCGCGAACGGCTGTTGCGGTTCAATGCGCGAGAACGCAGAACGCACTGCGGCGCGCCGCACGGAGGAGGCCAAGGCCTCGGCTAAGGTGCTGAACGCGACGTTTCATCCGCCCATCGCGAACGATCTGGAGATTTTCTACGAGGACGGCCTATTGCGAAAACTCGCGACCGTCGTCCGTGAAGTCGCGCCGACGATTTTGCTGCTGCAATCGCCCGAAGACTACATGGAAGATCACATGAATGCATCGCGTCTGGGTGTGACCGCGGCCTTCACGCGGGGCATGGCAAACTACGCGACCACGCCGCCGGTGCCGCCGATAACGCAGGATGTGACGGTGTACCATTGCCTGCCGTGGGGATTGCGCGGGCCCTTGGGGCAGCGGATTCACGCAACGCGGTACGTCAACATCGAACGGACGCTGGGCCGCAAACGGGAAGCGCTTGCGTGCCACGCGAGCCAGAAGGAATGGCTCGACGCGACGCAGGGAATCGATAGTTACTTGACCGCGATGGAGGAAACTTCGCGCGAGATTGGGCGCATGTCGGGGCGGTCCTCCGTGGCCGAGGGCTGGCGTCTGCATTCGCATCTCGGATTGTGCGCATCGGACGCCGACCCGCTCGCGGACGCGCTAGGCGAATTGGTACACAAGACGGCGGACGAGGAGTAGACGATGGCCGTGAATTTGTTGACGACGATCCGCGGGTCGTTGCTCGAGAATTATTTTCCCGCGGGCTGGGATCTGGCCGTGCTCGACGAAATCTGTTCGCGGCCTCCGGAAGCCCTCGCCAAGCGCGAAACGTGGTGGCACAAGCAGTTCGAACCCGTGGCCTGCGATTCGCTCGCGGACTTCGACGTGATGTTGGGCCACGAGATCGCCTCCGAGATTCGGGCAGCAAAGGTCGCGAAACGGCCCATCGCGCTCATCTTGCCGGTCGGCCCGATGGGCATGTATAAGTGGGCCGTTTATTTTCTGACGGAATGGGGGGTCGATTGTAAACACGTCCACGGATTCAACATGGATGAATGGAGCGATGCGAAGGGAAATACGCTTCCACCGAGCGATCCGGGCGCGTTTCAATTCGCCATGGAGCAGGCCTTTTACGGACCGCTAGGCAAGCTGACCGTGCCCAAGACGCAGCGGCACTACGCGACGAAGAAATCGTTGCCCGAGTATGGCGGACGCATATTGGCATTGAAGAAAGTTCGGGCGCGACTCGTGACGGTTTTCGGCATAGGGCGCACGTGCCACATTGCGTTCTGGGAGCCGCACTTCGCGTCCGAGTACCCAAGCCTCAAGGCGTGGCGGTCCGACGAGTTCCGAATCGCGGCGCAACTGCACCCGATGACCATCGAGCAGAATGCGATCACCAGTTTCAAAAGTCGGACGACGCTCGTGTCGGCCCGCGCGAACACCGTCGGCCCCGGCCTGTTCCTCAAGTCGGATCGCGTGATCGGCGGCTGCGACGGAACGCTCGGCCGCGGCATGATGTGGCAAGGCATGTCGCTCTGGGCGACGCTGCACCACAAACCGACGCCCTGGATTCCCAGCACGTTCATGCCGACGTTGGCGGGGCGCTTGTTCTATCTCAAGGAACTCGCCGGGCCGCTTGAGCCTGAGTGCAATTGACGCGGATATCGCCATGAAACTCTTACGTTCGTCGCCACTGCTTTTTAGCGTGGCATTTGTAGTAGCCGCCGATCCCGGTCCGGCTGCGTCGATTGAACTGTTCAACGGCAAGGACTTGTCGAACTTTTACACCTTCCTCAAGGGACGTGGGCGCGACGTGGATCCGCGCAGAGTTTTTACCGTCCGTGATGGCGTTCTCGTGATTTCCGGCGAAGAATGGGGCTGCATCACGACCAACGAGGAGTACCGAGACTATCACCTGATCGTCGAGTACGCGTGGGGCGATGCTACGCACGGCGAGCGCGCGGATCGCGCGCGGGACAGCGGCGTGCTCGTGCATTCCACCGGGGCTGACGGTGCGTACTCCGGGACGTGGATGCACTCGATCGAATGCCAGATCATCGAAGGAGGCACGGGCGATTTGTTGGTCGTCGGTGATGGATCCGAAACGTTTTCCTTGACCGCGCCGGTCGCCGCGGAGAAGCAGGACACCTCGTACGTCTTCGACCTGAACGGAGCGCCGGCGACGATCAACGGTGGCCGCATCAACTGGTGGGGCCGCTCGCCCGAGTGGACCGACACGAAGGGGTTTCGCGGCACGCGCGACCTCGAACGGCCCGTGGGCGAGTGGAACCGGCTGGAATGCGTCGTCGCGGGCCGGACGATCACGGTGTACCTCAACGGCGTCCTGGTCAATCAGTGCGTCGACGTTATGCCGCGCAAGGGCCGAATCCAAATCCAGTCGGAAGGCGCGGAAATCCGGTTGCGGCGGGTCACGCTCACACCCTTCGCGAAGTAGCTGCGCGAACCCGCGAAAAAAGTCGAGGCATACCCCCGCGTCGACAACTTCGCTCGACCCGTGGACGATTTCGCGCCTCTACTTTGCCACCTGGAGGTGGGCATCGAAGAACTTTTCCATAATGTACCGGCAGCGATCATTGACCGGCTGCGCAACGTCCATCGAGTGCGGCCAGCCGACGACCTTGTCGTAGTAATTCGGGATTCCGAGTTCGGTCAGTTTTGCGTGGAGCGTGTCCGCCTGTTCGATGGGCACTAACTCGTCAATCGTGCCATGAAAGGTAAGCGTCGGCGGATCGTCTTTCCTCAAGTGAAACAATGGCGATGCCGCTTCGTAGGCTTCTTTCGCCTCGGCGTACGGCTTGCCGATAAAGTCCTGCACTTCCCGCGCTTCTATTGCGCGCGGCACAGTGCAATCCACGACGCCATAGAAATTCACCACCGCCTGCACGCGGGTGCTAACACCCTTTGGCGCGTCTGGACACTCGAGTTCCGGCGCGTCCGCATAACCCGCCATTAACGCCAAGTGTCCGCCCGCCGATCCACCGATAACGGCCACGCGCTCGGGATCAATGTGGTTCTCCTTTGCGTGCGCGCGAAGCCAAGCGATCGCGCACTTCACGTCCTGCACCGCCGATGGAAAGTGGTTCGCCGGAGAAAGCCGATACCCAACGGAAGCCGTCACATACCCGAGCTCCGCGAAATGCACGTTGTACGAGAGGTAGTCTCCCTTGTTTCCAGCGCGCCATCCGCCGCCGTGGATGAACACCAGCAACGGCGCAGGCGCATCGAGATTCTTCGGTACAAACAAATCGAGCGCTTGCCGGGGATCGCCGCCCAAGTGATAGGGAATGTCCTTCGTTATCGAGATCGAATCGGGTATTTCCGGCGCGGCGTTGATTGCCTTCACTTCGCCCTTGAGTACCGCCGCCCGCGCGGCCTCGTAGGTGTCGTAACCTTTTGGAGACGGCGGCGCTCCGGCGAAGATGTCCGTGTCGCCCGCCCATACCGCGACCGCGAGCAGCGCCGCAACGAATGAGGACCGTACATGCAAACTCATAGATCGTCTCCCGATATTTTGCTCAACGGACACAGTGTAATTCATGCGCACGGCGAAAAAACAAAGTGGCCGCCGGAACGATGTCCCGGCGGCCGTCAGTCTGTTACACTCCGAATCGCCCTAAGGGAGGGGTGGGCGCGGGTGCGGCGATGCACCCGCGCCCATTTGGCGGAGTGAGTGTAAATTACTTAGTCAGTCTGTACTTCGTTCAGCGGCTTGTCGCTGGTCTTGTCTTTCCATGCCATGTGGAAGAACCCGATCATCATTTCTTCCCAGGTCTGATCGCCCCAATGCACCGTCTTGTTCGGGTCGGGGTTGGCCGGATTGTCCTTGCTGTTGTCGAAGTACGCGACGCACACCAACTTCGACCCCTTCGGCGCGTCAAGCGGCTCGGCCAACTTGTAGGTCGTCTGCCAATTGAAGTCGTACTTCGGCACGTTCAGGATCGGAAGTTCTTTACCGTCCGGGTATACCAGCGTGTATGCGAACGACTTGCCGCGGTAGTGCATGTGAGGCGAAAGCTCGCGGATGATCGCGTCGCGCTCGAACGTCATCGACGCTTCGACGCGATGGTTAGGGTCATTAGGCGGAATCGACAACTCGTGTACGCTCGACGCGTTCGTCATGAGCTCCGAGTACACCGGGCCGTCGTAAAACTTAAGGCCGAATTTTGAGCGGTCCGTTTCGGTTTTGCCGGTCGGCGTGTAATGCATCTGGAACACGATGTCCGAAGCCGCCGGAATTTTGCGCGCAAGGCCCGGTTCCAAAATCATCGGAATCGTGCCCGGCGCGAAGGCGTCAAAAAAACCGCCGCCGTCTTCATCGCGGCCAACGGACTCGGCTTTCGAGTTGCGAATGAACACGATGATGTGGTGCACGACCTTCGGGTTGCCCGGCATACATTCCGCCATGTTTACCCACTTGTCCTCGGTGAACCCGGTCGGGACGACGAAATACTGGTAAGGTACAACGCCGGTCGGCTCGATGACCGCGTCTTCCGGCATCTCGAATACCATGTCCGGTTCGCCGATGCGCCACTCGTTGCTCCATGCGACCGGAGCGGGCTCGTCCGCGGCGTTGCCGCGCGGCATGCCGGCATCGACCCACGACGCCAGCATTTCCTTTTCCTCGGCCGAGAGGCTGCGATCGTTGCTGAAATGGCCGACAGCCGGATCCGCGTGCCACGGCGGCATGCGCCCATCGAGCACGACTTCCTTAATCATTTTGCCCCAGCCGCGGGCCTGGCGATAGTCCGTCAGACTAAAGGGCGCGACACCGTTGGGCTGATGGCACTGTTGGCAGTTCTCTTGGAGCAACCGCGAAATGTCCTTGGCGTAGGTAATTTGCTCGCCGCCGGCGCTCTTGGCGCCTACGTCCGCTCCCATTGCTGGCAGCGCGATCAGCGCCAAAGCTGCCGTCGTAAGTAGTGTTGTACGCATGACTTGCCTCCTGTTCCCCTTAACCGTTAACACGTTACGTGTCTGCCGATTAAACACCGATTCCGGCAAAAGTTCCGGCGAAAAACACTCGGAATTTGTCTACATTCCATGCCTAATATGACAGACCTATCATAATAAGTCAAGTAGCGGACTGTTGCTACATTAACCACCGCGTAACGTGTTTGTTCATATCGACTTGGGACGAATCCGCCATCGACCGTAGCCCGCGACCGACTTCTTGTATTTAGACGCCGCTATGCCCATGCCGGTTGCATGCGCAATCGATGTGGCGGCCATGCCGTCGCTAGGTCAAGACCCAACCAGCGGAAAACAGCAGGCTAAAGGCGAGCAACAATTTGCCGGTGTTTCCCAACGCGGCATTGAGGGACGAGCCGTCCTTTTGGAGGACTGTCCGAATTGTTGGGATCGCCGGTAGCAGCACGGCGATGCTCGCGAGCGCGGCGTAGTGTCCGCGCGTTGTCATGACGAGATACAGCGGAATGACAAGTGTGCCCGTGATGAGCGCGGCGACGTATTCGGCCCTTGCGAAGCGAGTGCCGAAGCGTACCGCAAGGGTCTTCTTGCCGGACTTGGCGTCGCCTTCGCGGTCGCGCAGGTTATTCACCGTGAGAATGGCGACCGAGAAAAGACCGGGGGCGAGGCCCGCGATCAGTACATTCGCGTCGAGGGTGATCGACTGAACGTAGTAGGTCCCGCCGAGTGCTACGGGACCGAAGAACACGAGGACGAAGAGGTCGCCGAGACCGAGGTACCCGAGCGGATACGGCCCGCCGGTGTAGAGCACGCCGCAGGCGATGCTCACAAGGCCGATGACGAGAAACGGCCAACCGCCTCGGTAGAGGATGTAGGCCCCCGGCACGAACACGAGCGCGAACGCGACGATCATCGCGAGGCGCATAGTCTGGGGTGTAACCAAACCCGCCGCCGTCGCGCGCGTTGGCCCGACGCGATCTTTGGTGTCCGTCCCTTTGACGAAATCGAAGTAGTCGTTGGCGAAGTTCGTGCCGATCTGGATCAATATCGCGCCCAGCAAGCAGGCGGCGGCGGACAGCGCGTGGGCCGAACCCGTGTCGTAGGCCATCGCCGTGGCGATGACGACGGGGGCGATCGCCGCGCCGAGAGTGCGCGGGCGGACGGCGGAAATCCAGACGGATACGGAACCTTTTGCCATCGATCAAGTATGAACCCGCTTCTATTCGCGCCGGAACATCGGTAATATTGCGGCCCGTTCGCCCTGAGCCTGTCGAAGGGCGCGGGGCCGTCCCCTCCCGTTCGCCCTGAGCTTGTCGAAGGGGCGCGTATTGCAACACGGACACCCCATGCTACTCAAAGATATTGTCAACGAATCGACCGTCACCGCCTCGTTGGCGGCAACGGAGAAGTACGCCGCGATCACCGAGTTGATCGATCTCGCGATCAAGGCCGGTTCTCTCGGCGCCACCCTACGCGAGCACGCGATCGACGCGGTGTTCTCCCGCGAGCGCTCGATGAGCACGGGCATGGAACACGGTGTGGCGCTTCCCCACGCGTCGTCGAACCGGATCAAGAAATCGGTCTGCGCCCTTGGCATTTCGCGAGAAGGCATCGACTTCGAGTGCGTCGACGGCAAGCCCGCGCGGATCGTCGTGCTCGTCATATCGCCCAAGCGCAAAATCCAGCAGCACGTCCACACGCTCGCGGGCATTTCACAATTGCTCCACGACGACGCGTTTCGCGAGTCGCTCGTCTCCGCATCGGACGAAGCGGCGCTGTTGGCCCGCATCCGGGGCGAAGAGGCCGAATCGTTTTTCGGCCGGCTGAAAAGAAAGTTGTCCTGACCCTCATGGAACGTGTCGTCAGCGCGATCGGATTGGTGGCGTTTGTCGGCATCGCGTGGGCGCTGTCGGAGGACCGGCGGCGCGCGCCGTGGCGGCTTGTCGCGATTGGAGTCGCGCTGCAATTCGCGCTTGCGCTGCTGGTGTTGCGGACGGGCCTGGGCGTTGCGTTCTTCGAGGCCGTCCGCAAGACGTTCGACGTTGTCCGCATCGCGACGCTCGAAGGCAGCCGCTTTATTTTCGGCTCGCTCACCGACGTAATCGTCTTGAATCAAGACGCCGTCTCCGGCGCGGACGGGCCGTTCGTCATCAATGCCGTGGTGGCGTTTCAAGTCCTGCCGATCATCATCTTCGTCTCCACCGTCGCGGGGATTCTGTATCACCTCGGCGTGATTCAGGCCATTGTGAGAGGGATGGCGTGGCTGATGCGGCGCACGCTGAAGACTTCCGGCGCGGAGACGTTCGGCGTGGCTTCGCAAGTGTTCATGGGCATCGAGTCGATGCCTACATTGAAAGCGTACTTGCGCGAAATGACACGCTCGGAACTCCTGACCGTGATGACGTCGTTCATGGCCAGCGTGGCCGCGAACGTGCTCGTGTTGTACGCGACATTCGGCGCGGAACCGGGGCATCTCCTGGCGGCGTCGATTATGAGCGCGCCGGCGGCCATCGTAATTGCGAAGTTGCTCGTGCCTGAGACGCAAACGCCGAGGACCGCAGGCATCGATCGCATCGAGGTCGAAGTCGAGAGCCACAACATCATGGACGGCGCGGCGCGGGGCGCTTCCGAGGGCGTGACGCTGGCGATAAACGTGTGTGCGTTGTTGATCGCGTTCGTCAGCCTGGTCTATCTCGTGAACTTGGGCTTCTCCGCCGTAACGGGCAAGACGTTTACGGAACTTGCCGGTTGGTTTTTCTATCCCTTCGCGGTTCTGATGGGCGTGCCGCTTCAGGACGCGACCGAGGTCGGACGATTGCTCGCCACGAAAACGGTGGTCAACGAACTGATCGCGTACACGAACATGCAAACGCTCATCGCCGATGGGGCCTTGCAGCCGCGCTCGATCACCATCGCGACCTACGCGCTATGCGGATTCGCCAACCCCGGCAGCTTGGGAATTCTTTTGGCGTGCCTCGTGGGTCTCGCGCCGGATCGCCGAAAGGACATAACCCAACTCGGCATCAAGAGCCTCATCGGCGGAACGCTGGCCGTATTCATGACGGCGTCGATCGCCGGCATCATCGCGTGACGCTGTGCGCGGTCAACTGTCCTGAAACACCTTGACCAGCATTCCGCACTGGCCACGGTCTTCGCCGCGGACGTGAATCATCCACTTGCCTTTTTTCCCGACGGCGCTGGGTAGATCGCGCGAGGGCCGCGCGCCTAGATTCTGCGCGAGGCCGGACGCCTCGACCATGGCGGACCCTGGGTCGGTCTTGAGATACTCGAGGTTCTTGGTCAGCTTGGCGCTTTTCGCGTAACGATAGACCTCGATCTTGTAGCCGCCGTCGACGGTGAAATCCCACTGCTGCTCCGCCTCCCGGAATGGCGGGTCCTGGGGGTGGAGGTCAGTAATGGTGTACGCCGCCTTTTCAAATGCGTCAGTGACTCGTTCAATGGTCATCGATTTCGGAAACAGTTTCGGGACGAACGGAAACGCGACGACGACGATGATGATGACGAAAACGACTTTCTTCATGGACTCGGCCCCTGGCCGGGCGTTAGCCTACGCCTGGGGTAACGGAACGTCAACGCGCCTTTGGCTTCGATTTCGGTAGGCCACAATTGATGGGTAACTACGTTCGCCTTTCGGACAAGTCGCCACGTCGCCGGAAAATCAGCGCATTCCCCCCCTAAAAAATTCAGAGGGACCCGGCGACGGGCCGGGTCCCCCATGAACGGTTGATGGGAACAACCAGGAGAGGCCGAGAGTTAGTCCCCCGCGGCGTTGCCGTCCTCGAGAGAGGCGTGGCGGTCGCCGGCATCATGCTTGGCGATGTCCGTCTGCGTCGCGGGGCTTGCGAAGTACCACGCCAGATCCATCTCGTCGGTCGTGGGACCTCCGAAGCGGATGGCTTTGTTGGAATCAAATCCGACTTCTTTCGCGCGTTCGTCCGAGTTGTCGTAGGCGAAGTCCATCTCGAGGTACGTGCCCGCCGGGATGAACTTGTACTCGGCCAGGTCGTAGCTGCGCTGCCAGTTGAAGTCGTACTTGGGAACGTCCAGCAGCAATTCGCTCGAACCGTCCGGATAATGCGCGATGTATTTGGCCGCCTTGCCGCGCAGGTGCATGTGCGGCATGAGGCCCATGAGCATCGTCGACTGATCGAAGCGCTTCATCGCGCCCACGCGCCAATTGCCGTTGTGCGGCGGGATTTCAAACGCGCCGTGCGCCACGGTCGTAATGTCGATCGGGTGATCGATCACGGCGTTCGCATCGTGGAACTTGATGCCGATCTGCGAACTGTCCCACTTTGCCGTGCCCGCGCCGGCTTCTTTGTGGTAGTGCATCGCGAAGGTCAGCTTGGAGCCTTTCTTGAGCAGGATGCCGTATCCGTCCGGGTACTGCGCGAAGTCCGTGCCGGGGGCGTTGCCGCCGATCATCCCTTGGGTCGTTTCGCCGCCGTCTTCATCCGCGGACTCTTCCGCTCCGCCGGATTCGTTTGCGTAACCGATGATGTGGTGCACAACTTCGCTGCCCGGCTTGAATTCGATGGCCTTGATCCAGCGGTCTTCGCCGAGTTGTTCGGCCGTTAAGGTCACCGTGATGTTGTGATACAAGTCCGAGACGTCATCGGCAAGGAGGAACGGTTCGGGAAAACCGACCACCAAGTCGGGCTCTCCGAAGTTCCACCCGGTCGATACCCATTGCAGCGGCGCTGGTGCGTCCGCCGGGTTGCCTTTGCGCGCGCCGGTCTCGACCCATTGCTTGATGGTCGCGACTTCCTCGTCGCTCATGAGCGCGCAATTACGGAAAATCTTGCTGGTCTCCGGAGTGGCATGCCAGGGTGGCATCTGTTTGGACTCTACGGCCTTTGCCACCGCCTTCGCCCAGGGGCGGACTTCCTCATATGTAATGAGCGACATAGGCGCCACCATCCCGGACATGTTGATTCCGGCGGGCCGATGGCAGGTTTGGCAATTCTCTTGAAGGATGGGCAGCACATCCTTCGTGAAAGTGACCGGGCCGGTCGTGTTCGCGGCCCACGCGGTTGTTACCGCAACAAGAACGATCGCGAGTGTGGCTCTTTGCATTGTCCGAACTCCTGGCTACATTTCCCAATCCAAGGCCGTGAACCGGCTACGGCACTGAATGGTAAGGCAAGATGAGTGCCAACATGAGCGTTTTGTCACCTCGATGCATAAGCCTTTGCCGTACAAGATGTTACAATTTGACCGGGACCTGGCGAGGTCATACCCTTTCGATCCAGCAGTTGTTCAAAATGACATATCTGATCAATACAACTTCGTCCGTGACCCACCATCGGCAGCGCCGCGCACTTCTCCAGGGCATCCCGGAAACCGCTTACCCGTTCGGGGGTTTAGTCATACGTGGGCCGGACGTCCCACAACCAGAAACAAAACGTATCCCGAGGCAACGTCAAATGATCCGCTCATCTCGAGAGGTCAACGCCGGACCATTCCTCGTCCGAATTTTGCTGTTCGCCGTAGCCGCGCCGATGGCCGCCTGGGCGGGCGCCATCCAGGGGACCGTCAAGTACGAGGGCCGCGTCCCCAGCATGAAGCCCATCGAAGGGATCCAGACAGATCCGGTGTGCGCCAAGATTCACGGCGACACTCTTCCCGTGCAGGATTGGTTTGTTTCGGGCGAAGGCCAAACGCTTGCGAACGTGCTCGTAGTCGTATCGGGAGGCCTTGCGGCACAGGAGTGGCCGTCGCCCGAGGGGCCTGTGGAACTTACGCAGACGGGCTGCATGTACGCACCGCACGTATTCGTGCTGCGGCCGGGTCAGAAACTACGCGTACTCAATCCCGATGGGACACTGCATAACATTCATCCGCTTCCCAAGGTGAACGACGAGTTCAACAAAGCGATGCCGAAAGAGCGCACGGAAATTGAGTTGTCGTTCAAAAAGCCGGAGCCCGTTTTCGAGATCAAGTGCGATGTGCATGTCTGGATGCGCGCGTACTGCGCCGTGCTCGATCATTCCTTCTTCGCAGTCACGGCAAAGGATGGCGCGTTTTGCATCGAAGGTCTCGACCCCGGCGAGTACGAAGTCACCTTCTGGCATGAAGTGCTCGGCGAGCAAAGGGCAACGGCGACCGTGAGCGCAGACGCACCCGTGAATATCGACGTCGTATTTACCAAGCCCACGAAAAAGTAGCGCCGATTTCCAATCGGCGCCCCGCCCAAAAAGAAGAACGCCTCGGCTACCGTAGCGCCGATTTCCCAATCGGCGTCCCCCAAAAAGATCGCCTCGACTGCCGTAGCGCCGATTTCCAATCGGCGCCTCGCCCAAAAAGAAGAACGCCTCGACTGGGGAAGTCAAGGCGCACTCATGGAAGAAGAACGTACGAGACTTGGGTCAAGGCCTTCGATGCGCGTTGGGGATCGCGCGGCCGTCAACACCCTCGCACTATGTCAGGCCGGATGGGTCGTCCGGCCTCTACCGTGCTATCGGCGAATCGATCGAATTCCTTTAATGCGTTGATTTACAGATGTCACTTGACAGGGCCGAAATTTGGCGCTGCGGGGCGGTCCATGAGAACCGGCTATCCTAGCAGCCCGTGGCAGAAGTCACTTTTTCCGTTAGTTCGTTATGCTGCGCGTGACCAAGCCGCTTGGTGGTTGGCCACGATGGTCAGATGATTGATCTGCGTTGGGTGGATTAAATGCCCGAGAGGGTCCGTATGAACGCGTATAGACGGTCGAGCAGACCTTTGAGGAGGTCGTTCAGCTCCCTCGGGGTACCTGCGCCGGCGGTCCTGCGAAGGATCAAACTGAGGTTGAACGCGCCGGCGTGGATCAACAGGCGCTTGAGAATGTTGTCGTGATGTCGAAGGTGCGTTCGTCGCATGCCGCCGGTGTCGTAGACGTCCGCGAAGCTGCGTTCGATGAGTTCGCCGCGTCGGCGCATCAGCCGTTTGCCGCGTTTCCCTTTTATGCGGCGGCGGTTCGCGTAGACGGCCTGTTGTTCTTCGGGTTTGTCTTCCCAGTCGCGGCGTCCGCGCTCGGGTTCGCTGATGTAGGTGCGCGTTGTTTCGGTGTTGAGCGCGCGCATCGTCGCGTTGCTGTGGTAGCCCTTGTCCGCGACGATCTCGGCCACGGGCGTTTCGCTCATGCCGCTCGTCAGGTTGCCGTCCCACTGCCATCGAACTTCCTGCTTGACCGCGTCAAGGAGTTTGGAATACAAGAAACGATCTGTCAAGAGAAAATATCAAGCGTTTTTCAAATCAAGACTTTTACCACGGGCTGCTAGGGTTTCTGGCCTGCCGCAAGCCGCTCATTGATCCGATCAATCACGCTCGCAACTTCCTCGATACCGTCCACCACATAGTGCGCTCCGGCATCCGCTAACTTCGCCCGCGCCATCGTCACTCGGCGCTCTAATTCCGACGGACCCATCGCATCAATTTCTGAAAGCGACAGGCCGACCTCATTTCCGGTTTTCGCGACCGCTACCGTCCACATCCCGCCGTTCAGTCCCTCGCCAATGTCGGGCGCCGTGTCCCCGATTTTCACCGTCGCTTCCGCCGGATACACGTTCATTTCCATCAAGCACTTCACCGCCATCCAGGGCGCTGGCCGGCCGACGGAAACATCCGACGCGGTAACGCTCACGTCCGGCGCGTACCCCTGCTTCGCGGCAATCGGCTCGAGTTCATCCATCATCTCGCGGCTGTATCCGGTCGTCCCGCCAATCTTCATTCCCCGCGCGCGCATTGCCGCAATCGCCTCGAGCGTTCCAGGAATAATGTCCGCATAGTCCTTGATGCACTTCACCTGCATCGGAATAAAGTCCGCATACATGCGGTCGATGTCGCCGCCCGTACTCGCGCGCCCATGCGCGAGCTTCCATGCCTCCGCTACGCGCGGCATCGCGGCGATCTGCGCAATGTGGTCCCGCTTCGCCGCGCCCATCGGCCCGCGCGCCTCGCCGACTGAAATCTCGACGCCGTGTTTTTTGAAAACGTCCATGAACACGATAGCGGGCGCGCAGCACCCATAGTCGACCGTCGTCCCCGCCCAATCCAAGATCGCCGCTCGTAACGGGCCCGTGTACATATCCAACACCTTTGTCTAAGCCGTCCCAAGTCTCAAATTCGTTTCAAAAGTCGTGCTCCCGCCAATCCGAAAATCGCGCCCCGCGGATCGCTTCACTAATCGTGCTCGTGTACGTGCTGCTTCGAAAATACGCCGACCGCCGCTTATGCCAAGCGCGTGTGGGGCAGCCGCCCTCGGCTGCCTCGTGTGGGGCGCCGCCCTCGGCTGCCTCGCCCACCAAGTACCCAAATTTTCATCCTTTCCAGGTGAACGCCCGCGTTCATGACAACTCGTCATCGTCATCGAGTGGTTTACGCTGCAAATACGGCGGCGCTTATCCAACGAATTTCAAACTCAGGACACGACGAGAGGGTTCTCGGTTCGAATTCTCCGGATAGGCGAACTCTATCGTAACGCCGCGCTAAACGCCCAGCCCGCCATCCACGCACAACACCTGCCCCGTGATGTATGTCGCCCTATCGCTCGCCAGAAACGCGACAGCGTCCGCGATCTCTTGCGGCGTGCCCTCACGCTCGGCGGGGATTTTCGCCATGACCTTCGCCCGCGCGTCACCGTTAAGACCCGACGTCATGTCCGTCGTAATAAAGCCCGGCGCTACGACGTTCACCGTAATCTTCCGGCTCCCGAGCTCGTGCGAGAGCGCCTTCGTGAAACCAATCAGGCCGGCCTTCGCCGCGGCATAGTTTGACTGTCCCGCTTGACCACGGACCGCGACTATCGAAGAGATGTTGACGATACGGCCATAGTGCTGCTTGATCATCCCGCGCGATACGGCGCGGCAACAATAAAACGCCCCGTTCAGGTTCGTCTGCAATACGCGAATCCAATCCTCGTCCTTCATCCGCATGAGCAATCCGTCGCGCGTGATGCCTGCATTGTTCACGAGTATGGAAATCGTCCCAAACGAATCCGTCACGTTCTCCACCAAGGCATCCACGCTCGCGGAATCAGCAATGTCCGCGCCGAAACCTCGGACCTCGCCGCCTGTTTCCTGATGAATCGCTGCGGCTGCCTCGTGCGCGGAAGCCTCATTGCGGCCGCAAAGCGCAACCTTGGCCCCGCCTCGCGCGAACGTCTCCACGCAGGCGCGCCCTATCCCACGCGTGCCGCCCGTAACCAGCACGACCTTATCTTGAAAATCGCCCATAGACGAGAGGAATTCCAAAAATCGCCCTAGAAGGACGGGTACACTAACACATCGGTTTCAGGGATTGGTAAAGACCATACGCCTGAACGAGTTACACGGCCTTGGCAGCCAGTTCGAGCATGCCCGCGGACGATACCACGGGCCCTCCCGGCATGCGCTTGGCCAATCCCTGTAGCACGGTTCCCGGCCCCACCTCCAAGCACGATCTCTTCCCTATCATTTCCATCACTTTTGTCCATTGCACCGGCCCGCTCACCTGCCGTCCGAGCAACTCGCCGATTCGTTCCGCGTCCGTTTCGAATGTCCCCGAGACAGAGCTTACGAAGGGGATGGCAGGCGTTTTGAAGTCAATTTCACGGATTACCAGGGCGAGCTTGAGGGCTGCGGGGGCCATCAGAGGCGAGTGAAAAGCACCCGAAACGTTAAGTGGAAGGACGCGTTTTGCCCCAGCTTCCTTCAACGTAACTCGTGCCTGCTCAATACCTTCCAGCGTTCCAGATATGATGGTTTGCGACGGACCATTGAAATTTGCGATTACTACGCTAGATGGAAGCGACGCCGCAATAACAGCCGGATCCAGCCCCAGGACCGCCGCCATAGTCCCCGGCGGCGCCTCCTCCGCCATCAGCCGCGCCCGCTCCCGTGTTAGTTTAAGCCCGTCAATAAAGGAGATCGAGCCTGCGACGACGAGCGCGGCGATTTCGCCCACGCTATGCCCCGCGCAGCCCGCCGGAGCCACCCCGGACGCCGCCAAATGTCGGGAAATCGCCACGCCAACGCTTACTAACGCCGTCTGAGCTACCCGCGTGTCCCTCAAATCCTCCGCGGTCCCGTCAAAAAGTTTTTCGAGAAATCCGGGGCCGAGTACCGATTCAGCCTCGTCGAGGGCTTCGCGGGCCGGAGTAGAATTCTCATAGAAATCCTTTCCCATACCGGGGGTTTGGCTGCCCTGGCCGGGAAACAGGAAGAACCATTCGCTCACGAGGGGGTCCCAGCGGGAGCGGGCCGCTCGGCGGCGCGGAGCGTCTCGATGGCGTGGCGGATTTTTTCGTTCAGCCCCAGCGAGACGAACCGCTGCACGCCGAGAACTCCGTTGCAAACACCCTGGTGCGTACACGATCCGTGGAGAATGATGACGATGCCGTTGACACCGAGGAGCGGCGCGCCGGGATACTCGTTCGGGTCGGTGGTCTTTTTGATGCGCCGAAACGCGCCGATCGAGAGCAACGCTCCAATCTTGCTTAGCAGCGTTGCCTTGAGTTCCCGCTCGATCATGGTCTTCATCAGCGACGCTACGGATTCGCTGGTCTTCAGGATAACGTTGCCGACAAAGCCGTCGCAGACCACAACATCGGCTTTGCCTTGAAATATCGCCTTAGGTTCTATGTTGCCGATGAACTGGATATGGTCCGATTCGGTGAGGCTCTTGTGGACGGTCTTGGCGACTTCGTTTCCCTTGGACTGTTCCTCGCCGATGTTGAGCAGGCCGACGCGGGGATGCGGAACTTCCATGACCAATTGCGAAAATATTTGTCCCATCTCGGCGAATTCGCTGAGATGCCTGGCCGAACAATCGACGTTGGCGCCGAGGTCGAGGATGACCACGGGATTTTGCGCCGTAGGCAAAATTTGGCAAATCGCCGAGCGAGACACGCCTCGGATCGGCCCGAGCACGACGCGCGAACCGAGCATGACCGCGCCGGTATTGCCCGCGCTGATGAATCCGTGAGCGCGGCCCTCTTTCACGAGCCGCAGGCCCACAAGTATCGAGGCGTCTTTCTTTTGGCGGACCGCGGCCATCGGGGAATCGTGCATCGCGATCCGTTGTGACGCATGGACAACCGAAATCGCCCCCTTCTTCGGAAACTTGGCAAGCCCGGCTTTCAGCAGCGCCTCATCGCCAACGAGAATGATCTCCGCGTCCGTCTTCA
The DNA here is from genome assembly GCA_964467615.1 of uncultured Nitrospirales bacterium. Classification (GTDB taxonomy): domain Bacteria; phylum Hydrogenedentota; class Hydrogenedentia; order Hydrogenedentales; genus CAYXRK01. The sequence continues at coordinate 228 of CAYXRK010000058.1, read as the reverse complement.
AGCTCGCCTCGACCACCCCGCGCAACTCCGGCCCAGGCGCGTTGTCGCTGCCCATCCCGTCAACAACAATACGAAGCGGTGTCGCCGCCATGTGAGAAGTTACCCTGGGTTGAACTCAGCGGGGTAGTGTGCCCAAACTCCTCGCAAAGACGCAAAGCCGTAGCGCCGGGTTTTTATATGGGGTAAAAAACCATTAAAAAAAGCGGGGGCTAGCACCCCCCCGGGGGG
>CAYXRK010000057.1:0-25172 GCA_964467615.1 uncultured Nitrospirales bacterium | reverse complement strand
CCTTCGGCCTGTTGTATCGCCAACGCTTCGTCGACCTGCTTCTGCTCGATGTAGTCGTCTGCCAGTAACAGTTCGCCGATGCGTTTGCGCCCGCCGTCCCCCGACAGCCGTCGTTTGTAGCCCACCATCACCCGTGGCCCCTAATCCATCCACTCAACTGTCACCAAAGTATGGCATCATCACGTGATGCCTGTCGAATGCTACGTTCTCTAGGGAGACAATGTGACGCATAACGCAGCCATGTGATAGAACGTGCGCCGCGACTCACTGAATGGAGAGGCAACAATGAAAATCGAAGGCAAGGCCGCGGTCGTCACTGGCGCTAGCCGCGGCGTCGGGCGTTCGGCCGCGTTGCAACTCGCGCAACGTGGTTGCCACGTCGCCGTGAACTACAGCAGCTCGAAGGCCGAGGCGGAGGAGGTCGTCGAGGAGGTGCGCGCCCTCGGCGTCAAGTGCATTCCGATCGCCGCGGACGTGGCGGACGACGCCGCGTGCAAGCACATGATCGAATCCGCCGCCAGAGAATTCGGCCACCTCGATATCCTCATCAACAACGCCGCGACGACCTCGTTCATCCCACACAGCCGCCTGGATGGCGTTACGGACGACGTGTGGAAGCGGATACTCTCGGTCAATCTTCAAGGCCCGTTTCAGTGTATTCGCGCGGCCAAGCCGCACCTGGAAGCGGCTGGCGAGGGCGAGATCGTCAACGTCGCCAGCATCGCGGGCGTCGCTGCGATGGGCAGTTCGATTCCCTACTGCGCATCCAAAGCGGCGCTTATCAACATGGGTGTCGCGCTGGCGCGCGTGCTCGGCCCAAAGATTCGGCTCAATACCGTCGCCCCCGGCTTCATCGAAGGCAACTGGCTGCGGCAAGGCCTCGGCGACATGTACGAGCCGGTGAAAAAAGCCAATGAGAACATCGCCGTACTCAACAAGGTGTGCACGGCAGACGACGTCGCGGACGCCATCCTCGCGTTCATCACCGGAAGCGACATGGTCACCGGCCAGACGCTCGTCGTCGATGGCGGCCGCCTCATTGGGCCGAAGATTAGTTGACGAGCGATCCTTTTGTAGTTGCGCGACGCAAACGATCCCCTACTCAATGACGCGCCCAATCTCGAAGGTACCCTCGATGTGGAACGGCGGGATTCCCGGCAACGCCAACACAAACAAGTAGTCCCAATCGCCGGCGTAGTCGTCCATGGACCCGTCCGCGTTTGCGTCCGCGCCCTCGCCGTTCAACGCGAGAAACGCTCCCGTGCCGATGCCGAACCCTCCCGCACCCGAGATTAGTTTTCCATCCGCGCCCAACACGAACGCCATATTCACCGTGCTGGCTTCAGCGGGCTCGATGTTCCCCGGCAGGTCGATGCACGAAAAATCGATGACCGCCACCGCCGTGCCGTTCAGGTTTCGGGGAAACGGTAAGTTTGGGTCGTGTGTAAACGTCAAATGAAGCGGGCAGTCGACCATTTCGCTGACCGGCTCACCCGCCTCGTTGACGATTTGGCCGTGCCACATTCCGTCGTAAACGCCCGATACATTGAACGGCGCGACCGGCGTTTGACACTGGTTTTGTCCCGTCGAGAACATCCCAGCAGCGGCGATGAGTGCGATCCAGTAAAACTTCTTCTTCGGCATTGAAATACCTCCCGAATGTTTGTCAGAGAATACAGGAGTGCGGCGCGGGTGTTACGCGATTCGTGGCTTGCATGCGATGGAACTATTCGGTAGCCTTCGATTTGCTCAGGCTGCACTATCGGAGAGCGTTTTCATGAAATCGCTTAGAAACATAGCTATCGCCGCATTTGCGTTCGGTACATCGTATGCCCAAGACACACTTGCCCCCGGCGAGAACTTGGTCCTCGACAACATCCCCCCCGTGCCGAAATCGCTCGTGGGAGAGGTGGATCGCTACACAGACTATCGCGGAGCATCGTTCTCGAGTTGGCATCCCGCCGAACGCCAGATGCTGATCAGCACGCGCTTCGAGAATTCCCCGCAGATTCATCTCGTCAAACAACCCGGCGGCGACCGCCATCAACTCACGTTCTTCGATGAGCCCGTGGGCGGTGCGTCGTTCCATCCAGTCGACGGTGCCTACTTCGTGTTCAGCCGCGACGCGGGAGGCGACGAGTTCTACCAGAACTACCGCTTCGACCTCGATACCCGCCGCGCCACGCTCATCACCGACGGCGAAAAGCGCAACGCGACGGGTGAGTGGTCCGAGGACGGCGCGAAGTACGCCTACGACCGCGTCGACGCGAACGACAAGGGCGCGTTCGCGGAAATCCACGTCGTCGATCCCGCCGCCCCCGATTCGGACCGCGTTGTCGCGAAGGTCGACGGCGGCGGCTGGGGCATCCTCGATTGGTCACCGGACAACCGCTTCGTCCTCGCGATGGAGTACATCTCGATCAATGAAACCTACCTGTGGTTGATCGACACCGCCGAGCAAGGCCAGAAACTAATCACGCCGGAGAAGTCCGGCGAAACCGTCGCGTATGGCGCGGGACAATTTGCAGGGAGCGGAGCGAGCCTCTACGTTACCACCGACGCAGGCAGCGAATTCCGTCAACTCGCGCACCTCGATATTGAGTCGGGCGAGCGCACGTCAATCACAGCGGATATCCCTTGGGATGTCGACGACATGGCTGTCTCGCCGGACGGAAAGTTCGTGGCCTTCGAGGTAAACGAAGCGGGTGTTAGCTCGCTGTATCTTTACCACACCGTATCCAAAAAGCGGACGAAAATTCCGGGCGTACCCGTCGGCGTCGCGGGCGGTCTGTCCTGGCACCAGAACGGCGAAGACCTCGCGTTCAGCCTGTCCTCCGCGAAATCGCCCGGCGATGTCTACTCCTACGGCGTCCACTCCAAGAAGCTCGAGCGTTGGACCGAAAGCGAATCCGCCGTCCCCACGGACCAATTCCCCGATGCCGAACTCATCTCTTGGAAATCGTTCGACGACCTCGCAATCACCGGGTTTCTCTACCGGCCCCCGGCGAATTTCACCGGGAAGCGTCCCGTGATCATCAACATCCATGGCGGGCCCGAAGGCCAGAGCCGCCCGGCTTTCCTCGGCCGCTCGAACTATTACCTAAACGAACTCGGCGTGGCGATGATCTTCCCGAACGTCCGCGGCTCCACGGGCTACGGCAAGACCTTCGTCCAACTCGACAACGGCCTCAAGCGCGAAGACAGCTACAAGGACATCAACGCATTGTTCGACTGGATCGCGAAGCAAACCGATCTCGACGGCTCGAAGATCATGGTGACCGGCGGCAGCTACGGCGGCTTCATGACGCTCGCGGTCGCCACGAACTACAACGACCGCATCGCGTGCAGTGTCGACGTCGTCGGCATTTCAAACCTGCGCACGTTCCTCGAAAACACCCAGGGTTACCGCCGCGATCTGCGCCGCGCCGAATACGGCGACGAACGCGACCCCGAAATGCGTGCATTCCAGGATCGCATCGCGCCGATGGCCAAGGCGAAGAACATCACGAAGCCCATCTTCGTCGTCCAAGGCCTGAACGATCCACGCGTACCCAAGAGCGAGGCCGACCAGATGGTGAAAACGCTCCACGAAAACGGCACCGGCGTCTGGTACCTCGTCGCCAATGACGAAGGCCACGGCTTCCGCAAGAAAAACAACGCCGACTTCCAGTTCTACGCCACGGTGATGTTCGTCAAGGAAAATTTGATGTGAAAAATCGCATATGTAAGGCTAATTGCTGTTATGTGTTCTGCGGGAGGCAACACTGATGTCCAACGCCAAAAGTTTCTTGGGCGCTTTCAGTTCGATCGAGAAATGGCTTCGATCGGAAACCGGGTTAGATCGCAAAGCTAGATTCTCCCAACTCGTCGACCGAGCCTCTGACAAAAACTTTTCCGTGAGGCAGTTTTCCATTGACTTAAAGGAGTTTGCGGACCTGCGAAACGCAATTGTCCACGAGCGTACGGACGGACACATAATCGCGGAGCCAAACGCAGGGGCGGTTCGAGATATCCAGGAAATTGAGTCCAAGTTGTTGGCCCCTCCCCTTGTCATTCCGAAGTTCCGCTGCAAAGTAGAAGTCGCTGATTATTCGTCACCTCTCGCCACCGTAGTATCGCGCATGTCCAGGCGAAAGTTTTCCCAACTTCCCGTCGTGCGGGACAGTCAATTCGAGGGAGTTCTCACCACGAACACGATTGCGCGCTGGCTTGGCTTGCACCCAAAGGATGGTATGGCGCTTCTCAACGACACACCAGTGGGCGAGGTACTTAAACACAGCGAATTTAAGGACAATTACAAGTTTGTGGGTCGTTCTGCAACGCTGTTTGAAGTCCTCGACGAGTTTGACAAGTTCGAGCGGCAGGGTCGACTGTTGGATGCCGTTCTTATTACGGAACACGGAAAGTCAACCATCGCATTTCTAGGTATCATCACTCTTTACGACATGCCGGAGATACTTCGTCAAGTCTAGAGGAAACGTGGCTCACGTTCGACGTCAGACGCATAATAACGCCATGCAGGCGATGTTGAACGTTGAGCCGCGCTCACGAGTACATAGCTTAGGAGGAAGATTTTATGATATCGCGCAAAGCCGTCGTTACCGCCATCGTCGCTCTATGTGTTCTTAGCCCAACGTTGAATCTCCGGGCGCATGCACAAGTTAACGGTGAGACAAAAGTTTATAAAACCGAGTTCATCGAGTTGGACGGAAAAGTCCAAGCTATGTCTGCAAGGGTTCAGCAGGACGCAGAAAAGAAATTAGACCCTGAGACGACTCTCAATTTACGGGAAGAAATATTCGCACTCGTAAAACTTACGACTAGTCTTCGAGACGAAGCCAATCGTACTAATTTAGATATTCTGAAACGTGGAGAGAACTCAAACAAAACTTTACTTCTGATTTCGCAGGGCTGTGAGGGCCTGTCCTTCGTGATGACGGCTTTAGATAACTTTCTAGATACGCAAGATAGAGCTTTTCTCGGATTCGCTAAAGACGGGCAAGAGCTTGTCGGAAGTATCCGCAAGATATTGTAGGAGCCTTTGACGAGTGGAGAAATCATCTCGCTTGGGCTAACGAGTCGCTGCTCAAGCACGGCAAACGCTTTCAGAGAATCCCGCAACTCTAGTGTCGATGGCAAAGCCTCTTACGATCTGTTTGCTACGTCTGCAGCACTCCCGAATGAAACCTCCGCGTAGGCCGCTCTCTTCCCGCGTATCGTAGCGCGCGAATCAACACCTCGCGCGTGTCGTCGGGCGGGATGATCGAATCGACCCAGCCGCGCGCCGCGCCGAAGCGGATGTCGGTCTTGTGGATGTACGTTTTGCGGATGGTGTCGCGCAGATCGTTCAGGGCCTCGGCGTCGAAGGCCTTGCCGTCGCGTTCCAGGGCTTTCTTGGTGATGTCGAAGATTACGCCGGACGCCTGCTCCGCGCCCATCACGGCGTACTTCGCATTCGGCCACGCGAAGATGAACGTCGGGTCATAGGCTTTGCCGCACATCGCGTAGTTTCCCGCGCCGAATGAGCCGCCCGTGATCACGGTAATCTTCGGCACGATACTGTTGCTCAGCGCGTTGACCATCTTCGCGCCGCTACGGATGATGCCCGACTCCTCGGCGGTCTTGCCGACCATGAACCCGACCACGTCCTGCAGGAACACGAGCGGCACGCGCATCTGGTTGCAGTCCATGATGAACCGCGCCGCCTTGTCTGCGCTGTCGGGATAAATGACGCCGCCGATTTGCACGCCGTCGGTCTTGGACTCGACGCGCTTGCGCTGGTTCGCGACGAACCCGCACGTGTACCCGCCGATGCGCGCGAACCCGCACACGATGGTCTTCCCGTGTTCGGCCCGGAATTCCTCGAACGTGCTCGCGTCCGCGACGCGCGCGATCACCTCGCGCACGTCGTATTCCTTTCGCCCGTTGATGTCCACCATGCCGTACAACGCGTCGGCGTCCTTCTCCGCGTCGGCGGGTGCGTGATCCGGCTTGCGCGTTTCCGGCGGTAGCATGTCCACCAGTTTGCGCATGCGCGCCAGACACGCCTCGTCGTTCGGCTCCTTGAAGTCCACCGTGCCGCTGATTTCCGCGTGCATCGCAGCGCCGCCAAGGTCCTCCGCGTCCACTTCCTGTCCGATGGCCGCCTTCACCAACGCAGGCCCCGCGAGATAGAGGCCGCTTCCTTCCGTCATCAAAATCTTGTCCGACAGCACCGGCAAATACGCGCCACCCGCGATGCAATTTCCCATGATCGCCGCGAATTGCGGAATGCCCGCCGCGGATAGCACCGAGTTGTTGCGGAATATTCGGCCAAAGTCGTCCTCGTCTGGAAAAATCTCGTCTTGCAGCGGCAAGTACGCCCCAGCGGAATCGACCAGGTACATCAGCGGCAGACTGCATTCGAACGCGATGCGCTGCGCCCGCAACACCTTCTTGCAGGTCTGGGGAAAGAACGCGCCGGCCTTCACCGTCGCGTCATTCGCCACGATCATGCAATCGCGCCCGCATACCGGCCCGATGCCCGTAATCGTCCCCGCCGCCGGTATGTCGCCCACGTCTTCGTACATCTCGTGCGCCGCCCACAGGCCGAGCTCGAGAAACCCCGCGCCGGGATCGAGCAGCCGCTCAATGCGCTCGCGCACCGGCAAGCGCCCAAGCCGGCGTTGCCGCTCCTGACCGCCCGCCCCGCCGCCCTCGCGCAGCTTCGCTTCGGTCGCAATAATTTCGTTCGTCAATTCGCGTAGATTGGGCATACTTTCCCCACAGGTTTCAGATCGGTAGAAGCGCGGAAACGCACATTATCGCCCAGAACGTATCAACCGCGAAACACGCCACTCGACCCGCCGCGTTTCCCTTCGGGATCGATCAACACGCCGGGGTTCATGATGCCGTTCGGATCGAGTTTCGCCTTTGCTCCGCGTAACGCTTCGGCGAACAAGGGCGGACATTCCGTATCGTAACCATGCACGCGGTGATCGCGCCCGACGGCGTGATGGTGAGTCGCCGTTCCGCCCCGGCGAATGACGCATGCGTTCGAAGCGAGTTTGATCTCTTTCCAATGGTTGAGCATTGATTTCGGTGTGCTGATGCACGAGTAGGAGAAATACGGCGCGGGACCATCCGGGTACACGTGCGTGAAGCGGCACGAGATCGTCCCATCTCGCCCGGTGATGCTCTTGATCGCGCGCGACATTTCATCGAGCACGCCCGCGTAAAACTCGGGGAACGCGCTCCAGGTGCAGGCCGTCTCGAATGTGTCCGCGATCACGCCGTGCGGAATTAAGATTTCGCGGAAGTACGGCATGCGCAGGAAGGCGTTGCGCCATGCTTCGGCTGCGCCGTCGCGTTTCGCGCCGGATCGCGCCGGGGTCTTGAACGCGCCGCCGTGATCGCCCGCGATTTCCAGCGCGCGCGCCAGCTTCGCGTCCTGTGGGTGGTCCGCGCTCTCGAAGCCCAGCACGAGCACCGCGTGCGAGCCGTCGTCCACCATGTTGTTGAGCGCCTCGGCCTTGTCGAGTAGCCGGCAATTTGCCGGGTTCAGCCCGCTCTGCGCGATAACGCGGACCGCCTCCGCCGCTTGCAACGTGTCGGTGAACCGCACCGAGGTTGACGCGCGGTGCACCGGCGCGTCCTGCACGCGCATCCAGGCGCGCGTGAGCACCCCGAAAATGCCTTCCGACCCGCTTACGAGGCGCTCCGGACTCGGCCCCGCGCCCGATCCCGGCAGCCGCCGCGTCTCGAGCCGGCCGCGCGGCGTGACGAGATGCACCGCCTCGACGAATTCGTCGATGTGCGTGTACAGCGTCGCGAAATGGCCGCCCGAGCGCGTAACGATCATGCCCCCGAGCGTCGCCATCATGTAGCTTTGCGGAAAGTGCCGAAGCGTCAGCCCGTGCTTTTTCAATTCGCCGTCGAATTCCGGCCCGCGCGCTCCCGCTTCTATGAGCGCCGCCCGCGAGGCGCGATCGATTTCCAGCACGCGGTTCATCCGAGACATGTCCAGCGACAACGCACCTGCGTAGCCGTCGCCTACGTCCGGCTCGACGCCGCCGCAAACCGATGTCCCGCCGCCGAAAGGAATGACCGCTACATTCGCGCCATTGGCCCAATCGAGCGCAACTTCGACGTCGCCGTCCGATTCGGGATAGGCCACCAAGTCCGGCGGGTGTGGAAATTCGCGCATGAACGCGCGCGCCAAGTCGGCGTAACTTTGGCCATACGTGTGCGAAACGCGTTCCACGTGCGCGTCTGTTACGAATCGTTTCAACGAATCCGGCGGGCGGACCCGCGCGGGGGCCAGCGCAATTTCCTCAGCAGTCGGAACCGTCAGCGGCGCGGGCAACTCGCCGAACCGAGCGCGATACACCGCGCGCGCAGCCTCCGCCTCGGCCTCGCTCACGCGCTCATCCGCGTATCCCCAGCCCCAGAATTTGCGTTGGCGCGGCTGCGTCATTCGTACATCCCCCGCCGCGCAAATAGCCGCGCGGCACCCCCTTCAAAGGGGGAATTTGCGGCACGAGACTTTCGTCGGTTCTTGTACAGCAATCACGGCCATGGCGCGGACTCCTCAGAAGAACATCCGTAGCCGGATGCCTACACCGCCGCCACTTCGTCCACCGACTGGATTTCTTCGCCGGGGTTGATGAAGCGGTTCATTTCGAATTTGTACTGCTTGTCGTACAGTTCGCGGTAGCGGCCGTTGAGATTGATTAGTTCGTTGTGCGTGCCGCGTTCGACGATCTTGCCGCCCTCGACGACGAGGATTTGGTCGGCGCTGCGGATGGTGGAAAGGCGGTGCGCGATGACGAACGTCGTGCGACCCGTGCGCAGTTTGTTGAGGCCGTCCTGTATCAGCGCCTCGCTCTCGCTGTCGAGACTCGAGGTCGCCTCGTCCAGAATGAGGATGCGCGGGTCCGCGAGAATCGCGCGCGCGATGGCCACGCGCTGGCGTTGTCCGCCGGAGAGCTTCACGCCACGCTCGCCCACGACCGTCTCGTAGCCCTTCTCGAAGCGCGAGACGAACTCGTCGCAGTGTGCGATGCGTCCGGCCTCGCGGACCTCCGCCTCGGTCGCGTTGGGTTTCGAGTAGCGGATGTTCTCCGTGATCGTGCCCTCGAACAGAAAGTTGTCCTGGAGCACGACTCCGAGGCGCGAACGGTAGTCGCGCAGGCGAATGTTCTTGATGTCTCGCCCGTCCACGAACATGCAGCCGGTCTTCGGGTAGTGGAACGCCATGACCAGGCCGATCATCGTGCTCTTGCCCGAGCCGCTCGAACCGACCAGCGCGGTCGTCTTGCCCGCGGGCGCGTTAAACGAAATGCCCTTGAGCACGGGCACGCCTTCGTCATACTCGAACCACACGTCCTGGAATTCGATGTCGCCGTTCAACTGTTCCATGCGTTCGAGCGACGCCTGCTGCTCGCCCTCGGTCGGCACCTGACGGATTTCCCGGATGCGGTCGAGCCCCGCAAAGGCCTCGCTGATTTGCGTGCCGATGTTCGCCATGTTCACGAACGGCGTAATCACGGTCCCGGTGATCGCGAGATAGAGCAGGAAACTGCCGAAAGTCACTTGTTGGGTAATCAGCGCGTTGCCGCCCATGAGCATGATGATGATCGCGTTGGCCCCGATGATGACCGTCGCGAACGCCGTCACCGCCGAGACGCCCGTGATGGAACTCGCGATGTTCTTGAACAGGTCCTGCGCGCCCAGCGCGAAGATGGCGTCCTCGCGCTCCTCCGCCGTGTACGCCTTGACCACGCGAATGCCGCCGAGCGATTCGGTCAGGCGGCCCGTCACGCGGGCCTGAATCTCGCCGCGCACGCGGAATATCGGACGGAGTTTCGAGAACGCGTACGCCATTCCCCCGCCGAAGATCAGCATCGCCGACAGAATGAAAAACGTCAATTGCCAATTCAGCCAAAACAAAACGCCAAGACCGACGATGACCGTCAAGATGCCGCCGATCAATTGCGTTACGCCCGTGCCCACGAGGTTCCGGATGCCTTCGGCGTCGTTCATGATGCGCGAAATGAGCACGCCCGTCTTCGTGTTGTCGAAGTAACCGGTTGGGAGCCGCGTGACGTGTTTCTGAACGTCTTTGCGCAGTTCGAGGATCGCGCGCTGGCCCGCCACGCTAAGCAACTGCGAAAGCGAGAACGACGTAATCGCCTGGATGATCGTCGCGACCCCCACCGCGCCCGCGATCAAATACAGCGTGTTCATCACGGCGACCTTGTCGATCGCCCCGTTCGACTCGGATGCATGAATCATCGGCGCGATCACGTCGTCGCCCAGGAACTTGGTCGAGACAGGGAGCACAAACGACGTCGCCCGGTTCACCAGCAGCAACGCAAGGCCGATCCCCAGACGCTTGCGGTGCGCCCACATGATTAGCTTGGCCTCGAGCCAGACGCTCGAGAGTTTCAGTTTCCGCTTCTTTTCTTTCTCAGCCATGACGATTCAGACCTTCAAAGTGGGGGAGAGGTTCCGCCGCGTATGATACCGGCGTTCGGTGCGATTGCACTAATCGAGGGCTAACATTAGAGGGACCCTCGTGGCGTGGGCTTCCAGCCCGCGCGCATGGGTAAGATGTCGACGCTACAAATCTCTGAGGAGCGGCTGGCAAATGGCTTTGCGTCATGTTCGATACGTCTTCTTCACGGCCGCAGTTCTCCCGCTTTCCGTGCAGGCTCAACAACAGCCGGCCCAAGACGCCGTTTGCATCGCCCACGGCGGGGCCGGAGGCTACGCGCCCTTCAGTTCCATGTCCTCGTTCACGCTCGCGCTTTCCATGAAGCCGGACTACATCGAGACCGACCTCCAGCTCTCCAAAGACGGGGTGTTGGTATGTATTCACGATCTCTCGCTCGAAGATCAGACCGACGTAGAAGACTTGTACCCGAATCGATATACGAACGTCGAGCGGAATGGGCAGACCCTCAAAAGGTGGTACGTCAACGATTTCACGCTTGCAGAGTTGAAAGCACTTGATTCGGGGTCGTGGTTCGATCCCAAGTTCAAAGGAGAACCCCTCGCAACGTTTCAAGAGTTGATCGACCTGGCAAAGGGTAAAGTCGGGCTGTATCCGGAAACGAAGGACCCCGATTTTTATGCCGCCCGGGGCCTTGATATCAACGAAGCGCTCCACGAACTTCTGAAGAAAAATGGCCTTGACACGAGGGAAGGACAAAAGACCACGCCCGTCATCATTCAATCGTTCTATGAACAAAGCCTCAAGCGACTCCGCGAATTGGGTGGCGACAACTACACGCTCATCCAATTGGTGTGGTTCGATCAGTGGAACGATTGCATGACGGACAAAGGGCTCGACCGCGTCGCGACGTACGCGAACGGCGTGGGCCCGTTCCTCAGCATGGTGCTGCCGCCGAACGAGTCACGCATCTACGAGGCTCACAAACGCGGATTGAAGGTCCACGTGTGGAAGGCCCACGAGGCCTTTCCCCCGGCCAGATTCCCGAACCGTAAGAGCTACATGAAGTATCTGCTCGATGATTTGCACGTCGACGGAATATTTACCGACCGCCCGGACGAGTTTCCTGCCGTCGAGCCAGCGGCTACATCGGCCAGTCGAGACGAGAAGTCGCGCACATAGCGATAGTCGCGGATGTATTGATGTGAATCGGCGACTACCGTTATTTACGCCGTGGAGATGTCGGCGAGAACACTTGCTTTCCTTTCCGCAGATTCACGCAGATGGACGCAGATTGACTTGCCTGCGTGCGGCGGAGGGGGTTTCTGAGACCGAACTCCTTGTGGCGTACGAATCGACGTTGCTTGGGATAGGCGTTCTTTCGCCCCGATGGGGCTTTGTGTTGGGGGGGATTGCGGACTTGGCGCTAACACGCCAAGCTACAATGCTTTCGCCCCGATTGGGGCTTTTCACCAGCTCCACAGCGACCTGTTTCCGATAAGAGAGGAACTGAGAACTAACGGGTTGACTTGAATCCCGGCCCCAACAAAGTACAATAGCCGGATAGTTCGTCCCGATTTTGGAGCATTTCATGTCTCAATCCCTGACGCGCAGACAAGTCCTCGGAATGGCCGCGGCGGCCACCGCCGCGATACCCGGCTCACGGTGGATTTTTGCCTTGGCCGGCGATGGCCGAATCGTGAAGGCCGCTTCGGCGGAAGCGTGGAGCCCGGTCTTCCTATCCGCCGACCAAGCGAAAGCACTCGGCAACGTCTGCGAGGCCATCATCCCGAGGACCGCGACGCCCGGCGCGCTCGATGCCCGGTGCCACGAGTACATCGATCTCGAACTGTCCGTCAGTCCGGATGCCGCCAAGAAGACTTTCACCGATGGCTTGGCTTGGCTCGACGCGCGATGCAAATCCGCGCACGGTCATGGCCTCGCGGACGCGCCGCTGGACCACGTCGCCGAAATGCTGGGCCCCATCAGCGATGAACACGAAAGCCATCCTGACGAACTGAAAGCCGGCGTGGAATTCTTCCGCGACATAAAACGGCGCACCATCTTCGCGTACTACACCTCGCGCGAGGGTTGGGTCGTCGAGTTGGGACGTCCCGAGCACGTGGGCATGGAAAAGTTCCAAGGGTGTACGGATCCTTCCGAACACGCGTGAGCCTATGCGCCGTCGCCCTAACAGCCCGTGGGAAAAGTCGAGATTGCCGCATACACGCGCCATGCAGAACGGCGCGCTCCTTGCTGAGAACGTAACGACATTCGTGAGGAAAATCGCATGAACGCGGGGACGAGAACGACCGTCTGGATTCCCGCCTTCGCGGGAATGACATTTGCGGCGTTTTTTCTCGAATCCCGGCGACGTCCGTGTAGAACTCGCAATGACGAATTTGGGCCATTTTTTAGGCCTCGAACGGGGCAAGGTCAGCCGACGCAAGTAAGTCGTATCGACGGACGACTTTTGCCACGGGCTGCCAATGATCTCGTCCGGCTTTTCGCCATCGCTGGGATTGTTTCGTGCTTCGCGGGATGCGCCAGCACCGATACGACCACCTCGAGCACAACCGCGTCTGCCTCAACACCTGAGAAGTCGCCGCTCGATGCGTGGGTTGCGGTGTTCCAACGCGGCGACATGACCGAGCTCGCTGCGATGTATTCAGAGAATTTCAAAGCGCCCGCGTGGGAGAACAAGGCCGCGCTCGTGGCCTGGCTGGACGGCGGCAACGCGCAGGGCTGGTGGAAAGACTTGAGCATCGACGCGTCGAAATCGCGCATGCTTCCGAAAGGTAATCGCGAATCCGCCGGCCCGGTGCATCTTGCGGGCGCGTTTGGCGCGGCGGACGTGTACCTGGAATTCGTCCGCGAGAATGGCGTCTGGCAAATCACGCAGATGACGATGCAACTGTATTAGCGCGTTTCAGTACGCAAGGAATTTGTATGTCCACCGTGAGTTCAGCCATTGAATATGCGCGGTCCCAAAAGGCCCGCCATCTCGACGAGTACAAAGAACTGCTCTCGATGCCCAGTATCTCGACGTTGTCCGAGCACAAGGCCGACATCGAGAAGACGGCGGCATGGGTAGCGGCGGAGCTTAAGCGCCTCTGCATGACGCGCGTCGAGATCATGCCCACAAGCAAGCACCCCATCGTCTACGGCGAATGGCTGGGAGCGCCCGGCAAACCGACGATTCTCATCTACGGACACTACGACGTCCAGCCCGCCGACCCGCTCAACGAATGGGAATCGGGACCGTTCACTCCCACCGTGCGCGGCGATTACATCTACGCGCGCGGCGCATCGGACATGAAGGGCCAAATCTTCGCGCAGATCAAGGCGGTCGAAGCGGTCGTCAAGCACGGCTCGCTCCCGCTCAACGTGAAATACCTCATCGAAGGCGAAGAAGAAATCGGTTCGCCGAGCCTCGATAACTTCATCCGCACGCACAAAGATTTGCTCACCGCCGATTTCGTGCTCAATTGCGACGCCGGCATTCACGGGCCGGACACCCCGGCGATCACGTATTCCTTACGCGGCCTGTCGTATTTGGAAATCGAAGTGCGCGGCCCGAAGAAAGACCTGCACTCCGGCCTCTACGGCGGCTCGATACTGAACCCGCTTCAAGCGCTGTGCGAATTGATCGCCGGCATGCACGATGCGGATGGCCGCGTCACGCTGCCCGGTTTCTACAACGATGTGCGCGACCTCGATAAGGAGGAGCGCGAAGCCATCAACAAGCTGCCGTACTCGGACGCCGACTGGCTCGCCAACACCGGTTCGCCGGCCCTCTGGGGCGAGCGCGGCTACACCACGATCGAGCGAATCGGCGCGCGGCCCACGCTCGAGGTGAACGGCATCTGGGGCGGTTTCATGGGCGAGGGATCGAAGACGGTGTTGCCCGCCGTGGCGCACGCCAAAATCTCGACGCGCCTCGTCGCCGACCAAGACCCCGAAAAGGTCCGCGGTCAACTCGAGGCCTACTTGAAGGCAAAGGCGCCGAAGGAAATCACGTGGTCAATCATGGAGCACGTCCATGGCTGCGGCGCGATCATGGATCGGAAGTCCACCGCCATGAAGGCCGCGGTGGACGCCCTCAAAACCGTCTACGCCAAGGAACCACTATTCAAGCGCGAAGGCGGCAGCGTCCCCATCGTCGGCATGATGCAGCAACTCCTTGGCGTCGATTCCGTCATGCTCGGATTCGCCATGCCGGAGGACGGCATCCACGGTCCGAACGAACGCCAATACTTGCCCAATTTCTACCGCGGAATCGAGACCTACATCCATTTCATGCATAATTTGGGGCGGCGTCCAAGAATTAATCGCGATGAGCCTCCAAATCTACAAGAACAACAAATTCATCCAGCGGCTCATCGACAAGGAAATCATCACTGACGCCCAACTGCACCTCGCCCTGGAATTGCGCAACACCGAGTACGAAGGCCAAGACCTCGTCAGCATCCTCGTGCAACTCGGCCATCTGGGTATCGAAGACGTGTGCCGCGACCTTGCCGAACGGTTCGACTTGCGGTTCATTTCACTGGGGGACTTTTCGCCGCCGCCGGAATTGGTCGCGCGTGTCTCGCCGCGGGTCGCACGATTCTTCCGCATGGTTCCCATCGAGGAAATAGAAGGCGCGATTGTCCTGGCTACAGACGACCCGACGAATCTCACCATCGTTGAGAAGCTCGTCAAGATTGTCGGTGCGCCGGTACTGCCGGCTGTCGCCACGCCGGACGACGTGAGCGACGCGCTTCGCCGGATCTATCCGCCGCAGCCGTAAAGAAAACGCGGCGGCTGAATCGAGGTCAACCGCCGCGTGAAGTGGATAGGTGTTATTCGGCCGGCGCGGCGATGAACTGGTCCCGCTTGTTCTCCACGCTCTTAAAGTCTTCCGCGGTGTCCATCGGGTCCTTGGCCGCCTCGATGGTAGGCCAGTCGGACGAGTATTTCGCGTTCAGCGCAATGAAGTCGTGCCACTTTTCCGGCACTTCTTCCTCCGGGAAAATCGCGGTCACCGGACATTCATCGACGCACACCCCGCAATCGATGCATTCGTCCGGATCGATGATGAGCATGTTCGCCCCTTCCTTAAAGCACGCCACGGGGCACACGCTGACGCAATCCGTATATTTACACTTGATGCAAGGTTCGCAAACAATAAATGCCATCGGTCGTATCTCCTGACCCGCGGAATCTAAACAATCCCGCGGAACGTAAGCCAATAATTCGGAAGAGTTTAGCAATCCCGTGTTCAGCCGCGCAAGGCGCGCGTCCGTTCATGTCGCGCGTCCGTTCAAGGCACAGCTCGCACCTCGACCGCACCCGCCAATTCCTCAACGTCCTCCAGGGTGAACCGGCCGATGTCCCACACGCGCGCGTTGGCCGCACCGGCCGCCGCGCCATACCGCGCCATTTTCTCCAGCGACCATCCCTGATCAAGTCCGAGCGCAAACGCGGCCACCAATGCATCGCCGCTCCCCACCGCGTTCACTTCCTTGATCTGTGGCGGCCGCACGATGAGCCTCGTCGCGCCGTCCGAGATGAATGCCCCTCGCGCCCCCGCGCTAAGCACCACGAGTTCGATGCCCTTATCATGAAACCGCGCCACTGCGTCCCATCGTTCAGTGTCGGTCGCGATCGCCACCCCCAACAATTCGGAAGCCTCTTGTTCGTTCGGCTTGATCATGAACGGCGTTTTTTCGATGCCGAGCGCGAACTCCGCGCCGTGCGAATCGAGAATCGTCTTCGCGCCAGAGCGTTTCGCGCGTGGGAGAAGGTCGCGATAGAGACTAAGCGCGTTCGCATGGGAGACCGTCCCAGAGTAACACACCACGCTTGCTCTCCTGGCGAGAAGTGAACACCGCTCTACGATTCCACGGTACTCCTCGCGGCCGATTTCCGATCCGGGTTCAAACAACGCCGTTTGCCGGTGGATCCGTTCTTCGAGCACCGTCGTGATGGTCCGCGTCGGCGACTCGACCCAGACGGGTCTACACCGAATGCGCTCGGACTTAATCATCTCGACCGCGTGCCGTCCGGTGTGTCCGCCCACCACGACGACTGCGGTCGCCTCGCCGCCGAGAATCTTGACTGCCCGCGCAACATTCACGCCCTTGCCGCCGGGTATGCACGAATACTTCGCCGCGCGAATGAAAGTCCCCGGTTCGAGCGAATCGACGTAGATCGTCTTGTCGACGCACGGGTTCGGCGTGATCGTGAGAATCACGCCCGGCCCTCGAGACGCGCCAATGCGCAGCCCGCCGCGCCGATGACCCCCGCATCCGAACCGTGCGCCGCCGCAATGATTTCCGCGCGCGCCGCCGGCACCTCGAACGCCATCGACTTCGCCGTCTCGCGGATCGGCGCGAACAACGCTTCCCCGGCCTCAGTCATTCCGCCGGCGAGGATGATTCGCTCCGGATTGAAAATATTGATGAGGTCGGCGATTGCGGTACCTAGCCAAACGCCGGTCTCGTGGATGACCCGCTCGCAGAGCAGGTCGCCCGCCTGCATGCCCTCGTGGATCATTTTTCCGCTGATCCGCCGATAGTCGCCTTCACTCCATTGGGTGAGCACCGTACCTTCCCCGTCCAGCATGCCCTCGATTGCTGTGCGGACCATCCCGCTCACGGACCCATACGCTTCGAGACATCCTCGCGCGCCGCATCCGCAGCGTCGTCCGTCTTTGGCGACGGTCATGTGACCCAGTTCACCGGCTGTTCCGTCGAGACCGCGCAGGAGCTTTCCGAAAACCACAACGCCGCCGCCGACGCCTGTGCCCAGCGTCATCAGGCACATCGTCTGCGTGCCCACGCCCGCGCCTGACCAGTATTCGCCGTAACACGCGCAATTCGCGTCGTTGTCAACGTAGCACGTAATCCCAAGCCGCTCGCTCATCGCGTCCGCCAGCGGCACGTTGTGCCAACCCGGCAGGTTTGGAAGACGATACACCACGCCCGTTTGCCAATTGAGCGGACCCGGCGCGCCGATGCCCGCCGCGAGCACACCCGATCGATCCAACCGCGCGCTCTTCAACGCCGCGTCCACGCTCTTCGACATCGCCGCCATCACGGCGTCGGGACCAGACGCGCTTTCGCATGGCCGCGAGTCTCTAGCTAAAACGGTACCTTCGCGCGAGACGACTGCCGCGCGCACGCTGGTGCCGCCAAGGTCGATACCGATGACCGCCTCGGTCATGCAGTCGCGGCTTTCTGGGTCTTCGCCCACGAGTCGCGCAAACTTACCGTGCGGTTAAAGACCATCAAACCGGGCTTCGAGTCCTTGTCCACGCAAAAATACCCCTTGCGCTCGAACTGCACAATAGTTTCCTGGGCCAAATCGCCAAGCCTCGGTTCCAGTTTGCAGTCCGCAACGCGGGTCATCGATCCAGGGTTGAGTTCTGAACGCCAATCGTCGCTCGGGTCCCGCGCCGTAAACAGATGTTCGTACAGCCGCACTTCCGCGTCAAGCGCGTGCTCCGCCGAGACCCAATGAATCGTCGCCTTCACTTTCCGGCCATCCGGCGCATCGCCGCCGCGCGTCGCGGGATCATACGTGCAGCGCAGTT
This sequence comes from uncultured Nitrospirales bacterium, assembly GCA_964467615.1. Lineage (GTDB taxonomy): Bacteria > Hydrogenedentota > Hydrogenedentia > Hydrogenedentales > CAYXRK01. Next base: position 7,158 of record CAYXRK010000057.1, on the reverse strand, counting down.
CGACGATGTTTCCCGCCGCGTCCTTCACGGCCTCCTCGCACGTGATGAAGTATGCCCACCGCAACCGCACCTCCGCACCGGGCGACAAGCGAAAAAATTTCTTCGGCGGGTCCTCCATGAAGTCCTCGCGTTCGATGTACAACACCCGCGAAAACGGTACTTTGCGCTTGCCCGCCGCCGGGTCTTCCGGGTTATTGACGGCATCGAGTTCCTCGCTCTTTCCGTCGGGGTAGTTCATGATCACCACGCGAAGCGGATCGAGCACGGCCATGTAACGCGGCGCGCGCTTGTTCAGGTCCTCGCGCAAACAATGCTCGAGTTGCTCGATCTCGTTTACGCTGTCCGCCTTCGCCACGCCAATCCTCGAACAAAAATCCCGGATCGCCTCGGGCGTGTAGCCGCGCCGCCGAAACCCCGCCAAGGTAGGCATGCGCGGGTCGTCCCAGCCGGACACGTGCCCCTCGTCTACAAGCAGCGTCAGTTTGCGCTTGCTCAAAACGGTATACGTTAGATTGAGCCGCGCGAATTCGATCTGCTGCGGATGATGAATGCCCAACTGCTCGACGTACCAATCGTACAAGGGCCGGTGGATTTCAAACTCGAGCGTGCAAATCGAGTGCGTGATCCCCTCGATCGAGTCCGATTCCCCATGCGCCCAGTCGTACGTCGGGTAAATACACCACGCGTCGCCCGTCCGGTGATGGTGCGCGTACAGAATGCGGTACATCACTGGATCCCGCAGGTTGATGTTCGCGTGCGCCATGTCGATCTTCGCGCGCAACGTCCGCAATCCCTCCGGATAGTCGCCCGCCCGCATCCGGCGAAACAAGTCAAGGTTCTCCTCGACGCTCCGCTCCCGATACGGACTATTCGTGCCCGGCGCCGTCAACGTGCCGCGATGCTCGCGCACCTCGTCCGGACTGAGATCGCACACGAACGCCTTGCCGGTCTTAATCAGTTGGACGGCCCACTCGTAGAGCTGCTCGAAGTAGTCCGACGCGTAGTATTCGTGCGTGCCCCAGTCGAAGCCCAGCCAGCGCACGTCCTCCTTGATCGACTGCACGAACTCGTCCTCTTCCTTGCAAGGGTTCGTGTCGTCGAAACGAAGATGCGTCCGCCCGCCGTTCTCCGCCGCGACGCCAAAATTCAGGCAAATGCTCTTCGCGTGGCCGATGTGCAAATACCCATTGGGCTCCGGCGGAAACCGAGTGATGACCTTCCCGCCCCATTTCCCCGTCTCATTGTCCCGCGCGATGATCGCCCGAATAAAATCATTGCCGGGCCGCGGATGGTTGTTCTCGTTCGATTCAGTCACAAGTACGAAGTCCTATTGTGTCGAGACCGTTCCGATACTCTCTCCGGGTCTGCCTCGAACGCTGAGCGCGTGTGGGGCAGCCGCCCTCGGCTGCCAACCCGGCGCCCAAACTTCCTTCATTCCCACCCTCTCCGTTCATGGTGAGCCTGTCGAACTACGCCCCGACACATTCCCGCCCGCTTTCGTCGTTCCCGCCCGCTTTCGTCATTCCCGCGAAGGCGGGAATCCAGGGGTACGGAGAATTGCCTGGATTCCCGCCTTCGCGGGAATGACGGAAAGAGAAAGTTAGCTCGAGAAGCAAACGGCCCGTGTGGCGCGTTTGAATCATAGTAAATCGGCACAGTGACGCGCACGTCTTCGGCGCGCGTCGAAGGCGATGTTGCGCAAGTTTATTTCGCACCGCCCCAAGACGTACCATTTGCCCCGCTGGGGTTCCGTACGTTCCGGGAGGAAATTCGTCATGCTACATCGCTCGCTGCTCACATTCGCCATCTGCCTGGTCCTAGCCGGCTGCGCATACACCCGCCCCATCAACCCCGGCGACGGCCCCGCCGGCGCGGAACAGACCGCCCTCGACGAATACGTCAAACGCCCTGACCCGAATTTCCGCTACGCGCTGCACAGCACCGTCAAGGGCGACGGCGTGACCATGTACGTCCTCGACATGACCTCCCAGGAATGGCTCACGCCGCGCGAAGTGAATAGGACCATCTGGAAGCATTGGCTCACCGTCATCGTGCCGGATCAGGTTAAATCGGACATCGCCTTCCTCTACATCACCGGCGGCGACATCAACTCCAAAGCGCCCGACAAGGTCCCGGCGCAGTTCGGCGCGATGTCCAAGGCCACCGGAACCGTCACGGCGCAATTGTCGGGCGTCCCGAACCAGCCGCTCGTTTTCGTGTGGGACGACGTCCGCGAGCGCGAGGAAGACGCGCTCATCGCCTACACCTGGGACAAATACCTCAAGACCGGCGATACCCGCTGGCCCGCGCGGTTGCCCATGACCAAAAGCGCAAAGGCCGCAATGGACGCCGTCACCGGCTTCGCCAAGGAACACTCGATAGACGTCAACCGCTACGTCGTCTCCGGCGGATCGAAGCGCGGCTGGACGGCCTGGACCACCGCCGCGGTCGACGATCGCGTCATAGCCGTCGCGCCCATCGTGATCGACCTGCTCAACATCGTGCCCTCGTTCGAGCACCACTACGAAGTCTACGGCGGCTACGCCCCCGCGGTCGGCGATTACATGGAATTTAATACGATGGACTGGACCGGCACGCCCGAATACAAATCGCTGATGGAACTCGTCGAGCCCTTCGAGTACCGCAAGCGCCTCACCATGCCCAAGTTCATCATGAACTCCACCGGCGACCAATTCTTCTTGCCCGACTCTTCCCAGTTCTACTTCGACCAACTCGAGGGCGAGAAGTATCTGCGCTACGTCCCCAACACCGACCACGGCCTTGGCGGCTCGGACGCATGGGAAAGTGCCATCGCCTGGTACGATTCCATTGTCAGCGGTAAAGAGCGTCCCAAGTTTTCCTGGGAGATTGACAAGGAAGCCGGGACCATCACTGTACACGCGCAAGACGCGCCCACCGTCGTCAAACTCTGGCGCGCGACGAATCCAAACGCGCGCAACTTTATGAAAGACGTCATCGGCCAAGCCTACGCGAGCACCGAACTCCCCAGTTCACCCGGCGGAACCTACGTCGCCCGCGTCCCCAAGCCCGAGAAAGGCTGGACCGCCTTCTTCGTCGAGTTGACCTACCCCAGCGGCGTCGCCGTCCCCTTCAAGTTCACGACCCCCGTCGTGATCACCCCCGATACCGTCGAACACGAATACAACTACCTGCCTCACCACGCCCGCCCCCGCGGCTTCATCACCACCAAAAAGTAGTACGGCCCTCCAGCCCGGCCCTCACGAAATCGGCCCGATTCGCGCCTGGTAAGAAGTGCTTCACGTAATTACCGAATTTACGTAGCGCCTGGCTCGCCGAGGCTGGCGCAGATCTACCCTAATTTCAGCGCCCTCTCCAAAAGAGGGGACTAGCTAAATTTATTCGTTTCTGTTAGTTTGGTATCAGGCGGAACCAGGCTGGGACACCGCCCGGAAAGGAGTACAACGGTTCCAATCGTACCCATCGCACTCGTGGAGGGAGAAGCACCAGCGAAACGAATTGCGGTTACATCGTGGTTCGCGTGTGCATTTATCAATTCTTATTTTGGGCAAACGATACGAGGAGGTTTCACCATGAACAAACGTGGTTTCACGCTCATCGAGTTGTTGGTGGTAATTGCGATCATCGGCATTCTTGCCGCGATCTTGCTGCCCGCGTTGGCGCGCGCTCGCGAGGCGGCCCGCAGGGCAAGTTGCGCGAACAATATGAAGCAGATGGGGCTCGCTCTCAAGATGTACGGGAACGAGTCGAGAGGCGGGAAGATGCCAGGACAGGCGTGGTACTGGAACGACAATATGTTGGAACTCGACTGCGACGCGGTGGATGTCGATAACAACCCAACGTTTCCGCTTATCTCAGGCGATGGCGGCGGCTACGGATTCTTGTGGAATCCGGAGCAAATGTATCCGGACTACATTCCGGATCTCGGCGTGATCGTATGTCCGTCGGATGCGAGCTTCGAAATCGACGACCTTACGCATCCCATTCACGAATCCGTTCTGCCGCAGCTACGTTGCCAGGAAGACACTACCGGCGGCTGGTCACTACTCGACAACAGCTACGTCTACATCGCGCACATGCTCGACAAAATCGACGACAATCCTAACTATACCGCGGCGTGGGAAACCGCGAGCGTTACGTCGGCAAACACGTGCGCTTCAGCGACGCCGCCCGTCGCGCCCGGAGAACTGGTGTCCCTGCAGTTGCACATCTGGGGCGATATCGAGTTCGTTACTTCGGCCGCCCATGGAAGTGGCGTATTTGGCGGCGATCCAGCCAACTTAAACACGTTCATTGACGATGACTACGACGCCGAGGAATACGCAGGCGTAATGCCCGCGGGAACTTCGCCCGGAAACGGCGCATCCGACACCATCTACCGATTGAGGGAAGGTATCGAAAGGTTCCTCATTACGGACATCAACAACGCTGGCGTCAACAACGTCGGCCAGAGTACCGTGTATCTCATGTGGGACCAGACTTCGCGGTATCCCGCGGGGTACAACCACATCCCAGGCGGTTCGAACATCTTGTTCCTGGACGGCCATGTGTCGTTCGAGAAATATCCAGGGCGTGGCCCAGTAAGCAACTCATTCGCGCTCAGCACTGCGTGCGTGCAAAGCTGACCACAGTACAATAGTGAGTCGCGCTTTTTCGCGGCCCCTCGGCGTTTCGCCGGGGGGCCGGTTTTCTTCCGGCCTCGATATACAGTTGCGCGGTCCGATGGGAATTGGTTATGATTTTGTAAGAGTCTGAGTGGCCGCACCGCGAATTCGGTGCGAATCGGCCCTTTTCTGCTACCGTGCATCTGAGCCCGGGGCGTATTTCGAAGCTGGCAAGACGAAGGAATTTACAGTGAAACGTACGTATCAACCCTCGAATATCAAGCGCAAGCGGACGCATGGGTTTCGCTCGCGGATGGCGACGGTGGGCGGTCGCTTGGTGATAAACCGCCGCCGGCGCAAAGGCCGCAAGCGCCTGACCGTTTGATCCATTTCGCCCCGGCCCGAGTACGGGAGCGGCGGCGTGTATATAAATCGAACCGAGGACCAAACAACGACAAAGTCAAGGTGGTGAGCCTGCTGTGCAGGGCCGCGCCAAGTTTCCACGACGGGAACGCCTCACCAAACGCCGCGAGTTTCTCGAAGTATACGAGCATGCAGGGAAGACGGCGGGGCGGGAGTTCATCTGTTACGTGGCCCAGCAAGAGGGGCGAGGGCGTAAGCTCGGATTGGCCGTATCGCGCAAGGTCGGCAACGCAGTGGTGCGCAATCGCGTGAAGCGTTACATTCGCGAGGTCTATCGCACGCACCGCGCGGAATTCGCCGACGACATCTACATCGTGATCATCGCGAGGCCGTCCGCGGCGAAGCTCGGATACCGGGAATGCGAGGAGGCCCTTTGCGGGCTGTTTCGCTCGGGAGAGGCGTTTCGTGCGTAGGGTACTGATCGGTGTTGTCCGGTTGTACCAGATTGTTATCTCTCCGTTGCTCGGGCCGAATTGCCGCTTCCATCCCTCCTGTTCGCAGTACGCCATCGAGGCGCTGAGCAAGCACGGGGCCGTGCGCGGGGGCTATTACGCCGCGCGGCGCATTCTCCGTTGCCAACCGTTTCATGCAGGCGGATATGACCCCGTTCCGTAGGCAATTCAATGACAAAGCTTTACTTCGATGTTCCGGAAATAATTGATGTGGGATGAAGATCAGGAGCGTCAATCGGCGCGGAACCAGATGCGGGTCATGCTCATCATGGCCCTGCTGATGTTGCTCTGGTTCCAGTTCTTCATGAAGCCTACTGCCAAGCCTCCGCTGGAACCTGGGGCGGGAGTTGCGCCTGTTGCGGAGCATCGGCCGGATACGGACAGCCTTCGCGTCGCCGACGAGGACAACTCGACCACGATAGAGCTGCCGGCGGTGGCCGAGGCCGCAGACCCCGAGGCCGACGAGGTTTCAATTAGCGATTCCGACTTGGTGCTGACGTTTACCAAGGTCGGGGGGCGTTTGAAGCGGGCGGAGATTCTGCTTGGGGAAAACGGCAAGGACTCGGTCCAGCTTATTCCCGAACAGAACGAGGCGCCAGATGCTGATGCGGTGTACCCGTTGGGCCTGCGATTCAGCGACGAGGCGATTCTTGACGAGTTGGACTCGCGGCGGTGGGAGGCGGCCCTTGACGCAAGCGCCATGGCGGTCGAGTTCACGCTCGACGTGCCGGGGCTTGCGGTATTTCACAAGCGATTTTCGTTGGGCGAGCGTCCGCACGTGGTGAGCGCGAAAGTAACCGTCGAAGGCCGCGGTGCGAAGCGCCTCTTCGGGCTCGATCAGACGCCCGCATACACGTTGAATTGGGGGCCGTGGCTGGACACGCGCGATGCCGCGGCGGGGGTCAAGAATTCGATTACGTGGCGCTTGCCGGTGAATGGCGAGCCGGTCGTCGAGGTGCTTCCGGTCAAAAACCTGCCCGAGGAAAATGGCGCGCCTACGGACAAGTGGATTCCGACCGCGGAATGGCTGGGTTACAAGAGCAAGTATTTTCTTGTGGCGTTCGAGCCGGGGTTCGAGGGGGCGAAAGGCTGGGCGCGCGGCACCGAGACCGCGTTTCGTTTCGGGATGGCCGCGCCGCAGTTCCAGGTGGCGGAGGGCGAGACTACGAGCCACGAGTTCTCGGTGTACGTTGGACCGATGGAGTTGCCGAGTTTGAAGGCCGCGTGGCCAACGCTTTCGAGTGCGTATTTGTTCTTCGAATGGCCCGACGTTATGGATTGGTTCGCGAAGAAATTGTTGGGCCTGATGATTTGGTTTCATGAACACACGATTCCGAACTACGGGATTTCGATCATCTTGTTGACGATAGTGGTGCGCGTGGTTGTGTTTCCGCTGACAATCAAGAGCATGCGCAGCATGAAGAAGATGCAGGCGCTTGGGCCGGAAATGGAAGCGTTACGGGAGGAATACAAGGACGACCAGCAGGTCCTTGGGAAGAAGATGATGGAGATGTACCGGGAGCGGGGCGTGAATCCGCTGGGCGGGTGTTTTCCAATGCTGTTGCAGATGCCGGTGTTCATCGCTTTGTACACGATGCTGCGCAAGGCGTTTGAACTTCGGGGCGCGCCGTTTCTATGGGCGAATGATTTGTCGCAGCCGGATTGTTTAGTTGGGTTTC
>CAYXRK010000056.1:0-25271 GCA_964467615.1 uncultured Nitrospirales bacterium | reverse complement strand
GCCTTACTGCTTGGCCATGGATTGTTAGTCTCAACTTGAACGCTAATTAGAATTACCAACCTATTACTCTCAGGTAAACCTCTGTTTCTTGTTGTTGCGCACAGAGTGATAAATGAGTGGGAGAAAGAGCGCGGTAACTCAGCCTTTAACTGGTACCAATTCAAGGATATATTTCGTCCAGCAAGAGGCCCCTCGGGAAGGTGGTGTTCCAATTGTGGACATTTTCACGTCGTCGAAGATGATGATTTGGTACGGCATACGAACGAATGTCCAGGATGTCATGAAATTTACAGTTTTGTGTCAAGTGATTCGACTGGGCGCAGCATTTGGGAATATCGACAAATGTTGGAAGGCCATAGGCGAGGGATACTTCGTTGCCCTCGTTGTCGTTACATGCCCTCGCCCGATCCTGTTCAGCCAGAGTTCGTATTTGATGGCACCAATAACAAGTGTACCAGATGTAATAGCCGTATGCAATTGCTCAAACATCGCGAGTAGGGCGATTTACTCGCTCTTTGAAACGAAAAGTCGTCTCGTGGCTTCCAAGAACTAATCGAGAATTTCAGTTGTCTATTCTCGTCTGGAGGACATCTTGCAATTCGAGGTACGAAGGACGCATCTGCACGGCCTTTGGCCTTGATTGTATTCGGATTGTCATGTATCCAGATGGATTGCAGATTGAAATAAGAATGGATTGTCGTATTGTCAGAGTCGGCGTCGAGTTGCGCCGGCCTCGGCGAGGCAGGGCGCTACGGACGTGCTGCTACTTGAGCAAAGGAGCGAGTTTTTCGGCGGGGGATGGGTTGGTTGTGGATTGGTCGTGTTGTTCACGGGGATCGTTGCGCCAATCGTAGAGTTCGGTTTCTTTTAGGCTGCGGGGATTGCCGGGGTTGGCGCGGATGAGTTTGTATTGCGTGTCGCGGACGGAGCGGAGGGCCGCGCCGAAGCTGAGGAAGCTGGACATTCAGGAGTTGTTGGACGCGGGGAAGGAGTGAAGCGGGCCCCCGGGACCAGGAGGGGGTGGCCCAGGAGCGCGACGAGATGCCGGCGATCCCCGGGGTGGCAGTGTGGGCGAGAATTTTTCCGGCGCGGCGGCGTCTAGATAGTGCGTGTTAGAATCCCCGCAGTGGCAACCATTGCAGAGTTTTCGGGGAGCTAAAAATGCGGATTGTTCGGCGGGTCTATCTCACCTACAACGAAAAAAACGTGACGAAGCCGCTCATCCACGAGATGGGCAAGAAGTTTGACGTTGTCACCAACGTGCGCATTGCCTCCATCAAGGGCGACTTGGGCCTCGTGGCGCTCGGCGTCGAGGGAGAAGAAAAGGAAGTCGATGCGGCGTTGAAATGGATCGAGGGAGAGGGCGTAAAGGTCGAGCCGATCGAGAAGACAGATTCCGTGTAAGGTTCTCGCGGCTCTTTGCGATGTGAACAGTACGAGGTGATACGCGCCATGAGGATGTTGATGATTGCGTGTGGAGGGTTCGCCGCGGCGGCGGTATGGCCCGCGTTCGGCCAGGTGACGCATAGCTCAGTCACCGTTTCGGGGAACTACAGTCACAGCGCGTTCCTAGAACCGCCGCAGACCTCGCGCGTGATCCAAGCGCCGCCGATAGTGGTCAATCCGGGCGGGGGCCGCGGTGGCGTGAATTGTTACCTGCCCAATTGGAGTAACCCATTTCAATATCACATGCATGGCTACGGCTGCCGGTACTTCGAGGGCGGCTATCGGATCATCACGCAGCCCGTCTGGGTGCCGGCCTATTGGACGCGCGAGTTCATTCCCGCGCAATACGAGGCCCATGAAATCGACGGCCAATGGATCAGCGTTTTGGTGCGAGATCCAGGCTGGCGCGAGATTTACGTCGAAGGCCACTACGAACCCCGCCAAACGCAGGTGTGGGTCGACGGCTATTGGAATTGCGGATACTGACGGTAGCGCCGGTTTCGCCGAAACCGGCGCAGGCCGGGGCGACCGCTTCTGGCGAGACAGGCTCTAACTGGCGGGTGCCGGCCAGGTATGCGGACGACTAACTTTTATCGCGGTAGGCTGCCTCATTGGGAAGTTGATCGAGGTGTTTACTTTGTAACGTTGCGATTAGCTGGCACCCTCCCCCGGCAGGTCGTAGACAGGCTCCGGGAACTCTCAAAGGAAGCCGAACAAGCGCCACGGGACCGTTGGCTGGATATACAACGGAGAATTTTTTTCGCGTTGGAAGAAGCGCTTGATGCCGGCGGGTCAATCGACTACTTGAGCAGGCCGATGGTCGCGAAGATGGTGATTAGCGCGGTCGAAACTCGCGTGAAACGCGGCGATTGGAACGCGATTGAGTATGTCCTCATGCCGAACCACCTTCATATGTTCCTCGAACTTCGGAAGGGAACGCTGTTCAGCCAGATGGTGAGTTTCAAGCGGTGGACGACGCGGCACGGCCGCCAGATTCTCGGATTGGGTGCGAAGGCTTTTTGGCAACGCGAATGGTTCGACCATTGGCCGCGATCCGAACAAGAAGATTTACGAATCGCCAAATACATCCGGGATAATCCCATAAAGGGCGGACTCGTGAAGAATTATCAGGACTGGCCCTACGGTTCATGGCGCCAACAGTAGCGCCGGTTTCGCCGAAACCGGCGCAGGCCGGGGCGACCGCTTCTGGCGAGGGGGCTCGTGCGTTGAGAAGGGCTCGCTTGGTGAGGGTGAGCGTGATCGGGGTTGCTTTGCGCCGGCCTCGGCGAGGCAGGCGCTACTTGAATTACCAAATATAGCTACGCCCGTAAATGCGCGTGGTCCACTCGTGGTTCGATCCCCACGGTTGATACGAGCATTGCCACGCCGAGTAGAACGACACCGAGAGCATCACAGCGATGAGGCCCCATTGCCAACGGTTGCGCACGACTTCGAGCATCGGCGCTGCCATGAGCATAAGCACCGGCATGGCGACGATGTACCAGCGGAAGCCGTAGGCCTCGCCGCCATAGTTGTTGGTCTTGACGATGTAGTAGAGGGTAAGTAGGACCCATGCGGCGAGCCCCGCAAGCACGTGGGGACGGAGCGGGTGCTCCTTTTTCGGCCAGACCCACAACGCTGCGACTACGCCGAGGAACGTAACGGGAAAAAGTAAGAACAGGCCAACGCGCCCGAACAGCATGTGAAACAGATAAATCGATTTCGGCTCGTTCAGGATGTCGATTCCTTGCGGGCTCCGCCAGAACGATCCCTCGTACCAAAAGAATTCCTCGAAGTGCATCTGGATCGGAATGACGCTGCCGGTTGTGTCGATAGAAATGCCGAGGTGGATCAACAGGGGAATCGCCGCGCCCGGCACCGCCCAAGTAAGCGTCATCGCCCGAAGCCGGTGCAGGAGATAGATGCCCGCGGCGAACGGGAAAATTCCGGCGGGCATGTCAATGGTGGGCGTAAGACCAGCAGCCAAGCCGAAGACGAAGAAACGCCACGGCGCAGGATCGAGCTTCTGCGATGCGAGCCCAAGTGCGAAGTAAATCGATACGACGACGAGAAACGCCGCGGGCACGTGGTTGTTGATGTTCGTCGCGAATCCCCAAAGCTGCGTGCCAAACGCGAGGCCGAAGAGGCAGACGACGCGGGCGAGCGGCGAATCGACGAAAAGTTTCAACGTCTTGAGGAAGAAAACAAGGCAGAAGATATACGAAAGGCCGATGAGCGTCATCGACATGTAGCGGATGATGGTCGCAGTGTCCTCTTCGCTGTCGAGGTCGAGGCCGAACGCCTTGTTCATGACGAGATATTCGCCGGTCATGATCAGCGGAAGAATCGGCGGCTTACTGGAAAGCATGCCTTTGCCGGGCACGACGACCTTGTCGATCGTCTGCTGTTCGAAGCGGATTGGTTCTTCATCCGGCTTTCGGTCGATGTACCACGTGCCGTACTTCGCGAGCGCGTAGACGGTCGAAAGGCGGCTGTCCGCCGTGTCACCAAACGAATGCGAGTACGTGCCGAGGACTATGAACACCGCCGCGGCGACGATGATGAGCAACTCGGCAAAACGAAACGTCTTGGCGAGCGAAAGTTGGGGCGGCCGGTTGTCGGCGATGCCCTTGTCTACTTCCAGAAGCGTAGCCGGTTCCACGTTTTGCCCAACCAGCTATCCCCGCCCGCCGCGTCTTCGGTGTTCGCTTGCGGCGCGGCGCGGCTGACCATTTGCCATTGCCCGTCAATCATCTGCTCGGTCTCATTCGAGAGGAAGAAGCTGCTCGATCGGCGCCATTCGCCGTTACGAAGTTCGTACGTGACCGTCTCGATCCCCGTGTCGCGCAGGAAATCCTCATCCACCCGCGCCTCCTCGCGGTTAGTGCGCGGTCGCGTCGAGTAGCGGACCTTGTTAATCGTCACGTCCGCGACGTACGGGCTCGTCTTCGATTCCCGCTGCACGACCTTCACTTCAAAGTCGCTCGTGCCGCCCGGATACTCCGCGTATTCCTTGTAGAAATACGGGCTATGCACCTGGAAGTTCGGCCGTTTGCCGTCGTCGTTTCCGAAATCGCTGGCGGCAGCCAACCGGAGCTCGGCCTCGTAGTCCGCCGCCGTCTTAATGGGCGCGGCCTCTTGGGTCTGGACTTCGGATTCGGCCCCCTTGCCTGTGGATTTGCAGGCCGACAGTCCAAAACAAGTCAACGTTGCGGCGCAGAGGATTGCGCCATGCACTCGTGTTCGCACGATTGCGTCTCTCCTATGATTAGTCTCGTCGCCCGGGGTCACAACTCCGCGGCCCCGAACGCGCGCGATAATAGCACCGCGACAGGGCCGCGCTCATCCCCCGCCCGGCGAGACCCGGACTGGATCGGGAAAGTCTCGAGTCAACGCGAACGAGAGGTTCGTCACTTGCGAGTAAACCGCCTTGTGGAGCGGCTCGACGTTTGGCCCGCGAGTCGCGGCTTCGGAAAAGGCGAGTTCGAGTTGGGCCATATCCTTGACCCGAATGGTCGCGTTGAACTCGCCGAGCTCTCGGGGCCCGAACCCGAGCTTCCGGCGCTTCAACGTGTAGCCCTCGATAAGGCCCTTTCCCTCGAGATAGCCCATGTACTTGGACAGGCGTTCACAAAAATCGAGGTCTCGCGTCGAGTCTTGCAGGTCGAAATAGATTTCGTAGTAGTTCATCCGTCCTCTCCGCCATTCGTCATGTACACGCGCGATTCTATGCCCACCCCGCCCCGTTGATCACACGAACAGCGTCGCGTATCGTCCATTCAACAGCATGACTCGCACCATCATACTCAACGGCCTTCGCGCGATTGCCGCCGCGTTCTTCGCGCTGGCGATGGGCGCGCGCGCAGAACAGCCCTACGCGATTACCACGCTCACCGCGGACGACCTCGCCCGCTCCGGCGCAACACATCTGCCCGACGCCCTGCGGCTCACACCGGGACTCGACGTCGCGAGGATAAACGCCAACACCTGGGCAATATCCGCTCGCGGCTTCAACGGCCAATTCGCCAACAAGCTCGACGTGACGATTGATGGCCGCTCCGTCTACTCGCCCCTGTTCGGCGGCGTGTACTGGTCCGAAATCGATCTGCCGCTCGACGACATCGATCGCGTCGAGATCGTGCACGGCCCAACTTCCGGCGGCGGGATGAACGGCACCATCCGCATCTACACGAAGCATTCGCGCGACACTGCGGGCGGACGTGTCTCCGCCTGGGCCGGTCCAGGCGATGGCGTAGGAACGCAGTTCCGATATGGATGGCTCCCGAACGACCGCCTCGGTCTGCGATTGAGTCTGGCCCATGGCGATCACCAATCGTTCGACGCGCCCAACGGCGGCGAAGCGTTCGACGCATGGAACGACGGCCGCGCGGGTCTTCGCCTCGACTGGATCCCGGACGATGAGAACACGTTGACACTCAGCGGAAGCGCGTTCGATATCCATATGCGCAACGAGGTCCCCAAAACGGTCTCTCAGTTATTGCGCGTGCCAGGGCGGCAGAAGTTGTACGGACAGTTCGCGGCGTCACGTTCGACTTCACACGGAGGCGGCGGGACGCTAACTTGGCAACACCGTCTGGACGACGCCAATCTGCTCGTCTTCCGCGCAAACGCCGAACACATCGCCCGCCATTCGGACAGCTTCGACGACGACTCCGCGCGATACGGCGCATCCATTGAATACCAAACCCAACCCGGCGCACACCAGCTCCGCGTCGGCGCATCGCATACCTATTGGAACAGCAACATCGACAACAAATATTTCGTCTCGTTCTGGCCCGAGGATCGCGCGTCGCAATACTCGCGCCTCTTCGCCGAAGACAAGATCGCCCTCTCCCCGGAGTTCTCGTTGTTACTGTCTGGCGGTATCGAGCACGACCCCTTCACAGACTGGGAGTGGGACGCCGCGGTGCGCGCATCGTGGCGGCCTAACGAACGCCACGAACTCTGGGCCGGCGTCTCGCGGTCACTCCGCCAGGTCACTCGCCTTGAACGCGAAGGCCGCATCAACGCACGGACCTTCCCCTTTGGAATCGTCGCCGTCGAAGGCGGCCCCGACGCCGACGCCGAGCGCACGTGGGTGTATGAGATCGGGTACCGCGCGAAGCCAATCGCGACGTTCAGCTTCGACGTCTCCGCGTTTTACAACGACTACGGCCAACTGAGATCGTTGCGCGAGCGCATTCCACGGCTCGAGGGAGCGCCTTTTCCGACGGCGCACACTCGGTTTCCGTTTGCGTACGGGAACGACGCCCGGGGCGAGGGTTATGGCGTCGAGATCGCGGCCGAGTGGCGGGTCCGCGAGTGGTGGCAAATTCGCGCGGGATACGGTTATCTGGGCACGCGGCTCGAACTCGAGCGGGGCTTAGCGTCGGCAATCGTGCTCGCCGCGGACCGTCGATTACCGGGACTGTTCCGCTCCGGAGGTTTCGGATACGACGTCGTCAGCCGGCCAAGGCTCGAAGTCCCAGCGGCGTTCAACTTGGGACTGGGCGACGACATCGACGAGGTCACCCTTCGCGATGAAGACGCCGCGCCGCGACATAGCGCATATCTTTGGAACAGTTGGGACTTACCGCGCTCGGTCCTCCTCGATGCAGTGGTCCGTTATCGGGATGATCTTCCTGCGTTCGGAATCAAGGAGCGCGTTTCGCTCGATGCGCGGCTCGCGTGGAAACCGAACGAGTCGTTTGAGTTTGCGCTGATCGGGAGAGATTTGGCTGGGCCGGATCGCACTGAGGCGGCGGACTCGTTTGTGCCGTTGGTGTCGGCGGGAGAGATTGGGCGGAGCGTGCGGGCTGAGGTTACGTGGAAGTTTTGATTGAGTGTCCCTATTTACGACCTACTGCCGAGAGGCCTACATATATGTGGCCGAGGACATGACAAAGGACTACAGCTATCATCCAACTTGCCGGCAGCGCGATGACAATAAAAGGATCGATTTCTCCGGTGACGACAACACCTACAACCAGGTAGGTCACTGCAGAGAGAGTACCCGCCGAGAAAGTGAACCATAGATGTCTAGTGACAAAAGTCACCTTCTTCCTCTCCGAAACAAGGTGGAAAACGGCGGAGAAAATTACGGCGATACTTATGAATACAACGATTGGAGCAAATGCATATGGCTCGGGTTCGGGTCATAAGTCATAGTTTTTCGAATTCACTGGATATTCAGAAGAAATTAGGTGCAGCCATCAAATCTCCCTAGAACATCGCGGTGTTCGCGATGTCCGTCTTAACAATCTCGCCTGTCGCGCGGGGCTTGATCCACGGCCCGACGCTCATTTCTTTGTAGCCTTTGCCGGGCCAAACGGCAGGCCAGACTTCGGCGTAGGGGTCGATCATCACCTCAAGGAACGCGGGGCCCTGGAACTCGGCGAATTCGCGGAGGACTTTCGGGAGGTCTTTGCGGTCACGCACGCGTTTTGCGAATTCGAAACCGTCGGCCTCGGCGGCCTTGACGAAATCTTTCTTGTGCAGCGATTTGTCGGTGCCGCTGTAGCGTTCCTGGTACATATGCGTTTGCCATTGGCGCACCATCCCGTCGCCTAGATTATTGAGCAGCAGCGTCTTGACGTGAATGCCGTAGGTGGTGCAGGTCTCGAGTTCGCCGAGGTTCATTCGAATGCTGCCGTCGCCGTCGACGTTGATGACCAAGCGGCCTGGATTGGCGAATTGCGCGCCGATCGCGGCGGGCAGGCCGAAGCCCATCGTGCCCATGCTCCCCGAGGTGAGCCACGAGCGGGGTCGGACAAAGTCGAAATATTGCGCGGCCCACATTTGGTGCTGGCCGACGCCGGTGCTGATGATGGCGTCGCCCTTGGTAATGCTGTTCAACACTTCGAGGACTTCGTGCGGCTGGATCTGTTCTGACGCGCGGTTGTAGTTGAACGCATGGCCGCGCTTGAGCGCCTTGACGTGGGCGTGCCAGTCGCCGAAGGATTTGTTGAAATCCTTGCCGTAGCCGATCAGTTCGCGCAGCGCCGTCTTCGCGGTGCCGGCGTGGCTCCAGGTCACCGCCTTGACCTTGCCGATTTCGGCGGCGTCGATGTCGATGTGGACGATGTTTTTTGCGTTGGGGGCGAATTCGGCGGCCTTCCCGGCGACGCGATCGTCGAAGCGTGAGCCGACGGCGATGAGGAAGTCGCAGTCCTCGACGGCGTAGTTGGCGTAGGCCGCGCCGTGCATGCCCAGCATGTGCAGCGACAGGTCCCAGGTGGTGTCGATGACGCCGATACCCATGAGCGTGGTGACGGCAGGTATGCCGAAGGTATTGCAAAATGTGCGGAGTTCATCGGAAGCGTTGGCCGCAATGACCCCGCCGCCCGCATACACCAGGGGGCGATCGCATTGGCGCAGCATGCGGAAGAAATCGAGGGCCTTCTCTTTCGAAACGCTCGCAGCGTCGTTGGTCTTCTTGCGGCGGTTGTATCCGCGGAAATCGAGCAGGCCTTGGCCTTTGAAGGTGCCGATCCACTGTTGGACGTCTTTGGGGAGGTCGATGACGACGGGTCCGGGACGTCCGCTTCGTGCGATATCGAAGGCGGTGCGGACGGTGTCTTCGAGTTTGGATTCGTCCTCGACGAGGAAGACTTGTTTGGCGCAAGGGGCCATGACGTTGAAGATTGGGGCTTCCTGGAAGGCGTCGGTGCCGATGGCTGGGCGAGGGACTTGGCCGCAAATGAGGACGACGGGGATGGAATCGGCCATGCAATCGCGGATGGGGGTGACGGAATTGGTCGCGCCGGGTCCGGAGGTGACGAGGAAACAGCCGACTTTGCCCGAGGCGCGGGCGTATCCGGCGGCCATGAAGCCGGCGCCCTGTTCGTTGGCGGGGACGACGAGTCTGATTTGTTCCTTCTCGGCGCGGCCGTTGTTGTAGGTGAAGATGGCGTCGTAGGTCGGCAGAATCGCGCCGCCGCTGTAGCCGAATATGGTATCGACGCCTTCGTCGGCGAGCACCTGCACCACCATCGCCGCTCCGGTCATGGTCTTGCCGGCCAATGGATGGTTCGAAGGTTTCGACGTCGCGGTCGCCATGGGTGTACTCCTGATTGTGCCCTTACCGTATTGGCCGCGGCCATGCGCACCATGCGCGCCGCGGTAGTGCACTTGCGTATCAAAAAAAACGAAGCGCCGCGTCTCTCGCGGCGCTTCGGTGTTCGTTGGAAACCGACCCTCCGTTGCGACTAGGAGGACGCGCCGCCGGACTCGGGTGCTACTTCAGTCCCCTCCGTGTCCCGCACCCGCGCCATCATCGCGTTGGCCGCGTCCGTAAACGTCCCGCCGGCATGCGCGAGTGAGCTCGGCGCCGCGTCACCGGGCGCATCGCTGACGGCGACGGAAGCTTCGGCGGTTTGGTTGTACTGCTCGAGTGTTTGGCGATCTTCGTTGTTCTTGTATGCCTTGATGCTAAGGCCAATTTTCCGCTCGACGGGATCAATGCTGATCACGCGGGCGGTGACTTTCTCGCCGACCGTGAGCTTGTCCTCGGGCTTGTTGACGGGTTCAACGTCGATCTCGCTAACGTGAATCAGCCCTTCGACGCCGTTATCCAGCCGCGCAAACGCGCCGAACGAAACCAGCTTGGACACTTCGACCTCGACATCGGAGTTGATCGCGTGCCGCTGTGCGATGTTTTCCCAGGGGTCGCTCTGGAGCTGGCGCAGGCCGACGCTTATCTTTTCCTGGTTCGGATCGATGCTGAGAATTTTGACATCGAGTTCCTGGCCCTTTTGCAACACTTCCGAGGGATGGCTCACCTTTTGCGTCCACGACAAGTCGCTGACGTGCAGGAGGCCGTCGATCCCTTCCTCGATCTGCACGAACGCGCCGTAGTCCGCGAGGTTGCGCACGGTTCCCTTGATGATCGCCCCAATCGGGTAACGCTTCTCGATGTCGTTCCACGGGTTGGGCAGGGTCTGCTTGAGGCCAAGCGCGATCTTTTCCTCGTCTGGCGAAACGCTAAGGATCATGACGCTGGCCTGATCGCCAATATTGAGGACTTCGCTTGGATGACGCACGCGGCGTGTCCAGCTCATTTCGCTGACGTGGACCATGCCTTCGATTCCCTGCTCGATCTGCACGAAGGCGCCGTAGTCCGTCATGCTGACAACTTTGCCGCCAACAATGCTGCCGACGGGGTAGCGTTCCTCGGAGGAGCGCCAGGGGTTCTCGGTGAGTTGCTTGAGGCCCAGGCTAATGCGCTCGGTCTGGGGATCGAAGTTGAGCACCATCACTTGCACCCGAGCGCCCACCGAAACCGCCTGCGACGGGTGCTTGACCCGGCCCCAAGACATGTCGGTGACGTGTAGAAGACCATCAATGCCGCCGACATCGATAAACGCGCCGAAGTCCGTGATGTTCTTGACCTCGCCCGTCAGCGTCTTGCCGATCTCGATGGTCTCGAGCAGCTTGCTCTTTTCGCCGGCGCGCTGTTCTTCGAGCAGTTTGCGGCGGCTGACGACGACGTTTCTGCGGCGCTTGGTCAGCTTGATGATTTTCATTTCAAGCGTCTCGCCGAGGTACCGGTCGAGGTCGCTCGTCGGACGCCAGGTCAACTGGCTCGCGGGCATAAATGCGTCGATGCCGATATCGACCTTGAGACCGCCCTTTACCCGGCGGACGATTTTGCCCTTGATGACGCCGTCCTGTTCGTATATTTCCTGGATGTGCGCCCAGTTCTTGATCCGGTCGGCCTTAATCTTCGAGAGGACCGGAATGCCCTCTTCGTCTTCCGGTTCGTCGATAAAGACGTCGAAGCTGTCACCGATCTTGACGCCGTCAAGGGAGCCGAATTCGTAAATCGGGATCGCGCCTTCGCTTTTGTATCCGATATCGACGATGACGCGGTCGCTGCCAATCTCGACGACGGTGCCTCGCACGACTTCGCCTTCGCGAAAGTCCTGCATGGTGCCGGTGTAGAGCGCGTCCACCTCCTCGCCGCTTAATTCGATGTCGCCGCCCAGATCGAAGGGCTTGTCGAGGATGGCTGCGCCACCTCGCACGGGAATGTCTTGTTCGCCAGGCATAGTAATACCTATGGCCTCCTTTACGAGAGAATTACGCCCGCATACAACGGACGAGAGCGGACTAGGATACTTTTTGTCCGCCTGTTTACGCAAGTTTCTTGTGGCGCGGCGTAATGGGCCGGGGGCGGGGCATGGCAACCTGCGGCGCGATTCCACTATTCTTATAGGATTACCGAAGTCCAAGCCCAACATTCCGGGCCGTTGGCGGCTAGCAGCCCGCGGCACAAGTTATCCGTCGACACGACTATCGTCCGTCGCCTGACCTTACCCGGTTGGAGACCTAAATAATGACCCAAATTCGTCATTGCGAGTTTCACACGGCCCTCCCCCGGGATCCGATCAAGTACCCCACAAATGTCATCCCTGCGCCAAGCAGGGACCTTGGGTTACCGTCTCGTTTCCGCATTCAAGCAAAATCCCTCGAAAACTCCGCTGCGTTCTTAACAGGAACGTGCCTTTTTGCATGGCGCGCGTATGCGCCAATCTCGACTTTTGTCGCGAGCGGTTAGCTATGCCGCCCCTCCCGATTCAAATCGCGGTCCCGTTCTTTCTCGCCATCGCGGCCTACTTGGCTGCGGGCGCGCTGTCCCTCACGTATCCGCGGAATTCGAATGAGGGGGTACTCGCGGGGGCCAAGCGGACGGCAGCGGTCGGCAACGTACTTCTCCTGGGGGTATTTCTTTTTCGGTGGTGGCGGTGGGGCCTGGTCCCCTTGACGGGCTTGGGCGACTCGCTCAATCTGTTTCTTATCTTTTGCACGGGGATTATCCTCACGGTGCAGCGGGATGCGGCGATGAAGCCGTTGTTGGTGGTGTACTTGCCGGCGCTTGCGTTGTTGGCGTTGACGAATGCGTTTGTCGGGCCATCGGGCCTGGGCGTCACTCCGCGGGCGTTGAACGGCGTATCGCTGGCAATTCATGTGGGGCTCGTATTTTTTGCGTTCGCGTTGTTTTTCGTCGCAAGCCTGACGAGCGCCGTGTATGCTGCCAAAGCCCAACACTTGAAACGGCATCGGACCACCGGCTTCCTGCATCGTGTGCCGAGCTTGGAGAAGCTTGATGCAGTCCTGTATCGGCTGATTAGTATTGGCTATCCGGCGTTCGTGGCGACGTTGCTGTTCGGTTTCGGCTGGGCCTGGGCACAACGCGATCTTCTTGGGCCCTATTGGTTCGTATCGAGCAAGGTGGTGCTTGCGTTCGCGATGGCAGTGTTTTTCGCCTCGATATTTCACGTGCGGCAGTTCGGTCGATTACGCGGGCCGAAGCTGGCGTATCTCGTGTTTTTCGGGTTCGCGTTCTTGCTCATCACCTATCTCGCGTTCGGTGTGATGCGCGCCTCCGACTACAGCTTTTGGGGGCACGCCGCGTGAGTCTCGTCGTCACGGGCCTGAACCACCGCACCAGCGAACTCGCGCTGCGAGAACGCGTGGTGATCTCGGACGACGCCCAGCCACGCGCGCTGATCGAATTGCGGAAGCGTTTCGAGGGTGCGGGCGCGGTAATCGTGAGCACCTGCAATCGCTCGGAAGTGTATGTGCATCACGCCACGACGGCGGACGATATCCGGACGGGGATCGAGGCGTTTCTCGCGGAGTGGGGCGGGGTTTCGCTGGAGGAGTTGAATCCGGCGCTGTATCACCATGAGGCGCGCGAGGCAGCGGCGCACTTGTTCCGGGTTGCGTCGAGTTTGGACAGTTTGGTGGTGGGCGAGGGCCAAATCCTGGGACAAGTGCACGATGCGTATCAGGCGGCGCAGCGGGAGCAGACGACGGACAAGGTGATCAATCAATTGTTTCAGCGCGGGTTTACGATCGCGAAGAAGGTCCGAACGGACACGCGTATTGGCGAGGGGAAGGTTTCGGTGAGCAGTGTTGCGGTGGACCTCGCGGTGTCGATATTCACGGAACTCGCCGGAAAGACCGTGATGGTAATTGGCACAGGCGAAATGGCGGAACTCACGCTCCGGTCCCTGATCGAGAAAGGCGCGCGCGACGTGATTGTCGCAAACCGCAGCATCGAGAACGCGGCCTCCCTCGCCGGCCAGTATCATGGCGAGGCGGTCGCGCTGGCTGACGTGGAGGACCACCTTCACCGCGCCGACGTCGTCATCAGTTCCACGGGGTCGGGCGGCGTGGTCCTGCGCGCCGACCATTTCCGCCAGGCGTTACGACGCCGGACTAACGCGCCGATATTCGTGATCGACATCGCCGTGCCGCGAGACGTGGACGCCCAAGTGAACGCCCTCGACAACGTGTATCTGTACGACATCGACGATCTCAAGAAGGTCGCCGACGAGAACGTAGAGGCGAGGCGGGCCGAGGTCGACCGAGCATTGGCGATTGTGGAGTCAGGCGCTGACCAGTTCATGCGTTGGATGAATTCGCTCGCCGCCGAACCCACGATTCGATCGCTCGGCGAGGAACTGGACGCGATCCGCCGGCGCGAACTCGAAAAAACACGTAAGCGGCTGTCGCACATTTCGCCCCAGGACTGGGAAGAGATCGACTACATGATGAAACGCTACCAGGCTAGCGTCTTGCAACCGGCCCTGACACAACTCAAAGAAGAAATCCACCACGAAGACCACGGCACCGTCATACAACTTGTCCGGCGATTATTTGGACTCAAGGAAAGCACATGAAGGACCGCATCGTCATCGGATCGAGGGGAAGCCGGCTCGCTTTGGTGCAGTCGCGCGGCATCGCGGCGGCGTTGCAACGGGTGTTTGAGGGGCTCCAGGTGGAAATCCGGGTCATCACCACGAAGGGCGACAAGATACTCGACACTCCACTAGCGAAAATCGGGGGAAAAGGGCTGTTCACCAAGGAAATCGAAGCGGCCCTGCTGGATTCCCAGGCGGACCTGGCGGTCCACAGCCTCAAAGATCTGCCGACGGAGGATACCCCGGGGCTGGTCGTAGCAGCGATCCCGCCTCGAGAGAACCCGCTCGACGCCCTCGTGTCGCCGAAGTACGCGTCGCTCGCCGCGCTTCCGCCAGGCGCACGCGTGGGGACGTCTAGTCTGCGCCGCAAGGCGCAGTTGCTCGCGGCGAATCCTGGACTCGTGATCGAGGACTTGCGCGGCAACGTCGGGACCCGGCTTTCGCGCGTCCACGATGGCGCTTACGATGCCGCGATATTGGCGTGCGCGGGTTTGGAGAGGCTTGGGTCTCACGCGGAAATTGCCGAGGTCATAGCGCCCGAGATCATTACCCCGGCCTGCGGCCAAGGGGCCCTCGCCGTGCAATGCCGAGAGGATGACGCGGAACTCCGAGAGACGTTGGGGCGGATTCACGACGCGAACGCCGCGGCGGAGACGACGTGCGAGCGCGCGTTTCTCGCGGCGCTCGGCGGGGGATGCCAGGTGCCGATTGGCGCGCTGGCCCGGGTGAACGGCGGGAGGATTCGCATGGCCGGCTGCGTCTGTTCGCTCGACGGCAAAACCATCTTGCGCACCGAGATTGAAGGCCCCTCCGAACAGGGAGTGGCCTTGGGACGCAAAGCGGCTGATCAGGTACGCGACCGCGGCGCAGACGAGATTATTCGCGCGATTCCGCGAGGCGCGGCGTAGCAGCCCGTGCGCATCAGCGACCTCGACTATGATCTGCCGCAAGACTTGATCGCCCAACAACCGGCGCAGCGTCGAGACGAATCGCGCCTCCTCGTGCTGGATCGGCGAAGCGGACGCCTCCACGACGCGATCTTCCGTGACTTGCCCGGGTTTCTGCGCCCAGGGGATTGCCTCGTCTTGAACGACACCAAGGTCCTGCGCGCGCGGCTGGAAGGACGAAAGGCAACGGGCGGGAAGGTCGAGATTTTCCTCCTGCGGGAATTGCAGGAAGGCGGCTGGGAAGCGCTCGTACGGCCATCGGCCAAAGTCGCCGAGGGCGCCACGGTCGCCGTATCCGAGAACGTTTTCGCGACGGTGCTCGAGGGACTCCCCGGAGGCAAACGCCGCGTCGAGTTCGACGTTAGCGATGTCATCGGTATGCTCGAGCGCGAGGGGAATATCCCGTTGCCGCCGTACATCAAGCGCCAAGGGGAAGACGCGCGCGATTCGGCGCGGTATCAAACGGTGTACGCCGCGCACCCCGGCGCCGTGGCCGCACCCACCGCAGGCCTTCATTTCACGGATGAATTGTTTCGTTCGCTCGAAGCGCGAGGCGTCAACAAAACCATGCTTACCCTTCATGTGGGATACGGGACCTTCAAACCGATTCAGGCGGACGAGCTCGAACTGCACAACGTCGACGCGGAGGACTTTGAGTTCTCGGAGGAAACAGCCGAACGGTTGGAGGAAACACGGCGGAGCGGTGGCCGCGTCGTCGCCGTCGGGACAACGAGCGCGCGCGTGCTCGAGACGCAATTTCGGGACGGGAGATTCTGGGCCGGCTGCGGTCGTACGACGAAGTACATCTATTCGCCGTATACGTTTCTTGGCGTCGATGCCCTCGTCACGAACTTTCATTTGCCGCGGTCAAGTCTGTTGGCGCTGGTGATGGCCTTCGGCGGAAGGGAGCTTGTACTCGAGGCGTATCGGCATGCGGTGGAGCAGCGATACAGGTTCTATTCCTATGGGGATGCGATGCTGATTGTCTGAGGAATTGTTGTAAGGGCAGGTTTTTTTGGTAAAACATGCTCCCCTGGCTGCGTTGTCCCGTATCGATGAATGGCCGCGAGGGTCGGGGGCCGGCGTAAGCGCGGGAACAAGCACGAATCAATTTGGAACGAGCGGAGAGCCAGGCGGGGGACGAAAAGCTCTGTCATTTGGCGGTTGCGCGCGGTTTTGTGCGTCAAAGGGGAGCGGGTTTTGGAGTACGTTCGCATGACCCGCTGCCCTTTCGGACGCGGGGCACTCTCCTCGACCGGAGATTTTGGGGAACGGACTGAAGTGTTGTTCCTGCGATTCCTCCTTCGGTACGCCGTGGACTCAACATTCCACGGTGACACTGCGCGGACGGAATTGCAGAATCGTATAGCGTAGACGCGGGACGTTCGACACCGCGATCACAAAATAAAGGTAGACGTGTAGTGAGTTGGATACCCACAACAGACGCTGAACGCGACGCCATGTTGGCGACGATTGGCGTTAAATCAATTGACGAATTGTTCGACGCGATTCCGCAAGAACTGCGGGTAAAGTCCTGGGACCTGCCGGGGCCCGTATCGGAAATGAAGGCGCGGCGGATTCTCTCCGATTTCGCGGACCGAAATCGGACGGACCTCGTCTGTTTTCTTGGCGGCGGATACTATGACCACTACATCCCGGCCGCGGTCGACGCGCTCACTCTGCGCCAGGAGTTCTACACGGCCTACACGCCCTACCAACCCGAGGTGGCGCAAGGCACGCTGCAAAGCATCTACGAGTATCAGTCGTCCATTTGCCGCCTTACCGGAATGGAGTTCGCCAACGCCTCGCTCTACGAAGGCGGGACCGCCGTGTTTGAAGCGGCAACGATGTCCATCCGCCTGACGGGCCGCCGCCGCATCGTCGTCCACGATTCGCTCAATCCCATTTATCGGCGGCAACTCGAGACGCACACGTCGAGTCTCGATATCGAAATCCTTGACGGCGAAGACCCGACGGACGCCGCCTGCGTGATCGTCCAGAACCCGTCGTTCCTCGGCACGCTTCGTGACTTCACGGAACTCGGCAATCGCTGCCGCGAGGCCGGCGCGCTCCTCGTCATCTCCTTCTATCCGTTCTCGCTCGGCATCGTGAAGACTCCGGGCGAGATGGGCGCGGATATTGCCATCGCCGAGGGCCAATCACTCGGAATCCCGCTCATGTTCGGCGGGCCTTACCTCGGCATTTTGGCGACGCGAAAGGCGCACATCCGCAAAATGCCGGGGCGTATCGCCGCCGCGACAGTGGATTCGCAAGGCCGTCGGGGTTTCGTGCTCACGCTTCAGGCGCGCGAGCAACACATCCGCCGCGAGAAGGCGATGTCGAATATCTGTTCGAATCAGGCGCTCATGGCCCTGCGCGCGCTCATCTATCTCTGCCTGATGGGCAAGGAAGGTCTTCGCGAAGCCGCCGTACATAGCCATTCCAAGGCGGAGTACCTCAAGGCGCAGCTCGGGTTCGCGAAGGTGCTGAACGAGGGATCGACCTTTAACGAGTTCGCCGTCCGATTGCCGAAGAACGCTCGCGCCGTAGTCTCCGCGATGGCCGCTCGTGGATTTCTCGCAGGCCTTGCGCTCGAATCGGTTGGCGCGGGCGGCCCGAACGATCTGCTCATCGCGGTTACCGAACAACGGACCCGTGAACAACTCGACGCGTACGCCGCGTCGATAAAGGAAATCGCATGCAACTGATCTTCGAGAAATCCCGCGCCGGCGCGCGGGCGATCACGCACGACGCGTTGGACGTTCCCGAGGCCACGTTGCCGTCGGATTTGCGCCGCACCGCGCCCGCGGAACTTCCTGAGGTCGGCGAGATCGACATCGTGCGACACTTCACGCATCTGAGCAATCGGAATTTCGGCATCGACTCGCATTTCTATCCGCTCGGTTCCTGCACGATGAAGTACAACCCGAAACTCGCCGAGGCCGTCGCCGCGCTGCCGGGCTTTACGGGATTGCATCCTCACACGGCGTCGCAGCCCGAGACATGGCCGCTATGCCAGGGATCGTTCGCGCTCATCCACGAACTCGAACAACTGCTCGGCGAGATATCCGGGTTTTCCGACGTGAGTTTGCAGCCGATCGCGGGCGCACACGGCGAGCTCACCGGCACGCTGCTCATGGCGGCGTACCATCGCGAGCGCGGCAACACAAAAAAGACGAGGATCATCGTGCCGGATTCGGCCCACGGCACGAACCCCGCCACCGCCGCGATCGCGGGCTTCGAGGTGGTCGAGGTCCCCTCGGACAAAAACGGCGTCATCGATCTCGAGAAGTTCCGCGCGGCGATGGACGACACCGTTGCCGGTGTGATGACCACGTGCCCGAACACGCACGGACTGTTCGAGCCCCGCATCCGCGAAATCGCGAAGCTGGCCCACGCGCACGACGCGCTGCTCTACTACGACGGCGCGAACCTCAACGCGATCATGGGTGTGTGCCGGCCGGGCGACCTCGGCTTCGACGTCATGCACTTTAATCTTCACAAGACCTACGCCACGCCGCACGGTATGGGCGGGCCGGGTTCGGGGCCGGTTGGCGTGAACGCGAAACTTGCGCCGTATCTTCCGGGGCCGCGCGTCGTGAGGAACGGCGACACCTTTTCGCTGACGACGCCTGAACGATCTATCGGCCGCATCGCGCCGTTCTTTGGAAACTTCGGAATGTTTGTGCGCGCGCTAGCTTACATCCGCCACTACGGCGGCGATGGCCTCCGCGACGTTAGCCGCTACGCCGTCCTCAACGCCAACTACATTCACGCGCGGCTCAAGGGCGCATGGCAGTCCGCATTTAATGGCCAACGCTACATGCACGAATGCGTGTTCACCGCCGCGCCCCAAGCGGCGAAAGGCGCGAAGGCCCTCGATATCGCCAAAGCCCTGCTTGATCGCGGCTTCCACGCCCCAACGGTGTATTTCCCGCTCACCGTCAAGGAATCGATCATGATCGAGCCGACCGAGACCGAAAACCAGGCGACGCTCGACGCATTCTGCGACGCCATGCTCGATATTGCCAAGCAGATCGAGATCGACCCCGCGCCCCTCCGGGCCGCGCCGATCACGACCCCCGTCTCGCGGTTCGATGAAGTCAAGGCTGCGCGCGAACTGAATTGCGGTTGCTGACAGTCTACATTTCGGAGCCTGAATCGGGTGAGCGGCAAACTTGAAGGTAAAAAGGCCATTGTCACCGGCGGCGCACAGGGTCTCGGCGCGGCGCTGGCGGAGCGATTGGCGCAAGAGGGCGCGGATGTCGCCGTGTGGGACTTGCGCGACGACGCTGCGGGCGAGACGGCGAAGCGGATTGCCGTTGCGACCGGCCGTCGCGTCCTGGGCATTGGTATGGACGTCACGGACGCCAACGATGTGCACGAGGCCATGACCTACACTGTCGGGGAATTTGATGGGCTGGACATATTCGTTTCCAATGCAGGCATTCTCATCTCCGGTGACAGCATCGACTTCGACGTTCAGCAGTGGCGGCGAGTCATCGAAGTCAATCTGGTCGGCTATTTCATCTGCGCGCGCGAGGCTGCACGAGTGATGCTCGCTTACAGCGGCGGCAGCATCATTCAGATCAATTCGAAGTCCGGCAAAAAAGGCAGCTCCAAGAACAGCGCCTACGCGGCCTCGAAATTCGGCGGCATCGGTGTGACGCAAAGCCTCGCCCTCGAGTTCGCCGAACGCGGCGTCCGCGTCAACGCGGTCTGCCCCGGCAATCTGCTCGACTCGCCCCTTTGGAAGGACAGCCTATTCAAACAATACGCCGCCAACCAAGGGATCACCGAAGCGGAGGTGCGGCAGAAGTACATCGACCAAGTTCCCATGCGCCGGGGATGCACCTACGAAGACGTAGCCAACGTCGTCGTGTTCCTTGCGTCGAACGAATCCTCCTACGTGACCGGTCAGGCCATCAACGTCACCGGCGGCCAGGAGATGCGCTGATCACGCTCGCATCTCACCGGCTCTAACCATAACGAATACAAGGGCTTACAGCGGCTCGCGCACGCGGCCCCGCTAAAGAATCACGACCTTTTCGCCGATATCCTGAATGTAAGAGGAGACCGGCGCAAAGGAGGCTAAACATGGATCGTATGGCTTCTATTGGCGGCGTCGGGATCGTAGCGGGTGCCGCGTCAACCCGATTCTCCCAGGCGATCCAAGGGGCGGTCGCAAGCCGCACCGTCGCCGAGGACATCGGAAATGCCGCGCTCAAATTGATTCGCGCAGCCATCGTTCTTGAGCCGGTTGTCGGTCGCTACCTCGACGTGACCGCCTAGGTACGCGTGCTCCTTGTGTTTCCGGGGTGTTGCCAAATTGGCGCCACCCCGATTTTCGTTTCTACCCCCGTCACTCCTGGTGAGCGCACCTTCGCGAGTGTGATAGCGTAGCCAGTCATGGCTATCAATCTTGCGGTCCTTCTTTCCGGCGGCGGCACGACGCTGCAAAACTTTTTGGATCGGATCGAGGCGGGCAAGCTCGACGTGCGCATCGTATGCGTGATCTCGTCGCGCGCGGACGCGTACGGCTTAGAACGCTCTAGAAACGCCGGCATTCCCGCCATTGCCGTCCCTCGGAAAAACTTCGAGTCGGTCGAGGCATTCGGCGCGGCAGTCTGGCGCGAGGTGGCGCACTATCACCCCGACCTGGTCGTGCTCGCGGGATTCATGAGCCTTATCACCGTCCCACGCGAATACATCAATCGGATCATGAACGTACATCCTGCGCTGATTCCCGCGTTTTCAGGCAAGGGTATGTACGGCCATCACGTGCACGAAGCCGTCATCAAGATGGGAGTTAAAGTGACCGGAGTCACGGTACATTTCGTCGATCCGGAATACGACCATGGGCCGATCATTCTCCAGGCGCCGGTTCCGGTCCGGGAGGGCGACACTCCGGAAACGCTTGCCGAGCGGGTGCAAGCAACGGAGCGCGATGTCTATCCACGAGCGATTCAGTTGTTCGCGGAGCGCCGTCTCACAGTCGTCGAAGGAAAGGTCAGAGTACTCGAATCACGGCCTTAGATACTCGGCAGAATATGCAGAATAGACTGCGCGAAAGCCGCGAAAATAGCGAAAGGTTGAGATGCACTCAACCTACCAGAATCCGCTTGTCAAAAAACGGATTCGCTGGTATACTCCAAGTGCTGGGTTCAGTCACCGCTTTCGAAATTCGCCCTTCGCTTGCGCGTGTCTGAACTTCACGATGGTGGACATCAGGTGACCCCGACGCCTGATGTCCCTTTTTTTGTTTCGCTGTGGCGATCTTCCTTGTCTTACTCAAGACGATTGTGCTCGAATGACTAGACAGGCTATCCAATAGGCGGGCCCACGAAGAGGGGCTTGGCTGCAGTTACTCTTTGGGGAAGGAGTGACTTGAGGTAGATGGTTCGATGTCCTCTACGCAAGCCGGCCTCCTGGATAGCCTGTTTATTTTTCGCCTTAGTCGATTCGTTGTATTCCTATCGCTGTTGATGGTGGACGTGTTCGTTTGCTCTTCCCGATTCTGATTTCAAGCTGACTGGCGAGGCAGCACACCCGCGCGAGGCGCTTGGCTGTAGTGACTCATTTTGGGGAAGGAGTGACTTGAGGTAGACGATCCAATCAATCGCCCCGCTCCGGGCACGCTTCCTCGCCGATCTGCTATTCCCGACTTCATGATCCGTTATTTGTCCTCAACTGTAATCGCACTGATTGTTATGGATGGCGCCGTCACGCTCCCGTTACGCGTGTTCGGAAGCAATTGACACCGCAGTATGTCGGACCGCCTACCCAGGGTCTTGTCGCCCGGTTCCATTACCAGCGAACTCCGCGACTGATCGTCGAATACGGATCCGTCAATCCGTTGCGAAAACCGCGTCTCGCCTCCAGGAACCGAATAGACCACAAAATCGTAATCAAAATGGTCGGACGTGATGCCATCCGGCACCCATTGAAATTCAAACTTGTCTACGCCACGCTGGTGTACCTGAAGCACTTGCCACGTCTGAGATTTGATCGATGCGACGTCCTGTTTGGGCAGGATGTAGGCCGCGTACATGCTATCGGCTTCCTGAGACGGACCGACGTCGTCGGCCCAACTCAACACGGAACCGGAATCGACAGGTTGGAGGTTCAGAGTTGCATCTCCCTTACGAATTTCTACTTGCTCGTCGGGTTCCAACGCCTCGGATACCGACTCGTCTTCGCCGTGAAAAACTCGCACGTGGCCGCGACCCAGCGTTACCATCGTTTGGGCTTCGAGGACCTGCACATCGAAAAGCGTTCCATACACCTCAACTCGTCCGGATGGTGTTTCGACCTTGAACGAGTGCGAGTCGGCACCGACATCAAACAGAACTTGGCCACGGTCGATACGGACAGTCCGCTCGTCGGTGACCCAAACCTCGCTGTTGCCGTTTACCTTGAGCTGGGTTGAACCCAGGAGAGACAGGGTCATACGTTCATTGTCGCCTGTCGTAAAACGCCTGTTCGGCGTAATATACGATTCGCGGCTTCCGAAAATGCGGTCATAGGAGGCGACGCCAATGGCATCGGAGGGAACGGGAGCACTCGGCCAGTTATCACGAATCACCGCGCCGAGTACGACCAGAAGGACTGCGGCGGCCAATGGAGCGAAACGGAGAAGCTTCTCTTTGAGCGCGCCCGGATGCTTTGCCCGCCAGTTCACGCCTTCAACGTCGATCGGCAAGCGTTCGATCTCGGGAAGATTCTCCATGATCGTGCGGGTCAAGTCGTGAGTGAGCCGAAACTCGCCTAAAGTCTCGAACAAAACGACCGACGTAGTTTGCTGGTTCTTTAAGCGGACCTTGCATGGCTTACAATCATCGACGTGCCGATCCACGAGCAACCGCTCGGAATCGGTCAACTCATTGTCGAGGTAGCCCTGCAAGAGGCTTTCTACTCTCGTGCACGAAACCAACTACGTTCTCCCTCTGGCTTTTCCGAGCTATCGGATCCAGCCAACGTGTCTCGCAACTGTTTGCTCGCCCGTTGCAAGATGCCCCTGACTTCATCGCGAGTCTCACCCGTGTAGCGGGCAATCTCGTCGTAACTAAGTTCTTGCATATACCGAAGCACCACTGGCAATCGATAGCGCTCCGGTAACCGATCAACTGCCTCCTGTACAACCTCATATCGTTCGCGCCGCTGAGCATGCGCGTCCGGGCCGACCCGTGCGTCTTCAAGTAATATCGCCCGTCGCGCCGGCAGCGGGGTTTCCGACCGAAGCCGTTTCCCGTTCCGACGGAGCCAATTCGCGGCAGTCCGGCAGGCGATTCCCTTTAACCAACTTCCCAATTCGTCGGTCGCGTTTTTTCGGGCTAGACCGCGGTAGGCAGCCCAGAAGGTATCCTGGGTGACCTCCTCGGCGACGCCATACCGACCGACGTAATAGTACGCCGTCGCATACACGGCACCTTGGTAGCGCCGTATTAGCTCCTCGAAGGGCTTTTCGTCTCCCTCGAGGCACTGTGCGACGAGTTGCGCGTCTTCAACTTGCATGTGCCGCTCTTCCCCATGTCAGTGCCGCTCGTATAAGTATTCCGATACGACCCCGACATTGGTGAGTGGTTTTGGCGCTAGGCTCGACTCACGAGGAGTTCCATATTGGACCACCCCGGCCTCGAAATCTTCTCCGGCGTACTGCTCCCTACCACGTCGAACCATCCTGCAGCGGTTTGGGCACTATCGCGGGCGGAGGAGATGTCGAGCGTCCCTCCACATGTCGACCAAAGGATATCGGTTCAAATGAAAACATCGTTGGCTGGATGTTGGCCGTTCGACGCCGAGATATTTCTATTGTCGCGTCGCTACGCTCAGCTCCGGCGGAGGCCCTGCGACACGGGCCGGCTGGAGACTACACCAAGAACCCGAGACTCTCATAACGCCTGAATCAGTTACGGGGGGTTGCCACGTTTGTACATGCTTCGAACGCCTCGGGAATCTCAACTATGAGAGCCGGTCTGCGGATTCTTGACGGGTGACGAGAGGAACGGGTAGGGTGTTGGGCTAGGGACAATGCCGGACTCGTGTCGGCGATCAGGAGTGTTGTTATGTCACATTCGATTTCGCGTCGGGACTTGTTTAAGCGGGCCGCCACGGCTACTGCGGCCGCCACGGGTTTGGGCACTGGACTCATTTCGCAAAAGGCGGCGGCAATTAATCCCGACGTGCCGATGTCCGAGGCGGTACCGAAAAAGGTATTGGGCGCGACGGGCGAGAAAATACCGATTCTGTTGATGGGCGGCGAGTTTCCGTTCGATCCCGCTTTTGACAAGATGCTTCACCGCGCGTTCAAGGATGGGATGACGTACATCGATACGGCCGAAACCTATGCCAACGGAAAGTCGCTTATCGGCGTTGGGACCTTCCAGGAGCAAGTCGGCCGCGAGAATTTGTGGATCACGTCAAAGGCCGGCCTCTGGGGCGACGCGTCGGCGTCCCGACCGGAGCGGTTTTCGGAGGCGTTGACGAAGTCGCTCGCTGTCCTGAAGACGGACCACGTGAACTTGTTCTTCATGCATGGCGTCTCCGATCCGAACCAGATTGACGAGCCTTGGGTGAAGATGGGTCAACAACTCAAGAAAGAAGGCAAGACGAAGCACTTCGGGTTCTCGTGCCACGACGGGACAGTAGTGGAGTTGCTGAACCGCGCGGCGGCGATCGGTTCGGCCGGTATCGACGCGGTGATGTTCAAGTATTCGTTCGCGCAGTACGGCGATCTCGAATTGAACAAGGCGATGGACGCATGTATCAAGGCGGGCATCGGCCTCATCGCAATGAAGACACAAGACTCGGTGCCTCAGGACAAAGAAGAAGTGCAAAAGTTTGTGAGCGAGAAAGGCTTTACGCTGCCGCAGGCGAAATTGAAAACCGCCTGGGCGGACGAACGCATCACTTCGTGCGTATCCGGCATCGTAAACACGAAAATTCTGAAAGAGAATTCGGACGCGGCAAAGTCGCAGGTGGAGTTGACGGCGCGGGATTGGAGCCGGTTACAACAGTATGCGGCACGGACGGCGGACCACCGATGCGCGTTGTGCAACACGATTTGTCAGGCGAAAGTCGACGCGCCGTTGCGCATCTCGGACACGTTGCGTTATCTGATGTACGACGAGTGTTACGATCAACCGGAGACCGCGCGCGCGCTTTACGC
>CAYXRK010000055.1:1766-25909 GCA_964467615.1 uncultured Nitrospirales bacterium | reverse complement strand
TGGTGGGCGGTGCAGGGCTCGAACCTGCGACCTTCTGGGTGTAAACCAGACGCTCTAACCAACTGAGCTAACCGCCCACGGTGGCCGGATGATATCAATCGCACTGTCTCGCCTGCTACCCATGGCGAGGGTACGTATCAATCTTTGTTCAGTTTCTTGTGCTTCCAGTACTTCGTGCCAGAGATGTCCGCCTGGAGCAT
Organism: uncultured Nitrospirales bacterium; assembly: GCA_964467615.1. Lineage (GTDB taxonomy): Bacteria > Hydrogenedentota > Hydrogenedentia > Hydrogenedentales > CAYXRK01. The sequence goes on along the minus strand of CAYXRK010000055.1, from coordinate 25,709 downwards.
CAAGCCACCTTCGGTCATTTGGAAGACGGCCACTCCATTATTGAATGCCGCTTCCGTGTTTTTGCCGTCCTCTCCTGCGACGGCGTTCGCGGAGGCGCCCGCTTCCCAGCCCTTCTCGACGAAGTCGTCCATGGTTTTCTTGTCGGCGAAGAGAAACACGACCTTGTACTTCTGGCCGCCGAGGCCGACTGACAGCCCGGCAGTGCCCATACGCATGTAGGTCCGATTGCCTGAGGCTTTCTCGATAGCGACGCCTTGTCCTCCCCCACCGGCGATGAGCAGCGAAACTTTTATCGTATCGAACACGGCGTAGCCGACGGAATCATCGAACAGTTTTTTCGCGGTCTCGTTGTTCTGCAGGAGGCGTTCGAGCGTGCCTTCGGCCATGATGTTGATCTCTTCGCGTTTCTTGTCTTTCCCGCCCTGGGTGTCGTCCTGGGCTTCTTGCGCGAACGACGCCGCGGCCACGCTCAACACCGATACGGCCGCAATGAAACGTGCGAAACACATTGTAGTATTCCCCCGATCTTCGAGTCAGCGCCTGATACTATACCATGCAAAATTCATATCGCCGCGTGCGCGGCGTTTGAACGACTAACAGACGAAAAAATTGCTCGATTATTCGGCCAAGGCCGAGAAGCGACTGATGGAAACTTCCCTCAACCCAGCGACAGTCCCGTCCGCGGAAATGCGAACGGACCGGCATCTCATCATTGGCGCAGGCCCAGTGGGGCTGGCCTTTGCGAACTCGTTGCGCAATGCCGCCATAGCCTACGACCACGTCGAGGCCGACACCGATCTCGGCGGGAACTGGCGTCATGGCGTCTACGAGACGGCGCACATCATCTCGTCCAAGCGGACCACCGAGTACACCGACTATCCAATGCCCACGGACTATCCAGAGTTCCCAAGCGCGGCGCAGATGTTGGCGTATCTACACGAGTACGCCGACCACTTCGGCTTGCGTACCGCAATCGAGTTTGGGCGGACGGTCGAATGGTGCAGGCCGGTTGAGAACAATCTTTGGGAAATAACGTTTTGTTCGGGCGAGAGGCGCGTGTACCGGGGCGTGATCGTCGCCAACGGCCACCATTGGGACCCGTTCGTACCGAAGTTCAATGGCAGCTTCGCTGGTCAAGTCATGCACTCGAAGGCCTATAAGCGGCCCGATCAACTGCATGGACGAAGAGTGCTCGTCATCGGCGGAGGTAATTCGGCGTGCGATATCGCGGCGGAGGCGGCGCGGGCTGCCGCGGAATGCCACATCTCGATGCGCCGCGGCCATTGGTTCATGCCCAAAACCATGTTCGGCGCGCCGACGGTGGAACTCATGAAGCCGTGGATGCCGCTGTGGTTCCAGCGGTTGTTGCTGCGAGCGTGTATCGCCGTGACCGTCGGCGACTATCGCACGTATGGCCTTCAAAAGCCCGACCACAAAATTTTCGAGACGCACCCGAGCATCAATTCGGAACTGCTCCACTATCTGCGGCACGGCAAGATTCACCCGCACGCGGGCATCGACCGCATCGATGGGCATCGTGTGGTGTTCACGGACGGCACGTCGTGCGACGTGGACCTCATCGTCGCCGCGACAGGCTATCGCGTGAGTTTTCCTTTTCTTCCCGAAGGGCTTGTGCCGATCCATGGCGCCGCGCCACAGGTGCTGGCGGGAGGCGTGTTGCCAGACTACAAGGGCCTCTACATCGTGGGGACGTTGCAGGTCCGGTATGGCTTCGGTCCGTTGCTGACCCCGTACGCGAATTTGGTTGTGGGTTTGATTCGACTGCAAGAAACGATGGGATTGCCCATCGGGCGCGTCTTGGCGAGTTTGGGCCAGCGACCGCCTTCTACTCACTTGGTAGGCCCGTTCGCATCACTGCGCCAAATGACGTGGGCGCGCCGCTCGCTCGGTTTGATCGCGTGGTGGGAACGGCAACTTCGAAAGCGCAGCACATTCGTAGGGAATAGGACACTCGACGACGACAGACTGGAACAATCGCGAAACACCGGTTCGGGCGAGACAACAAAAGTTGTGCAATCTTGACTACTCTATATCGGGTACGGGAATAATTTTCCGCATTTGTAGCATATGGTGGCTCTGCGCGCTGAACGGTGATGGTCAAGCCTTATCGTCGCGCCGTGAAGGATTTCGATGCTGATTACCCCAAAATCGGAACGATGATGTATTGTGTAACTTATTTAATTCCAATTAGTTATATATATTTATTAGACCCAGAAGCCTTAGAAACAAAGGAGTCTTGATTCGAGCCTTGGATGGTTTGCCACGTTATCGGAAACTTTCTATTGAAACTTGGCCAACCTTTTGCTACAGTAAGTGGTTCAGGCTTGCGGATAAACCGTTCGGCACTGGGCGCGGACATCAAATTTGTACAGGGAGGTTCGAAACGTGAGAAAGCATTTTGGGCAAGGATTGGCCTTGCGGTCACTCGTCGCGTTGGCGGCGGTGGCGCTAATCGCGGGCGCGGCGCACGCGGACTTCGCCGTCACATATTTTGGCTTTGGTACTGGCGATGACGCCGACTTGGCCGCATCGGCGACGTTTGAGCTTGTCGGCGCTACGCTGACAGTGACGCTGTCAAACGACGCGACGGCCGACACGTTGGTTCCGGCGGATTTGCTCACTGGCGTCTATTGGGACGTCGCTGACGCGGGCGTGACGTTGACGCCAGTTTCGGCGGCGCTAGTGGGTGGGGGAAGCATACTCAATCTGACGCACGCGTCCACGGATGAAAACTGGGACGGCTCCAATCTCGGCGGGGAATTCGCTTACAACGGCGCCATATCGAGCGCGAATTTCAACGGCGCGAACAATGGTGTCAGCTCGAGCGGCTTGGGTTTCTTCAGCGAGACCCTGTTGTTTGACGACACGACTCCGCTGGACAGTCCGGCGAGCCCGAACGGCGCGAATTTCGGTATCGTGTCAGCGGGCGATGATGCCACCACCGGCAACAGCGTCGTTGATAGCGACAGTGCCACTAGCGAGCCGCTTATCGACGGCAGCGTTATCTTCACGTTCACCGTGGACGGCACCTTTGACGGCTATGACCTCTCAAATATTTGGTTCCAGTATGGTACGGACGTTGCCGAGCCGGGTTACGGCGGCTTCTGTATCGTTTGCCCGCCGCCGTTCACGCCCCCGACGCCTGAGCCGGCGACCATCGGTCTCCTTGGCCTTGGCTTGGTTGGTTTGATTGCGAAGGCCCGCAAGCGCTCTTAGTACTCCGAACGCAAGAAACGAACCTCTCCTCGCCGCCTCCCTCGTGGGAGGCGGCATTTTTTGTGCCCGCCGTGGCATGGGCTCTTCCAGCCCATGCGCCCTTGGCCGGTTCCGCCGCCGTCTCCCCATCGCAACCCCCGCGTCGCCTCCGGTATACTAGCGCCCCAGGGGGAACGGTCATGGCCGTGCCAGGGGGCCAACAGGGCGATTACGATGCCTTGTATCGAAGCTACGTCTCGCTCCTGAAGGACGTCGACCACCTCTCGACGCTCCGGGAAATCGCGCTCGCCGTCAACACGTCCATCGAGCTGGACGAAGTTCTCCCGACCATCGCCACGGTAGTCCAAGGCGCGCTTGAAGTTCGCAAGATCACCTTGTACCTGTTGGAAGAATCCGGCTCGGTCGCGCGCCCCGTCGTTGCCCGTTATGGCCGCGACCTCATCGGCAAGGATCGAATCGAGGAGGAGACCGTACACGTCAAGGGCACGCCCTTCGGCGACGCGCTCTCGACGCGCATGCCCATCGTGCTTAACTCCGAGTACCAATCGGACGCCTACGTTCCGCTTCTGGCCAACGGCGTCGCAGTGGGCGTGCTGCGCCTCGAAGACCGCGTGGACGGGCAGCCGTTCTCGCAGGAGGAGGCCGGTTTGTTCCAGACGGTCGGCCCGATGATCGCGATCGCGATCAACAACGCGCAGCTTTACGCCATGGCCGTCACTGACGGTCTTACGGGTCTTTATGTGCGTCGCTACTTCGATTTGCGCATGGCGGAAGAATTCGAGCAGGCGAAACGCTATGGGCGCGAATTCTCGTTGCTCATGTTCGACATCGACCACTTCAAGATGTTCAACGACACGCACGGCCACCAGACCGGCGACGCGGTGTTGCGGCGTTTTGCGCGAATCCTCAAGGACAACACCCGCGCCTCGGACATCTGCTGTCGCTACGGTGGCGAGGAGATGGCCATCATCCTGCCCGAAAACGCGAGCGATGACGCCCGGGCGCTGGCGGAAAAGCTACGTGAGACGGTCGCTGGGTTCCCGTTCGCGGGCGCGAGTGGGCAATCGCTACATGTTACGACGTCGATAGGCGTTGCGGCTTTCGACGTCGCCTTCGCGGGGCCCGAGCAACTCGTCGGGGCCGCCGATGGCGCCCTCTACGCCGCCAAACACGCCGGGCGGAACCGGGTAGAACTGGCGGCGTAGCGCGGGGATTTCCCCGATGGTATTCTTGTGTCCCATCGGAGAACCGCAGCAATGGCACGCCCGATTATGAACACTCTTTTTGTCCTCGCCGTAATGTTGAGCCGATCTATTGAAACTCGACTCGCGGCCCTGCTGCTGGCGGCGGTGGCAATCACGGCGCATGGCGACACCGTAACGGAACCATTGGTCACCACGACGGAAGGCCACTCGAATTGGGTCAATTCCGTCGCGTTTTCGCCGGACGGGACCCGCGTCCTCACCACATCGGGCGACGAGACGGCCAAGGTCTGGAATACCGCTACGAGCGAACTTTTGTTGACCATCGAGGGACATTCTGGGACAGTGACCTCGGGCGTGTTCTCCCCCGATGGGACAAAGCTCCTTACCGGCTCGCAAGACACGACGGCACGGATATGGGACGCCGCGACCGGGGAAGCCGAACAGACGTTTACCGAAGAAGGATTCACCTATATCGACTCGGTTGCGTTCTCGCCGGACGGTGAATCCGTGCTCACAGGCTCGGACGACAACACCGCGAAGTTGTGGGACACAGGAACAGGCGCGCAGGTGCGCACGTTTACCGGGCATACCGAACGGGTAGTTTCCGTGGCGTTCTCGCCGGATGGAACGCAGGTACTTTCCGGCTCGTACGACGATACGGCGAAGCTCTGGAACGCGGCAACCGGCGCGCTGATCCGGACGTTCGAAGGTCATACGAACAACGTGCTATCGGTCGCGTTCTCGCAGGACGGCGAAACGCTCCTCACCGGATCGGGCGATAACTCCGCGAAGCTGTGGGATCCAGCGACCGGCGACTTACTTCGCACCCTGGAAGGCCATACGGATTGGGTGAGCGGTGTTGCGTTTTCTCCGGACGGCGATACTGTGCTCACCGCCTGCTGGGACGACACCGCAAAACTCTGGAACGCGGCGACCGGCGCGGAGCTGCGTATAATCGCCGTCAGCGATAGAAACGTCAACGCCGTCGCCTATTCGCCGGACGGCGCAAGCGTACTCACCGGCGGCGATGATCGCCACGCGGGGCTCTGGAACGCGGCGGACGGTCAGATCATCCGTTACTTTCGGGGCCACGACGATTACGTCATCGAGGCGGTCTTCTCGCCGGACGGCACGACAATAGCCACGGCTTCGGCCGACTACACGGCCAAACTTTGGGACGCCGATACCGGAGCGGAAATACGGGAGTTCACGGGCCATGGTTTCATCCTCAGTTCAGTGGCGTACTCGCCCGACGGCGCACGCGTGCTGACGGGCTCGTGGGACGCCACGGCGAAGCTGTGGAACGCGGGTACCGGGGATCTCATTCGCACGTACACGCCTGAACCCTCTGAAGTCTTCGACATCTATGTCGTCCGGTTCTCGCCCGATGGCTCGCACCTTCTCTTCGCGCTCGAAGATGGCACGGCACGGCTCTTTGACGCGGAATCTGCGGCGGAAATCCGTTCGTTCGAGGGCCACGCCGAGTACCTCAATTTCGTCGAGTTCTCACCGGACGGCTCGAGAATCCTGACGGGATCCGGCGACGACACCGCGAAGCTGTGGAACACGGTGACGGGCGCGGATATCCGCACGTTTGCGCCTGACATGGGCGACGCCACCGCCGGGGCCTTCTCGCCAGACGGCGCAATCGTGGCCGTCGCGTACCTGTCGCCGTCGATCGAACTATGGGACACCGAAACAGGCGGATCGCTTCGCTCCTTCACCCCGCACGCCAACCGAATCAACATGGTCCAGTTTTCCGCTAATGGGGCGCTTTTGCTTACCGCGTCGGCCGACGGCACGGCGAAACTTTTGGACGCGGAGACGGGCGCGGTGCTGCGAACTTTCGACACCGGAGTTGATAATTCGGTGACCTCGGCGCAATTTTCGGCCGACGGAACAAAAATCGTGACGGGGTCGGGCGACTACACCGCCAAGATATGGGCGGCTTCCCTGGACTCGTGCGGGACACTGTGCGAAGGCGAACCGCTGACGGATTCCGATGGCGACACTATCTCCGACTGCGTGGAGGAGTGCAACGGCACGAATCCGCTCGACCCCGACACGGACGGCGACGGAATTACTGACGATTGGGAACAGGACAACGGCCTTGATCCGCGCGTTGATGATGCCTCGGAGGACCCCGATGAGGACGGTCTCGATAATCTTGCCGAATTCGCCGCAGGGACGAACCCTTTCGATGCTGACACCGACGGCGACAGCATGTCCGATGACTACGAAACCGACAATGCGCTGGATCCTCTTGTGGACGACTGCGACGCGGACGCGGACGCCGACGGCCTGACGAATTGCCAGGAACGGGACGCGGTGACGAATCCGCAAAACGACGCAGATCCTCCGGACGCCGTGTTCGTGGATGTCGCGGGGAGCGACGAGACTGGCGATGGAACCGAAGCGAGCCCATGGCGCACGATTGCTTTCGCGATGATCGATGTATCGCGGTATTCAGCACTGCACCCCGTTGCGATGGACCTGGGCGCGGGCACGTTCGAGGAGAAAGTCACGTTCGCACAGAACGTAACGCTTGAAGGACAAGGCGCGGCGGCCACTTCGATTTCCTTCTTTAACGACGTTGTGGCGAATGACCACGTTGTCGAGGCCGCCGACGGCGCAGTGCTTCGCGATCTTACGATCACGCAACCAGACACCTCGACTGGTGCGCCGACCCTCGTGCGCATCGAAGAAGTCGACGCCACACTTGATCGCGTCACGCTCGACGGGTCACTCAGCATTGCCACAACGACCGGCGTGTTCATCATCGGCGCCGCGTCGTCAGGTTCGGTGATCAGCAATTGCACGCTGCTTAACCTCGAGCGCGGCGTCCATTCTGTTGACTCCGCGGTGATCGTCACACGTAACAACTTTGCCAACATTCGCCGCGACGCCGTCTTTATCGGGTTCAATTCGAAGGGAGAAGGTCTGACACCTCTTCTTGGCGACGAAGACGATATCAGCAATACAGGCTTCAATCGGTTTGACGACATTCAGGACAAGTTCATACGCTACGACAATGCCAACCCCGCCGTTACGGTCGCGCAGTTCAACGACTGGGGTGTGTTCACGGCGGAGGAAATCCGCGCCAAGCTCGATGTGCCGGCTAAGGGCGGCGAGGACCAAATTGAATTCGATCGATTCATCGGCCAAAAGTTGGCGCTGCCTTCCGTCGTCGCGGTCGAAGTCGTCGACGCGAACGGAGATCCGATTGCTGAATGCGCCGCGCCGCAGATTAGCCTGAACGAAGCTGTCGGCGTGCGCGACGAACCGAGCGGCCTCTACATTTTCCAACTGGCCGCCCCCGGCTCGTTCACGCTGACCGCCGATGCCGAGGGCTTCGACGATCAATCGCAGGAAACGGACCTGGATCTGGGTGATACGCGCGCCCTAACGCTCGTCCTTCCGGAAAACTCGGAACCGAGCGACTGCGGTAGCGAAGGTGAAGGCGAGGGGGAGGGTGAAGGCGAGGGGGAGGGTGAAGGCGAGGGGGAGGGTGAAGGCGAGGGGGAAGGAGAAGGATGCGCAGCTGGAGTCACTCCGCGCGGGTTGAGCGAAGCAGCGGATGTCGCCGTTTTGATGTTCGCCGTCGGGGGACTGCTCGCCAGCGAAAGCGGCCGGCGGCGGAAACCGACGGGGCGCAGTACTCCCTAGTTGCCGATGTACCCACAAGTCAAGCAATCGTTGTGATCGCGACTGGTTATCAATTGTGTTTCGGCTATCTCTGGCTCGGCGGGAGCCTCGCCCTCCCCTTCGAGCGGCACAAGGCCGATACGAGCGAGGAAGCCCTTGATAGCAAAGGGCTGTCGTTACATACTCCAACAGTCAAGACTGGGGATTGTTGAGCGCGGTCGCGTGGCCCTTGAAATATCGTTGGGCGATGTATACCCAACTTGAAAAAGAGCCACCCGGTGGGTGGCTTGAGTTATTAATGGCTCCGCGAGCAGGACTCGAATTCGCCTACGGTGAACCTTCGGCCTGCGATTCGCCGTAGGCGAATTAACAGCCGCCTTGGTTCTTGCTAAGAAGTGTGTCCCTGATCCACTCTCTGCCCTGCCCGGATTTTAGTTGCTTTTCTCTTCGCATGGCCCCGGTTCGGGTGTCGTGCGCTTCGGAATGGATCAGCTTCCACGGGCCTTTGTTCCGCTTGGTGTACAAGGTCATGGTAAAGTCAGGATCGTTGTGCTGCTCCACCCGACGTTGGAGGTTATCGGTCTGACCGACGTAGGTCTTGCCCGTGGTTTCGGATTGCAGTATGTAGACGTAGTAAGGCACAAAAAAAGCCACACGCGAGTGGCTTAAAAGATAGATGGCTCCGCGAGCAGGACTCGAACCTGCGACCTAGTGGTTAACAGCCACCCGCTCTACCGACTGAGCTATCGCGGAATTGTTGCGAACGGAATATGATACGAATTGGCGGGGCGATCTTCAACCGCACCGCTGCTCAGAGTTTGATGCGGCGTTTTTCGGGGTCGAGGTGTTGTTTGTAGAGGATGGCGACGTGCCCGATAATGCCGACGAGGTGTGCTTCGGCGCGCGCCGCGATTTCAGGCGCGAGCGCTTTCTTCTCTTTCTTGAAGTCGTTGAAGCGGACTTTGATGAGTTCGTGGGCCGCGAGCGCGGCCTGCGCGGCGTTGATTAGGTTATCGCTGACGCCCTGTTTTCCGACGATCACGGCCGGTTCGAGATGGTGCGCCAGCGATTTGAGGCGGGTGCGCTGGGCGGAGGTAAGCGGTATCGTGTTCAAGGCCAACGTGTCCCTCAGTGTTTGACCAGGGCTTGTTCGATACATTCGGAGACAAACGCATTCAGACTCTTGCCTTCGTCTTCCGCCGCCGCGGCGATGCGTCCGTGCAAATCCGGAGAAATACGCAAATTAAATTTTCCCGAATATGGAGTCTCTGGCTCTTCCCCCCGTTCGGCGCACCACTGCAAGTAATCATCGACGGCCTCGCGAAACGCTTTTCGTAGGCGCTTCACCGTCGTGGCCTCAAATGTAATTCCGTCGCCGATATTGACGACGCGGCCCGTAAAGACTCCGGCTGCTTCGTCCAGATCAACGTGCGCGATATATTCCTTATATGTCATCATCGTGTAGGCCCGCCTTTCTCAACTGTTCCCGTGCCGCCTCGACAGCCCCCTTCGACGCGATCCTGCCGGGATGAGGCCGATGGTATGTACTACGCGTGCCGCGAAGCGCGACGCGAACGCGCGAGCCACGTCCTTCCAACACATCCGCTCCAAGCGCGCGGAACAGGGCCTCGATCTTTTGCCACAAAATGTCTGAACGCGTCGGAACTTCGAAAACGGACTTTAAGGTCTTCTGTTGTCGAGAGTTCACTTTGATATGGTATCAAAAATGGTACCGAAAATGCTACCGCCCCAGCGTCTGCTTGTTGGGATCGTTGCGCCAAACGACGGACGCAGCGATCCACCCGATCTTCATTGGCGAAGGCCGACCCGTTCGTTCGATTCTTCAATGGCCGATGCCTCCGAATGTTCCCGGCTTATTGTACTCCTCTTTGCTCGATTTGTTTGTGCAATTGCGGTGGATTTGGCGTAAACTCGCGCCCTGATTCGAGAGGAAACGATCATGAATTCCAAGTATTTCCGGCTCTTGCCCGCGATCATCGCGATGGCGGCGTTCGCCCAAGATGAGGGCCCCGCCGTAACGCGCGCGGATCTCGCCGCGGCGTATCAACGTGTGGACGGCGCGTTCCAAATGTTGGAGTTGCCGGGCGAGGAAATCGCGCCGCTGAACAAGGACTTCGACACGGCGACGCTCGCGTTCTTTCAACGCAGGTACGGCGAGGCGATAAAGACGATTAACTCAGTTGGGGCGAGGCTGCTTGGCGCGAAGTCCGAGGGCCGCGTCTCCACCGATTTGATGGCGTTCCGGGTATTGTTGGATCCGCCCGTTTATGTGAACGATAAGAAGCCGATGCTCAGCGCGACTATCGAGAGTCTTTATCCGCCGGACAACGCGCTAGACCACGAAAAACTTTCGGTGCTGCTGGTCCGCGAAGGGACGAATGAACCGGTGCGCGAGTTTGGATTCGAGATCGTTGCAAACGCGGGAACGCAGGTGAAGATGATGATGACCCATACTGAATCGGAAAGTATTCCCGAGGGCCGCTATTCGGTCGTGCTTCGTACGGCGCAGGGAGACATTGCCGCGGGCGACTACACCGTGGTCGACAAGTCACTCGACGAGGCGAAAGCGGGATTCATCAAGTCGCTGGAGGGTATCAAGGCGGGGACGCCGGAGCTCGAGCAAGCAGTCGCGTCCGTCAGGGCGCGCGCCAACCTGCTCAGCGACACGCCTTCGCCCGAAAACACGGCGCAAATCGTGCTGAATCCTATTCAGCTTAGACAAGAAATACAGGCCGAAATCGCGGCCCTTGAAAAGGGAAACGATCCATTCAAGGACCGGCGCGGCGATCATTGGCGGGTGATTCACACGCCGGACAAGGACATACCCGCGCGGGTATACCTTCCGGCTTTCGCCGAACTCTCTAAGCCGCTAACGCTTGTCGTGGCGTTCCACGGCGCTGGGGTAGATGAGAACGTTTTCATGCAGGGGTACGGCGCGGGCGAGATCAAGTCCCTTGCCAACAAGCGCGGTTTCCTCCTCGTGGCGCCGCTGACGTATGACTTCGGCACGAACGCCGGCGAGCGCTTCGACGCGCTGATCGACGCGATAGCGCTTGCCTACCCAATCGATCGGGCGCGCGTGTACGTGCTTGGGCATAGCATGGGCGGGGGGATGACGGCGTCCATCGCGGCGCTTCGGCCCGACGCTATTCGCGCCGCCGCGTGCCTGTGCGGATTTCGGGGGTTCGGCGCCGCAACGAAGACGCCGCCGACACTGGTCGTCGCCGCCGAGCTCGATCCGCTCGCGCAGGCCAAGGGAGTCGAGTCGGCGTTCAACGCGGCCAAAGCTGCCGGGCACAACGTCGAATACAAATTCATGCCGAACTACGGCCACACGCTTGTTGTCGGCAAGGTGCTGCCGTCGACGATCGATTGGCTGTTCGCGCACTGATAATCGGCGCGGGTGAAGAAGGGAGAGGCGCTTGGACGTCGCGGGCGAAAGCCCGGCGGCGGATTACTTCTTCTTTTTCTTTGCCGCCTGCTTCATCTTGATCTTCTTGAGGCGGAAGATGTCTTCGCGTTCGCGTTCTTCGAGGACGCGGCGGATGCCGCGGACTTCTTCGCGAAGTTTCGGGAGCAGGTATTCGTTGAGCGCGTTGATCCGTCGGTTGGTCTTCTTCACTTCTTCGCCGAGCATCTGGATGTTGCGCTCGAGCGGCGCGCATTTGACGAGTTGCTCGAGCATTTCCTCGGCGGACCGCGCGGCCTCGAGGACGTGCGCCGAGGTGTCCAGCAGGCCGACGCCCCGTTCGCGCGGGGCGCGGACGACGTTGGCGGATTCAATGTGGCCAAGGTACATGCCCCAGACGCGTTCGGTCCTGACGGTCAGTGCTAAGTCGCGGCGGCCGGCCGCGCCTATGGAGCGGACCTCCGGCGTGCTGCGCATCGCGCGCGCGAAGGCGAGGCTACCCACGGCCCTGCGGCCCCGGCGGTGCAGATCGTTTCGCAGTTCGCGAAGCGCCTTGGCGCGGGTAATCAATTCCTGCAACAGGGCCTCGCGTTTGCCTTCGAGTAATGACACGCCCTCGCTGGCCAGTTTTATCTGGCCGCGCTTGGACATCAACTCCATGCGTGTTGCCGCGCCGCCTTCCATCTTAATATGTCCTCGGTGCTCGGTGCTCGGTGCTCGGTTCAGTGTACAAGGTTCAACGATGTGGATTACTTGAAGTCGGCGTCGGTGGATTCTTTGTAGTATTTGTCGACGGTGGCGCGGCCTACGCGCGTCAACTCCGTGCGCGGGAGAAGACCCATGAGTTTCCAGCCGAGCGCGAAGGTGTCCTCGATAGAGCGGCGGGTTTCGCCCTGGCCGACCATGCGCTTCTCGAAATTGATCGCGAAACGGAGATAGTTCTTGTCCATTTCGGTCAATGCGTCTTCACCGACGATGGCCATGAGCTTGCGCACGTCCCGGCCACGGGCGTAGGTGGCGTACAGTTGGTTGGCCCATTCGCGGTGCCACTTTTCGGTGCGGCCTTCGCCGATGCCGTTGTTCATCAATCGAGATAGGCAAGGCAGAATGTCCACCGGCGGAAAGACGCCCTGACGATGCAGCCCGCGGCCCAGCACGATCTGGCCCTCGGTGATGTAGCCGGTAAGATCCGGAATCGGGTGCGTGATGTCGTCGTCCGGCATGGTCAGAATCGGGATTTGCGTGATCGACCCCTTGCGGCCGTGGATGCGGCCGGCGCGTTCGTAAATCGTGGACAAGTCGGTGTACATGTAGCCGGGGTAACCGCGGCGTCCCGGAATTTCTTCTCGCGCGGACGAAATCTGGCGGAGCGCCTCGCAGTACGAGGTCATGTCGGTCAGGATGACGAGCACCTGGTAGCCGTGCTCGAACGCGAGATACTCGGCGACGGTCAGCGCGCAACGCGGCGCGAAGAGGCGCTCGATTGCCGGGTCGTCGGCCTTGTTCATGAAGGTGACGACGCGCTGGCCTTGGCCGCCTTCCTCGAAGGAACGGAGGAAGTAGTCTGCTTCGCGGGCCGTGAGGCCCATTGCGCCGAACACCACCACGAATTCTTCTGACTCGCCGCGCACGGACGACTGCTGCACGATCATGTTGGCCAGTTCGTTCGCGGGAAGGCCAGAGCCGGAGAACACCGGAAGCTTCTGGCCGCGGACGAGCGTGTTGAAACCGTCGATGGCGGAGACCCCCGTCTCGATGAAGTCGTTCGGCACGTTTCGCGACACCGGGTTGATCGCCGCGCCGACGATGTCGCGTTCTTCATCCGCGACGATCGGGGCCAGTCCGTCGATCGGCTCACCGACACCGTTGAAGCTGCGCCCGATCACGTCCTTCGAACACGCCACCCTCGCGCCTTCGTTCTTGAGCGAGACGCGCGTGCCCTTGATGTCGATGCCTTGCGTGCCTTGCAGCATTTGCACGACCGCGTGCGTCGTCGTCGCCTCGAGGACCTGTCCCTGGCGGACTTCGCCGCTCTCGAGCGTGAGGTCGAGGATCGCGCCGGTCGGGAAGCGGTCGCCGTTGCGAAGGAAAACCAGCGGACCGGTTATGTACGTGAGGTCCCAGTATTCTTTTTGCATCAAGTCCGATGCGGCGGTTTGGTTCATGGCGTCGCTCCTTTGGTGGTGCAGCGTTTGGGTTAGGCGGCGGCTTCTTTGGAAAGGGCCTGGATGGCCGCCTTCATTTTATCGAGCACGGCCACTTTCTTGGCCACGAATTCCTTCGGATTGATTTCGCGCAGACGCGAGACTTCTTCGCGCACGGCGTGGCGAATTAACGGTTCGAGGGCAACACCGGCGTGCAACGCGTTTTTGCATTCGTTGAAGTAACTCACCACCGCGTCGGCAAGCCCGTGGGTCTTTTCGAGCGAGCTGTAGGCGTCGTCGTCGGAGTAGGCGTTTTGCTGGAGGACCATTTCCTTGACCATGCGGGCGATTTCGAGCACGAGGCGTTCGTTGTCCTGTAAGGCGTCCGGGCCGACGAGCTGCACGATTTCCTGAAGTTCCGTGTCTCGCTGCAGAATATCGACGCACTGCTGCCGGAGTTCGTTCCAGCCGGCCGGCGCGTGTTCGCGGAACCAGTGCTCGAGTTCGTGGTGGTACAGCGAATAGCTCATGTTCCAATTCACGGACGGGTAGTGGCGGCTGTAGGCGAGCTTCGCGTCCAGCGCCCAGAAGCCGCCCGCCACGCGCATCGACTGCTGCGTGACCGGTTCGGAGAAGTCGCCACCCGCGGGCGACACCGCGCCGACCAGCGTGAGCGAACCGGTGCGAGGGCCTTCGCCAGAATCGGTGCCGAGGCAATTGATGCGGCCGGTGCGTTCGTAGAACGCCGCGGTGCGCGCCGAGAGGTACGTCGGGTAGCCCTCTTCGCCCGGCATTTCTTCGAGGCGCGACGAAATCTCGCGCAAGGCCTCGGCCCAGCGACTCGTGGAGTCGGCCATCATCGCGACGCTGTAACCCATGTCGCGGTAATACTCACCGAGCGTGATGCCGGTGTAGACCGAAGCTTCGCGCGCCGCCACGGGCATGTTGGACGTGTTCACGACCAGCACCGTGCGGTTCATGAGCGGGCCGCCGGTTTTCGGGTCCAAGAGGTGCGGAAATTCGTAGAGCACGTCGGCCATTTCGTTGCCGCGTTCGCCGCAACCCACGTAGACGATGATGTCTGCGTTACAAAATTTGGATATCTGGTGTTCGACGACCGTCTTCCCCGTACCGAAGCCGCCGGGCACAATGGCCGATCCGCCCAGCGCGATCGGGAAGAGCATGTCGAGCACGCGCTGGCCGGTGATGAACGGCTCCGTCATGGGGAGTTTCTTGCCGAAAGGGCGCGCGACCTTCACGGGCCACTTGTGGGTCATGGTGAATTCGCGGCCGTCCTCGAACACGGCGACGACTTGTTTCACGTTGTACTCGCCCGCGGGCTTGATGCTCTTGATGCGTCCCTTCATGCGCGGCGGGACCATGATGAAGTGATCGAGATGTGTCGTCTCGGGGACTTTGCCAAGGTAGTCGCCGCCGATGACTTCCTGCCCCACTGTAGCAAGCGGTGTCCACGACCACTTTTTGGCGTAGTCGAACGGCGCGGCGGTCAGGCCGCGGGCGACGAAGTCGCCGGAGCTTTTGCGCAGGTCGATCAACGGGCGCTGAATTCCGTCGTAGGTCGAGGTCAAGAGGCCCGGCCCGAGTTCGACGGAGAGCGGCATGCCCATCGCCTGGACGGGTTCGTTCACGTAGAGGCCACTCGTGTCCTCGTAGACTTGCGCGAAGCAGACTTCGCCGTCAATGCGGATCACTTCGCCCATGAGGCCCATTTTGCCGACGCTAAGAATTTCGCCCATCGTCACGCCGAGCATGCCGTCGGCGCCGATCATCGGCCCCGAAATGCGGATGAGGCGTCCGGTAATCCGTCCTTGTGTATCTGCCATGATCTTGGTCCCTCAATCGTTATGTCGTAGCGTGGACGGATTGTCCACGCCGCACGGACCGAAAGCCCGTGCTATACCAATCGTATTTCAAAGCCCACCGCCGGCTTGATAATTGCCGAGAGGTAGGCGTCAACATCCGAATGTTCTTCTTCAAAGGCCGGACAAAAGACGACCAGCGGCGGGCCCTTGTGCTTGCGCAGGCGGTCCGCCAAACGTTCGGAAAATTCCGCCCGATAGCGTTCGTCGAGTATGAGCACGTCGAGGTCGTCCTGGAGCAGCGTATCGACGCGCTTCTCGGCGTCCTTGGCGTCGTTGATCTCTTCGACGCGAATCCCGGTCAGCGAAAGGTTGAGTGCGGTCGCGGACCTTGCCAACGCCGCAATCTTAGACATACATCATCTCCTGGCGGATTCGGTCCTTGGGAAGGTTGATGTCCGACGCGCGGGCGATCATTCGCAAATTGATGACTTCGTTGTATTTGAGCCAAGCGTAGCGCATAAGCACGGCGATGCCGATGCCGTTTTGTTGCGCCGCGCGCTTGAGGCGCGCCAGAAACGCGCTCTCGAAAATACGATCCAAGCGGGCGTACTGCCCTGCGGCAACCGCGGCGCGCGCCTCTTCGACAAGGTCGCCGTAGGCTGATCGCTCGAGCGCTTCGATGACCCGCTCGCGCGCGCCCGAACCGGCCTCGCGCAGAACGGACGCTGAAATGCGGCCGCGCGGCAGAAAGCGTTGGGTCAGATCCTCGGCGACACCTTCGGCGGATCGAGGCTCGAGGAGAATACGAAGGTTGATTCGATCTATTTCCATTCGCAGCAATTGCTGCAAAAACTTGGCGCTTGGATCGCGGAAGCCGCCGAGCCGCCCTACATTGCCCGCAAAATATTTGCGGTCGAGCGCTTCTTCGAGGACCCGCAGATCACGCGCCTTTTGATAGTCCGGCAGCATCTCCGCGAGCGGGCGGCACATGCGCGGCGCCCACGCAACTAGCGCCCGCACGAGCGCTTCCATGGTCGGCTGTGCAGCGAGTTCTTTCATCAACGCGACCGGCATCGATGGCCCCGGAAGAAAAAGGTGTTGGCCCGATTCCGCATCAATCTCGTGGTGGCGGATGCGCAGCAACGATTTCACCGCGACCAAGTCCCATCGCGCAAGAAAAATGTCGACCAAATCGGCGTAGGGCCCGCGGGCGAGGCCGCGAAGCCGCGCGAATGTATTGACCAGATTACGCGATGCGGCGTCCTCGACGGCGTCGACGCCCTTGTATCGCGTCAGTGCCTCGGCGATCTCTTTGTCGTATCGAGTGGAAAGCAACGCCTCGGCCAAGCCGTCCGAAGCGCCGCGGTCGATGAGCGATTCGATCTCCGCGCGGGACATCAAGCCGCTCTTCATCCCGTGGGCGCGCGCGCTGATAAAGGCCCCGAATGCGTTTGGCATCGGTCAGGCCCTTTCTTCCGCGGAGGAGCGGCCAAACAACGAGGTCATGCAAACGCGCCGCGCTTGCTGCTCGGCGCGGGTATAACGGCCATGCAGGGTATTCGATACGCGCCAGGTGCGGCCCGGATCTTGAACGGCGACGCCCGTGGCCACTTCGGAGGACGGGTCGACTGGCGTGTCGGCATGCCCGTTCGCGGCGAGCCAAGCGCGGACGCTGTCCACGTGCTTATCCGGCGCGAGCACCACTATCCCCTCTTCTCCCTCGACGACTTCCATGACTTGGGCCAGCAACGTTTCCAAAATTCCGGGGAACGCATCGCTCGCGGCGATGCGGGCGATTTCGCCCTGGATCTTGGACAACGCTTCCAGCACGACGTCGTTCTTCATCGAAAGGTCGGCGCGTGCGGCTTCGGCACTCGCCTTCTGCCGGGCGCGTTCGTCCAGCATCGCCATCTCGGTGTCCGTCGTCTTGAGCGTGGCGTCGCGTCCCGCACTACCGCGGGCGCGTGCATCGGCGGCAATGGCCGAACCTTCGGCGGCCGCCGCGGCGCGATTGCTCTCGCGCTCGGCGTCCACCTGCCGGGTCATCGTTTCAAATAACGCCGCGCCTTTCATGCGCTGCAACGCTCCTGTGTCGCCCGAATCAAACTTTTTGGAGCAACAGGAACGCGATCACCAAGCCGAAAATGACGATGGTTTCCGGGATAGCGAACAGAATCAGCACGTTGGCCAGCAACTCGGGCTTCTCGGCGATCGCGCCCGTACCGCCCGCGCCCACGCCGTTCTGCGCCAGACCGGTGCCAAGACCCGCGAGACCCACCGCGAGGCCCGCGCCGATGCCCAGGCCAAGACCGGCCAAGCCGTTGCTTCCGCCTTCTTCGGCAGCCGCTTCCTCTTCTTGCGCCATCGCCATGGGCGCAAACAGCGCAACACCACCGGCGACTGCCAGGGCCACAAACGCCCAACGTACGAGCATGCTCTTCTTCACGAGACGATCTCCTTCCTGAACGGGTTAAAGGTCCTACCTTTGGAATCGTAGAACTTCGGGAGGAACTCCACGAAATTCAGACGTAACGAGTGGATGGTCGGGCTGGCGATACTCAACCCGATATTGCCTACATGGACCAGTATTGCGACCGGAATCGCGATAAACATCGGCATCATACCGGGCATACCATTTGCGATTTCGGCGAGCACGACGCCCGCGATGCCAAGGCCCATAAGACGCGCGTAGGACAGCACGTTGCCGCCGAGCGACATGATCTCGAGCACGCCGAGCAGACCCATGACTCCCATCGCCCAAAAGATTAGCACGACGCCGACGACGAACATCGCGATGGCAAGATAGGTGAAAGCGGCGCCCATCGCGCCGACGAATACGGGAACTCCGAACACCTCTGTTTCGAAGAACACGCACACGGCAACAATTGCCGACAGCAATCCGAGAAGCATCCCCAACTTTTCGATCGCGTGTTTCGTGTGTCCGTGGCGAAACCCTTCGCGGATGGAGAGGATGAGAGCAAGCGGTATCGAGAAAATTCCGAAGCAGATCGCGTTAACAAGGAGATCGGTCGCCTGGTGCTCGCGGTGGAAGAAAATCGGGATATGCCCAGGGAGACCGAAGTACATCCAGAATTTTTCGAGAAACGTGCCGAAATACTCGCCGTAGATAAACCCAAACACAATCGTCGACCACGCCATATAACTGCCAATCGTGCTGGCGGCGACAATCGCCTCGTGTTTGTGGCCCCACTTCTTTCCCATCCAGCGGGCGAGCCACAGAATGACGAGCCCGTAGAACACGTCACCTACAATGAAACCGTAAAAGATGGTAAACGACACGGCGATCATCGCGGTCGGGTCGATGGACCCGTATGCCGGCTGGCCGAAGAGTTTGAGCGTTTGCTCAAACGGCTTGAACAATTTGTGGTTGCGCAATTGCGTCGGAATATGAGAATGCGGGACTTCGTGCGCGTCGAGCTCCGTTAACACCGCTTTGTCCGAAAACTCGCGCGATACCGCCTTCTCGAGGCTGGCCAAGCAGTCGCTCGGAATCCAGCCGCGGACGACGGCGATCATCTGGCTCTCCGCGAAGTTGTTCTGCGCGCGCAGTTCGGTCAACCGATCGGCCACGACGGCTTTCAACGCGAGCAACTCAACGGCGACACTCGACGAGTATTTCCCCAGCGCGGTCTGGACTTTATACAACTCCGTCCGGCGCTTCTCGATGGTCTCCTCGATCCGTATCTTCACTTCGCCGATCGATTTGCCAGCGCCGCCCTGGCCGCTCATGTCAATCGGCGTTACGCCTTCCTGGCTCAATATGCGGCCGACTTCGGCGTCTTTGTCTTCGGGATATGTCAAAAGCCCGACGAGTTTCTTTCGCGAGGGCTTGCTGTAATGAAAGCCAATTCCGGACCCTATCTCGTCGCGGAAGCGTTCTTGAAGCCGCGCCGCGGCCTTGTCCACGTTCCCCTGAAGCACGAGCGCGCGAGTACCCTTGCCCAGCGTCACTTTGCTCCCGCCAAGCGCTGGCTCGACGTCGATGAGAATCTGGTGGTAATTGTGCAGGACATCCAATTGGTCCTGGATATCCGCCTTCTGGCGCGTCATTTCCCGCAGTTTGCCGGCCCATTCTTCGGTCTTCGCGGCGCTTTCGCCGCCGGACCACTTCGAGACCGATTTGGCCGTGCCGAAGATTTCGAACTTCGACGGCGCAACACCGACGAGCGGCGCGACTTCGGAGAGGGTGCGTCCTAGGTTTTCAAGCCGCGCGAGGTCTTCCCGTTCCGTACCCTGAAGTTCCAGCCGCTTGAGAAAACCCGGGGCATTTTCGACTTCGGTCGAGACCTCCTCGAGATGCAGCAACCCTTGCTTCTGAAGCGTCTGGACCAATTGCGGCCGCACGGACCGCAACGCGACGATTTCGACCCGCGTCATCGGGGCAATCACTGGCCGCCTCCCGCACTCGAGATGGGCATGAACAGCGCCATTACCTCGGCAACAACTCCATCGACCTTGCGCCGCGCTTCACCGCGTACGCCCGAGAGGCGTTGTTCCGCGGCGCCGACGGTCTGATTGAATCCGTCCTGGCGCTTTTGCTCGCGATCTCGGCGAATTTGGGTAACGTCGGCGTTCAGCCGCGTTTCCTCCTGGTGCAGGTGGGCGCGCGCTTCCGCGCGGGCCTGCTCGACGGCGGATTTCGCCGCGTCGCGCGAGGCCTCGAGTTTGGCCAGCAGATCGCGCTCGTGTTGCGCGATCGAAACAAGCAGAGACTCGGATGTATGGGTAAGAGTAGAGGTGGTCATTGTTCTTCCGCAAAAACTAGAACCACGAAAAGCGGCCCTACAACCAACGGTCCTGAAACGGGTCGACCCACTGACGTAACTTTAGGAAGAGTCGACGAACGGCTGAGAACCGGGCTGCGGGTGTTGCACCCGCAGACGGCAAAGAGTTTTGCATATCGTGAATTGGCAAGTCAAGCAATTGTTCACGTGCGAACTTTCCGCGAAACGTTCCGATGCGGCGGCGGACCCAGGTTGTTGCGCGACCGATCCTCGTCTACCATCCGTGTTCTGTCATTTCTACGTCACACTGGAGCGGCGTTCATTGCATTCGATCCTACAACGGATTCTGCGCGATCGGTCCGCCGGGTCGCATGCCGCGCTGTTGGGCCTCGCGCTGCTGGTCGTGTACGGCACATCGATCCTCACGCCGTTGTTCGGCGACGACACCATCTTGCTCACGCGCGCGCGCGACACGGGATGGAGCCCCGGCGAACTCGCGCGCGCGTTCCGTCTCGAGATTGATGACCTCACGGATGGATGGAAGCCGCCCGCGCTGGAAGGCTACCGGCTGTTCTTCTTCCGCCCGCTCGTCGTCGTCACATTCAAGATCGACCAGGCGCTCTGGGGCACGTGGCAGCCCGGCTATCACTTCACGAACTTGATCGTTCAGTTCTTAGTCTCCTGGTGCGTGTACTTGCTGGCGCGCGATGCTTCGCTGCGGAGTGGCTACGCATTTCTTTGCGCGCTGATGTTCATCACGTATACGCCGAACATGATGACGGTGAACTGGGTCTCGGGCCGGACCGAGGCATTGTCCGCGCTGTTCGTTTTGATCGCGGTGCGTTGTTCGGGCCGGTATTGGAAGACGGAGTCCCTTTCGGCGCTTGCGCTCGCGTACGCGGCATTCCTCGCCGGACTCGCTACAAAGGAAAACGCTTTGCTTATTCCGGGGTTCGCCCTGTTAGCGTGTTTCACGCTCTATCGAGCCCCATGGAATCCGCGCAAACTCGCGATCGCATTTTCACCGTGCATCGTCATCTATCCCGCATATTTCTGGCTGCGCGCGAAGGCCCTCGGCGGATTTCCCGCGCCGCCGGAAGGCTACTACTTTCATCAGTTCTGGGACGCCGATTTCCCTCTCTTCTTTGCAGTGAAAATGGCCCATTCCATCGTTTCGCTGGTGTGGCAATTTCCGACGCCGCTTCTGCCCGAACTGATCCAGCGATCCGCGCCGGGAGTTGCCGTCTTCATCGCGCTCGCGATCGCGACGCTGATAGTGGCTTATCGATGGACGCCCGCCGAATTCAGGATACTCGCGTTCGGATGGATAGCGATCGCGCTCGCGCCGACCGCGCCGATCGGTTTCAATCCAATCTACTTCTATCTTCCCTCGGTGGCCGTGACCCTGCTCTACACGTGCTGGATCGAACGATGGCTCGATTGCGGCGCTCACCCCCGGCCCCGGCTCGCCAGTACAGTTGCGGGCATACTCTTGTTCGCGGGCGGCACGGTGTGCATCGCGAGCAGCGGATACATTCGCGACGCCAACGCGCCCACGCACGAGACCGCCGAGGGCGCGGTCGCGGCTTATCGCGCTTACTCGGACGTCAATCGAATCTACATCCTAGACCTTCCCGCGCGCCAACATTTCGCCGCCGCGGAAATGCGCCTGCGCGAGCCCCGGATGAAGGACGTCGAGATCGTCGTGCTCAATCTCTCGCCCGTGTACTTGGGGCCCGCGCCGTCCGTAGTTCATCCCGTCGGGGATCGTTCGTTCTTCTTAACTCCCACCGCAGCGAACTACGTTACCACCGGGTTTGAAAACGTCGTGTTGCGCAAAGATGTCCTCGACATTCACGAAGGGCAACGCATCAAAGGCCCTGGATACGCCATCGAAGTCACCAAGACGGGACCGGTGTTCGAGACGCGCGTCGACGCGCCCCCAATCGCATTTCTCCGTCGGCATCTCGCGCTACCCGCGAAGGGTCAACTGGGCGCGCTCGAGCTAAAAGTCGAATTCGATAAGCCGCTCGCGGCCGAGGACACCTTGTTCTTGCAAGTCGTCGACGGTGGTGTCGAGGTCGTCGATTTCGGCGATGCTGGAATCTGACGCCGGAAACGATTGGCGCGAAAGATGTTAACGTAGGGCATGCCCGGACGAAC
Organism: uncultured Nitrospirales bacterium; assembly: GCA_964467615.1. Lineage (GTDB taxonomy): Bacteria > Hydrogenedentota > Hydrogenedentia > Hydrogenedentales > CAYXRK01. Next base: position 3,316 of record CAYXRK010000055.1, on the reverse strand, counting down.
CACCCAAGTTGACGCCGCCCTCCGCGGCGTTGCGCGCATACTCCTGTTTCCCATCTTTCTGTGTTCGGCGTTGGAGGGCTTTTTTCGCCGTACCTCGGGTGACGACTGGTGTCGCGCGGGGTTCCACGTCGCCACGGGTCTCGTGGGAGGCGTTGCGCTTTGGCTCTACGCACTCCCGACGCGATCGCCTATCGCCACGGCCGTAAAAGCCGCCGTCGCGTGGTTGCTCGGCCTGCTCGGCCTGTTGTGGTTCCTGGGCGGCGGCTTCTGGGCCCTCGCCCTGATACCGATCCTGCGCCAAGGCGCGAAACTCAAGACGGCCCCCATCGAAGCGCCCGAACCGGATTGGACCAAACGCCCGCTCTGGTTCCGGCTTGAGCGGCTGGACTACATCGGTCTTGCCTGCATCGGCGTGATGGCCTCGGTGTTGTTGCTGTCCTGGAACAACCTCACGCCCATTCCTCCAGACTCGTACTATCACATCGCCATCGCCCGGATGATTCTGGAGCAGGGCGCGATTCCCACCTGGGACGATACGTTCTACGCCCCGATCGGCCGCCCTCATCTTTATCCGCCCGTATTTCATATCTTGATCGCGGCGCTGAGCCTTCCCTTCGGCGGAGACGTTTTCGCGGGCTATAACCTTATTCACGCGCTGCTGGCGCCGATGGTCGTGCTTACCGCGTGGTACGTCGCAAGGTGGCTGTTCGACGCGCGCCGCGCCTTCGCCTCGATGCTGATCAGCGGCGCGGCGTTCGACATGATGGGCCACGCCTACATGACGACGCCGAGCACGCTCGCAACGAACTTGTCGCTCCTCGCGTTGGTGACATTCCTGGCGCGCCGCGTCGTGCTTACCGCGCTCCTCTCCGTCGTGATGCTGTATTTGCACAGCGGAATTCCACCGTTGTTCCTCCTCGGACTCGGCCTGTTCTCGCTGCATCGGCGCGAGTACCTTCGTCAATACCTCTTCATCCTCGCGCTCTCGCTGACCTGCTACTCGCCATGGGCTTTTCGCATGCTTGCGCACGCGGAGTGGTTCACCCAACAACAGAACCCAAGGCAATTCGGAGTTCTCGCATACATGCCCGACGTTGTTCTGCGGATTTGTTGGTTGCTCAGCGTAAATGTCGTCTACATCCTGCTCGCCGCGCGCGCGCTGTCGATGGTGAGTTGGCGCGAGGCGCGCAACCAAGCACTCGTTGCGCAGATCGCCGCCATGTCGCTCATGTTCCTGAATTACGGCGGCCGGTTCTTTATGCACACCGGTCAAATCTGGTCGATGTTCATTGCTGTACCTTTCGTGCGCTTCCTCGATCCGCCCGTAAAGCGCAAAACGATCGCTATATTTCTACTGCTGGCGTTCGCGCCCTGTCTTATCTTTACCGGGCCGGACGACGGCGCCGCCGGCATGGCGGCAAGCCCGCTTGGGTTCTCGCCCATGATCTCGCCGTGGATCATGCCAGTCCTCGGCCTTATCGATGTGCGAAGCCACATTCCCGGCATGCCAAACTTCTATACCGTCGCGAAGGAAATCTCGGCCTACGTCG
>CAYXRK010000055.1:0-1666 GCA_964467615.1 uncultured Nitrospirales bacterium | reverse complement strand
GAACATGCACGGCATCTATGTCGGGTTGCCTGGCGACGCGACATTGCCTCGTGACGACAATCAATGACAGCGGATAACTAGAAAATAGAGAATAGCGCGGAGGGCAAGCGAATCGAACTCGGAACCGCTTGCCCGATTCGGGGATTAAACGAGTCTGATCGGCGTCGCGTGTTGTCGTTCAGGAATTTGGTCGGTCGCAAATGAAGGTCTAACGTACGATGCGTATAGTTATGCCAGCGAATCCGGTGAACCGATACTCCCTTCCTGGGCGGTCGGCCAATCGCAAGTTTTTCTCTGTAGCTTTTCCCACGGGTAGTCCTTGGGTTAGGTGTCATTCAAGCAGCAACTGGTAAAGGACGTAGCACGCACATGAGAAAGCAAGGCTTCACACTAATCGAGTTGCTGGTGGTCATCGCGATCATCGGCATCCTGGCCGCCATCCTCCTTCCGGCGCTCGCACGGGCGAGGGAAGCGGCGCGGCGCGCATCATGCGCAAACAATCTGAAACAAATGGGGCTCTCGCTCAAGATGTACGCGAACGAGGCGAGAGGCGAGAAGTTTCCGAGGGCGTCCTCCTATTATGATGAGACCGTCGACTGTGAGACCCTGGACGGCAATGGGAACTTTCCGCTGACCGGAGACATCGAGTTCACTGGCGCTTTCTTTTACGATATGGACGCGATGTATCCCGAATACATGCCGGACCTCAACGTGATCGTGTGTCCCTCGGACGCCAGCTGGTCAACGGACGACATCAATAACGAACTCACGGACATGCCGGACTTGATGTACCACTGTACCCAAGGTGGCCGCGGCGTGGCGCTCACCGACGAGAGCTATTTCTACCTCGGCCACGTATTTGACAAGATCGACAATACCGCGATCAACACGATTGCCTTCTCCGCGACGGGCCTGCCCCCCAACGACGACGTTAACATTCCCGCAAACGCACCCATGGCCCGTCAATTGGTGGCGGCGCTGGTCGCGGCGCTTTCGCTCACTGCGCCAGCGGATCAACCCGCGACGATCGGCGACGATTACAATTTCGACGATTTCCCGTTCAGCACCATGGCGTCTTTCTGCGATGCGCCCACGGGCCCCGGTTGCGGCAACGCGTCGGGTAACACGATTTATCGGTTGCGGGAAGGGATCGAACGGTTCCTAATCACGGATATCAACAACCCAGGCGCCGTTAATGCCAGCCAAAGCAGCGTTTGGGTCATGGCCGACGAAATCGCCACGGTACCGTCTATCTTCAGCCACATTCCGGGCGGGTCGAACGTACTGTTCATGGACGGCCACGTGGAATTCCAGAAGTATCCCCAAAATGGCGCGCCGATTAACGAGCCCACGGCGTGGGTGACGAGTTACATCGGCGGGTAAGTCCCAGTCCACTCTGTTGAATTTCGTTGCGCCCCGGACCGGCTGCATAGCGGTCCGGGGCGGTTTTCTTTGGTTCTGTTGAGGGCAACGGGAGAGTTCCGCTCTCGTAGGTCGTGGCTTGTTTTCGAAGTTATTGACCCACCAGTGCGTGATCTCTGTTCTTGGCCTTTTACCGCCGGCGTGGTTTAGAATGACGCGGGGCACTATGGGACCTATTCTTGCGGAGGAAGTACCTGTGATGAACCGGAGAGGCTTTACCCTAATCGAACTGCTGGTGGTCATC
>CAYXRK010000054.1:6187-26429 GCA_964467615.1 uncultured Nitrospirales bacterium | reverse complement strand
AACTGCGGCCCGATCCGCCGTTCATCACCTCGAGTCTGCAACGCGCCGCGAGCGGACTGCTCGGGTTTTCGCCGCGGCAGACCATGCAATTCGCGCAGCAATTGTATGAAGGAGTAGACCTTGGCGGCGGCGAGCGCGAAGGCCTCATCACCTACATGCGTACGGACTCGGTCGCGCTCAGCGAGGAAGCGCTGCGAGAGGCGGAGACGATGATCACGTCGACCTACGGCGCGAAGTACCACGAGCGCCGCCAGTTCGCGACGAAGTCCAAACTCGCGCAAGAGGCGCACGAGGCGATTCGCCCGACGCACCTTCGCCGACGCCCGGAGCAGGTCAAAGCGTATCTCGATGACGCGCAACTCAAGCTCTACCGGCTTATTTGGAACCGCACGATAGCCTGCCAGATGGCCGATGCGCAGTTGTTGCGGACGGTGATCGAAATTGAAGCCAAGGGGGTCGCGAAAACGGCGGTGTTCAGAGCGAACGGCTCTGTCGTCACGTTTCCGGGCTTTCTAAAAGTCTCGGATACCGCGCAACAAGACACGGAACTTCCGCGCATCGAAAACGGCTGGGGCGTCGGCCCAGGCGAAAAGGTCGCGCTGGAAAAAGTCGAGCCGGCGCTCCACGAGACACAACCGCCTGCCCGCTACACCGAGGCGTCTCTCATCCAACGCCTCGATGAAGAAGGCATCGGGCGGCCGTCTACCTACGCGCCGACGATTTCGACCATCCAGCAGCGCGGCTACGTCGAACTGCTCGGCAAGGCCCTCGTGCCCACGTTCCTCGGCGTCGCGGTGACGCTGCTCCTCAAAGAACACTTCGGCGAATACGTGGACCCCGGATTCACCGCCCGCATGGAGGACGCGCTCGATGCGATAGCACAAGGCCATCAGGAACGCGGGGAATTTCTGGACGAATTCTACAAGGGCGGAGGGGAATTCGGGCGCGGTCTCAAACCTGCCATCGAACAGAACGAAAAAGAGATCGATTATCCGAAGATCTTGTTGGGATCGGATCCGCAAACAGGCGAGAAGTTGGTCGTACGGATCGGGCGTACGGCCCCTTTCATTCAGCGCGGCGAAGGCGGCGCCGACAACACCGCCACGGTACCCAATGACATTCTCTTCGAGGAGCTTACCGCAGAGCGCGCCGTCACACTTTTGCGCGAGAAAGCCAAGGGCAACGAAGCCATTGGACTAGACCCAGTGACCGGCCAAAAAATTTACGCGCTCATCGGCCCATACGGACCCTATGTTCAGTTAGGCGAAGTCAGCGATGACAACAAGCGCCCGAAACGCGCCAGCATCCCGAAGGACAAACCGGTCGGGGAGGTCGATCTCTCGCTCGCGCTGAGGTTGTTGTCGCTTCCGCGCGAACTCGGCAAACACCCGGAAAAGGGCGAGACGGTCTCGGCGACGATCGGACGATTCGGGCCCTTCGTAAAGTGCGGCGACGACTTCCGCAGCATCCCGAAAGACGAGGACGTATACGAGATCACGCTCGAACGGGCCTTGGCATTAATCGCTGAACCGAAAAAGTCCCGACGCGCCACGAAGACGGTGCTGCGCGAACTGGGCACGGACCCGGCCACGAAGACCACGGTAGAATTGTGCGAGGGGAAATACGGCCCGTACGTGACCAACGGCACGGCGAACGCTTCGTTGCCCAAGAACGGCAAGGTCGAAGATTTCACGCTCGACGCCGCGCTTCAACTTCTCGCGGACGCGCCGGCGAGAAAGTCAAAAGCCAAACCGCGCGCGAAAACGTCCACGCGAAAGAGGTCCGCCGCGAAGTAGCGCGGCGTTCGAATGCAGGGCGCAGTCTCAACGGGGGGAATACGCGCCGTGGAACGGGGGACCGTTTCGGGATTTGACGACTTCGCGGACCATCTCGAAGCCGAGCGCGGATTCTCCGTCCACACCATCCGTGCGTACATCGCCGACCTTCACCAATTCTGCGCGTACCTCACGCGAGGTCCCGATCCGGGCGACGAGGCCCCTCCGGAAGGCGACCGCACAATTCTCGCCCGCGCGGACCGAAACGACATCCGCGCCTTTCTCGGCCACATGCGCGCCGGCGGCGCAGCGCCGAGGACCGCGGCGCGAAAGCTCGCCGCGTTGCGCGCCGCGTACAAGTTTTACGTACGCATGGGCAAACTTTCTGAAAATCCCGCCAAGCCGGTGAAGTCACCGAAACTCTCCCGCGAACTGCCCGACGTATTGAGCATTCCGGAAGTCACCGCGCTCATCGAAGCGCCCGACACGAGCGAACCTCTCGGTGTACGCGATCGCGCGCTGCTCGAAGTGCTGTACTCGAGCGGCATTCGCGCCGCCGAACTTGCCGGCCTTCGCACACGCGACGTGGACCTCGTCGGCGGGACGATTCGCGTCCTCGGTAAGCGGCGCAAGGAGCGCATCGCGCATCTCGGCCGGTACGCCGTGAAAGCCGTGGACCAATACCTTCGCGTCCGCCATCAACTCGGGAATCCGCGCGGAGAGCGTCTGTTCGTTAACCATCGCGGAGGACCGCTGACGACACGGAGCGTGCAGCGTATCGTCGAGAAATATGTGCGCCAAGTGCTGCCGGGCCGCCGCGAGATTTCGCCGCACACGCTCCGGCATACCTTCGCAACACACTTGCTCAACGCCGGCGCGGACCTGCGCGTCGTCCAAGAGCTGCTTGGCCACGAAAGCCTCACGAGCACGCAGATATACACGCACGTAGGGATCGACCGGCTGAAGGAAATTTACAAGCGGGCGCACCCGCACGCCTGACGACGGGTGTGATCGCCGAGCCGAGTGAGTGTTACGGAAGAAATCGGTTCAGCACCCGGCTGACGTCGTTAAACGTTACGAATATCAAGAGGCTGACGATGAGCAACAGGCCGACCTGTTGCACGGCCTCTTGGATTCGAATGGAAACCGGCCTGCGCCGGATGGCCTCGATGCCTATAAACATCAACTGGCCGCCATCCAACACCGGAAGCGGAAGCAAATTAAATATGCACAAATTCACGCTGATCATGGCGATGATGCCGAGGAAATAAACAAAGTTCGTTTTCGCGGCGATCGTTGTCGCCTCGTAGATCATCACCGGCCCGCCAAGCAACTTCGGGCTTAGTTGACGCGTGACAAGCGCCCACAGCGTGGACGCCACTTGGTCGGCCGCGCCGACTGTTCTGTCCCACGCCGCCGGCACGACTTCCGACGGCGGCACGCGATAGAAGACTTTTTCGACGCCCCAAATGACGCCGATCTCCTGCACCGACGCGACCTCGATCTGCGCGTCGAATTCCTTCGCCCCTTGCCAGATGCCGCGCAATATCTCCGGCCGCTTTACCTTGATCGAAACGCTGCCGCCCGCGAGGTCCTGTTGAATGTCTCGGAGCACGCCGATCGATGCAGGTCCGCCGCCGATTTCCACCAACCGGTCTCGCTGTTGGAGGCCCGTTTTCGTCTTGGCTTCCTCGGAAATGCCCGCCACCGTTACGGGAGAATTCTCAGGCATTCCCGTGATAAGTGCAGCAAGCTGATCCGCACGAAGCGTCGACTCCTTCGCGCTCGTCGACTCCGCGCCAGATGCGCCGCCGAATGACACTGTCAAACGTGTATGCGACGGGAATCGCCCGATCCGTTGAAAGCTTTGTTCCGTTCCCATCACATCCTTGACCGAAAGGATGGTGTCCCCTTCGCGAATCCCGAACTGGTCAAGGTATGCCGGATCCTTCATCACCACCGTCGGTTTCGTCTCGAGCGCAAACGCCACGAACGGATCGAGCGGCGGCGTGAAGGCTATTCCAGAAATCTCCCCGCGGCTGCTTGTCTTCACCGGAAGCTCGATGGGATCGCCGCCGCGAAGGACCGTAATCGAAATCTCCGCGCCCGCCGGGGCCTTTCGGACCAAATCGCTGAACGCGTTTCTGTCGACGGGCTCGCCGTCGGCGCGCACGATGACATCGCCGTTGCGCAGTCCCGCTTCCTCTGCGGCCATTCCGGGACGCACCTGTTCGACCAGTCCCGCGGCGTATGGCTCGATGCCGAACCGCGCGAGCTTTGACTCGTCCATTACTTTTGATTCAACCGGCGAATAGAACAGTTTTGTCGAGCCGTCCGGCATCGCGCGCTCGATCTCGAAGATACTCGTCTTGCCTTCGTTCAAGACGGCCTCGACCGCCACCACCTCGATGATGCCGTGAACCTCGTTGCCGTTGGCCCGCAGAATTCGATCACCCGTTTGCAGACCGGCGGCGTCCGGCGTGCCGTCGAATTCGGGCCTGGCGCCGTTCTCGAGCGCGGCGTAGAGGGGAGCGTTTGCCGCGGGGGAGTCTTCCTGGACTACGCCGACCCTGTTGTCGACCTGTGTCAGCGGCACTTCGCCGCCGATCCCGGTCATCACGAGGTAGATCACGAAACCGAGCAAAAGATTCATCGCGGGCCCGGCGATTAACACGAACGCGCGCTGGTGCTTGGGCTTGTTGTTGTACCACCGCTCGGGCGGCACATGGCCATAGGTTCCCTGGCGCTCTTCCTCGGAAAGCGGCGAATCTTCCTGGCCCGCCATCTTGACGTAACCGCCTATCGGGAGCGCGCCGATGCAATAGTCCGTTTCGCCGTAGCGGAGCCCGAAAATTCGGGGCGGCATGCCAAGGCTAAAGCGGTCGACGTAGATGCCGCACATCTTCGCGGCGAGAAAGTGTCCAAACTCGTGCACGAAGATCAGTAGACCGAGCACGAAGAGGAATACGGCGATGTCGATGATCGTCATGTTCGCGCCGCCAACTTCGTGCCTACTGCCGCCCTGGCGCGGCGGCGCGCTTCGGCGTCCGCGGCGAGCACCGTCGGCAAGTCGGTATCGTCCGTGATAACCATGTTAGATAGGACCTCCTGGACTACCCTCGCGATGCCGGTGAACCCGAGTTCTTCGCGCCGGAATGCCGCGACCGCCTCTTCGTTCGCCGCGTTCAGCACGGCAGGCGCTGTCCCGCCGCGTTGCGCCGCGCCTCGCGCGAGGGCCAAGCAGGGAAATTGCTCAACGTCTGGAACGGCGAACGTAAGCGGACCCATCGCGGTCAAATCGAGCCGCGCTACCGGCGATTCTACACGCTCCGGCCAAGTCAGCGCGAACTGGATCGGCAATTTCATGTCCGTTACGCCGAGATGGGCGAGGATACTGCCGTCCACAAATTCCACCAGACTGTGCACGATGCTTCGCGGATGAATGAGCACGTTGATCTTGTCGAGCGGCAAATCGAACAACCAACGCGCCTCGATAATTTCCAGGCCTTTGTTCATCAGCGTCGCGGAATCAACGCTGATCTTCGCGCCCATGTTCCATGTCGGGTGGCTTGTGGCCTGCGCCGGAGTCACGTGCTCGAGTTCCTCGGGGCGGTGCTTGTAAAACGGGCCGCCTGACGCGGTCAGGTGGACCTTGTACACCTCGTTCATCCGATTTCCGTGAAGACACTGGAAGATCGCGTTGTGTTCGCTGTCTACCGGCAGAATCTCGACCCCGCACTTGCGGGCCCGCTCCGTGATCAAGCGGCCCGCCATCACCATCGGCTCCTTGTTCGCGAGCGCAATGCGGTTTCCGGCGTCAATCGCGCTCATCACCGGGCCCAGACCGGCCGCGCCCACAATCGCGCAGAGCACGATGTCAACGTCCATGGACGCCAACTCGGCCACGCCCTCCGGCCCGCGCAACACCTGCGCCGCTATACCGGCCCCGGACAGTCTCGTCGCAGCCGCCTCGTCGGACATGGCTACGAAAGCCGGTGAAAATTCGCGGACTTGTTCGAGCATCGCCTCGACGCTGCGGCCGGCCGCCAATCCCACGACTTCAAACCGATCTGGATGCGCGCGTATCACCTCGAGCGCGCTGAGCCCTACGGACCCAGTCGATCCGAGAATGGTTACGCGCGTCTTCACGTTGCGCCGCTCGATGCCGTTTTTCCCGAACCCCTCCGTTCGCTACGCTCGGCCAACAGCGCCGTCACGTCCGACGCGGATTGCGCCCGGAGCGCTTTTGACGCGAACCGTTTCGCGACCGGAAGTTTCAGCGCGGCGATCTCCGCGCGTACTCCGGGCAACGACACCGAAGACATGCTGAGCTCCTCGAAACCCATGCCCACCAGCAGTTCGATCAACGCCGGGTCGCCCGCCATTTCGCCGCAAATGGAACAACCGATGCCCGCCTTGCGGGCGGCCTCGAGCGTCCGTTTGAGCATGCGCAATACCGCCGGGTGCCCCGAATCGTACAGGTGCGCGGTACGCTCGTTGGTGCGATCGACGGCGAGACAATACTGGATGAGATCGTTCGTGCCGATCGAGAAAAACTGGCAGAGCGCCGCCAACTCGGGCGCCATTTCCACGGCCCCAGGCACCTCGATCATGCAGCCCAACGGGATGTTCGCGTTGTGTGGAACGCGGCGTCCCGCGAGATCCGCCTTGACCTGATCGACGACCGTGATCGCTTCGCGCAGTACGTCAACTCCCGAGATCATCGGAAACATTACGCGTAGATCGCCGTATTCGCCCGCCCGCAACAGCGCGCGCAGTTGGGCCTTGAAGATGTCCGGTCTATCCAGGCAAAACCGAATCGCGCGCCAGCCTAACTGCGGGTTCGATTCCTTGCGCTCGTCCCAAGCCGAGGTGACTTTGTCGCCGCCCAGGTCGAGCGTCCGAATCGTTACCGGCATACCCGACATGCGCTCGAGCACGCCCCGGTACGCCTCGTACTGCTCTTCCTCGGCGGGCGGCGTGGTGCGGTTCAAAAACAAGTATTCCGTGCGATAGAGCCCGATCCCCTCGCAATGCGCCCGCTTGCATGCTTCCGTTTCAAGCGGAAGTTCGATGTTCGCGAGCGTTACGACTCGGTGTCCGTCTTGGGTCTTGACCGGTCCTTCGAACCCCCGTTCCAACAGCGCGCGGCGGGCCTTCTCGCGGCGCTTTTTCCAGCGTTCGTACCGCTCGAGCGTCACTTTCTTCGGCCGCACGTACACTTTGCCGCGGGTCCCATCAACAATCACCGTATCGTTCGGCGATACGTGCAGCCCCGCGAAACGCAGCCCCACGACAGCCGGGACTTCGAACGCCCGCGCCAGGATGGCCATGTGCGAGGTTGGGCCGCCGGCGTCCGTCACCAAGCCGAGCACGTTGGTCATGTCCATGTTGATCGTTTCGCTTGGCGTCAACTCGTGCGCGACGATTACGCTGGCATGATCGAGATGTTGCAGATTCTCGAGTTCCGTTTGGAGCAAGTGGCTCATCACCCGCTGGCCGACGTCGACAAAATCGCTGGCGCGCTCGCGAAACTGAGGATCGTCTATGCTCTTGATGAGCGCCGCGTAGGACGACACGATGTCGTGAAGGAGAAAGTCGACGTTCAGTCTTTCTTCGCGCAACCGCCGCTGCAACTCGGGCCGGAGCGCGACGTCATCCAGAATCGCTAGGTGTGCGTCGAAAATGGCGGCGTGGTGTGGACCGAGTTCGTCAAGCGTGCGATCGCGCATCCGCTCCAGTTCCGCGCGGACCCGCGCCGCCGCCTCGTCGTACCGCGCGAGCTCCGCCGCTGGGTCGTCAATCGCGTATTTGGGAGGCTCGAGCGCCTCGACGCGATAGGTGACTGCGGGGCCTATGGCGATGCCGGGAGAGGCGGGGATGCCGCGCAGCGTGACCTGCATTATTGCTCCCCGAAACCCGACTCAATCAGCGCCCGGACCGCTTTGAGCGCGTCCTCCGCGTCGTCGCCGTCGCAGGTGATGCTCAGGCGGGTGCCGCGGGCGGCGGCGAGCGTGAGCAACCCCATGATACTCTTGGCGTTTACGCGCTGGCCGTCCTTGCTGATGAACACCTCGCAGGCAAAGTTCAGGACGGTTTGCACAAGTTGTTGCGCAGGCCGGAGATGCAGCCCGAGCGTGTTGGTAATGGTCAATTCGTCGGTCATAACTGGCATGGTCATCCACGTGAAAAATACACCACGAGCGTGGCGGAAATTGAGAAGGCGGCCCCAGCAACCCTACGGAAGCCGACGATTATACTGGTAGCACCCTCGCGGATGCACCGCAACGTCGCCCCGGATGCCCCCGATGACTTCAATCGCCGTGAAGATCGCTCCGAAATCTGCTTGGGGCGCTTGGTTTTCCCTCCTTTTACCGCCGATCTTGCTACTTCCGTTCCTCGACCGCGCGTTCCACATCGACGATCCGCTGTTCCTTTGGCTGGCGAAACACATCCACGAAGACCCGATTCATTTTTTTGATTTTGCCGTGAATTGGCACATCGCTCCGCTGCCGATGTACGAGATCACGATGAACCCGCCGGGTGTGGGGTACTTCATCGCGGCGGCGGCTTGGCTGGTGGGGTGGAGCGAGCCGGCGTTGCACGCGGTGTTTCTCGTTCCAGCAGCGCTGGCGGGACTGGGGACGTACCGGTTGGCGGCGCGACTGTGCTCGATGCCTGTGTTGGCCGTATTGGCGACGGTGCTGACGCCAGCGTTCCTGGTGTCGGGAGCGTCGGTAATGAGCGACATGCCGCTGCTCGCGCTGTACGTGTGGGCGGTGTTTTGGTGGATCGTGGGGATCGAGGAAGGCCGCTGGCGGCATTTGGCGTTTGCGGCGGCGCTTATCGTTCTGGGAATGTTCGTGAAGTACGCCGCCGTAACGCTCGTTCCCCTGCTCGCGGCGTATACGCTGCTGCAAGCACCCCGGCGTTGGAAGGTGCTGGCGTGGTTTCTTGCGCCCGTGGCGGCGATCGCGGCGTACCACTTTCTGACGCTCTCGTTGTTCGGGAAAAGCATGGTCTTTGGCACGGTCGCGTTTGCGTCCGAGCACACGTCGGAGGACCGGGTACTGTCCTTCGTCCATCGATCGCTCGTGGCGCTCGCGTTTTCCGGGGGGTGTTTGGCTTCGGTGGTGTGTTTCGCGCCGCTGATGTGGCGCGGCTGGCGGCGCTGGCTGGTCTTCGCGCTATGGCCGATCGCGCTCGGCGCATTGTTCGCGCTGGGCCGTTTGGACAGCCGCCTCATCGCGCCGGAGAGTGGCGTCCGTTGGGGATTCGCGCTGCAAGCGTCGCTGATGATCGCGGCGGGGATTCACTTGGCGGTTCTCGCAATGGCGTCGATTCGCCGTGAAGACTTCGCGCACGGCGCGTTGTTGTGTTTGTGGGTGCTCGGGATTGTCGTGTTTGCCGGGTCCGTGAATTGGACGGTGAATGGGCGGACGTTGCTGGCGTGCGCGCCGGCGGCAGGGATACTCGTCGCGAGGGCGATCGCGGCCAAATCGAACCCTCCCCTAGCCCCTCCCTTACCAAAGGAGGGGGATTCCGGCTCGGCGGGAGCCTCGCCCTCCCCGGCGTGGATGGCGGGAATTAGTTACCGTTTTGCGTTGCCGGTTATCGCGTCGTTTGTCGTTGCGTGGTCGGTGGCATCGGGCGACGCGTCATTGGCAAATTCGCATCGCGACGCTGCCCACGAACTCGACGCGAAGTTTCGCGATCCGAAACCTGCCGTGCGCTTCCAAGGCCATTGGGGTTTCCAGTGGTATATGGAGGCCGCCGGTTTCCGCGCCTACAACGATAAAGAAGGCCTGACCCCGGGCAGCGTCCTCATCGTCCCGCGCAACAGCCCGAGCACGCTCGAAACCGCACAGCCGTTCCTGCACCCGCGCCTAGTGCTCGGCGTCCGCAATTCCCCGCCCGTGCGCACTATGTCCCGTGAAACGGGCGCGGGTTTCCATTCGCACTTCTGGGGCCCGCTGCCGTTTGTGTTGAGATTCGAGGAGACGTCTGAGGAATTCGACGTGTTTGATGTGCGGCTCAAGTAATGCGCGGAGGCGGGATTGGAGAGGCCGAGAGACGCCGTCTTTGGAACCGTTACGTGTGCGAGATTGTGCAGGAGAAATTGCGGTGTCCGGCGCGAATTACTCGATCGCGATTGCGAGTTGTCATGAAAGCGGGCTTTCACCTGGAACGGATGAAAATTGATGCGGCTTCCGGCGAGAGGACCGCTCAAGACCCCCCTTTCCCGTTCACCCTTCGACACCCTCAGAGCGTGTGAAAAAATCTGGATTGAGCAAGGCCCGCCCAAAACCTCCCCTTTTCCGCCATCCTTCGACACCCTCAGGACGAACGGAAAAGGGCAGGTTTTGAGCTTGCCGACTGGTGAATGCACGTCACGCAATGCATACGTAATCGATTTTTTCACATGCTCTCAGGGCGAACGGGAAAGGGGGGTCTTGAGCTAATCTGTGGGTGAACAATGGCCAGCGTATTTTCGAAGCGGCACGTGCACGATTAGCTGAAGGGGCGCGCTGGGACGGGGTAGAGGAATCTGGGGTAGCAGCATGGGCTGGAAGCCCATGCCACGATAGTTTCGAGGTAGCACGGGTTTGGGTTTTGTTCGCGGGCTTGTGTCGCTGGGGGGCGATTACTACAATCACGGGTTTGTGCGGAATCGGCGAGTGCCGGATGGAGTGGGCTATGCGCAACTTTTTTGTTTTCGTTGTTGGAGTGGGTTTGGCGGGGGTCGTTTGCGCGGCTGAGGAAGGTTTCACGCCGTTGTTCAATGGGAAGGACCTTGCGGGATGGTCTGGCGATCCGGCGCTGTGGAGCGTGGAGAACGGGGAGATCGTCGGTCGCACGAAGGAGGGGCAGATCAAGCAGAACAGCTTCCTCTCGTACGGAAAGGAATTTTTGGACTTCGTGCTGCGCGCCGAGGTGAAGTTGCGCAATCACAACAGCGGAATCCAGTTCCGAGCGGAGCAGCGGCCTGACTACGTGGTGGCGGGGTATCAAGCGGACGTTGCCGAGGCGACGTATTTCGGGATGCTGTACGAGGAACGAAAGCGCGGATTCATGGACTACTGGAAGGCGATGACGCCGGAAGCCCAGGCGAAAACGCAGCAGTGGGCCAAGCAGGGGGACTGGAACCAATTCGTCGTCACGTGCGAAGGCGACAAGGTGAAGATTGAATTGAATGGGCACGTGACCTGCGACATCACGGATCCGAGCGGCGCGAAGAGCGGGGTCATCGCGTTGCAGTTGCACGCAGGGCCGCCGATGGAAGTCCGGTTTAGGAACATCGAGATCAAGGAAGCGGGCGGTGCGCAAACAGCGTCACTACTGGACCCGAGTGTGACCGCGGCGCGGAGCCGCTATTCCCCCGCGACGGGCATGAAGCCGCGCGACGAGCAGGTGTTGTTGATGCCGAACGTGGACGCGACGCGGACGGAAAAGTTGGACAAGACGGGCACGCGGTATCGGGTGCCGGAAGGGTTTGTGGTCGAGGAAGTGGCGACCGACGAACTGATCGGCTCGGTGATCAACATGACGTTCGATTGGAAGGGCCGGCCGGTGGTGGCGTCCGAGAGCGGGGGGATGAGGATTTTGATCGATGATGACCACGACGGGGTTTACGAATCGCAGATAAGTTACTGCGAGGACGTGAAGACCGCGATGGGCCTATACGTCGCCGGGCCGGGGGACATCTGGGTGCAATCGAAGGGGCCGGAAGGCGCGGGGATGTACCGGCTGCGCGATTTCGACGGGGACGACAAGGCGGACGATGTGTCGCTGGTGATGAAGTCGAACGGCGACATCGGTGAACACGGCCCGCACACGATTCTGAAGGGCCCGGACGGGTTCCTCTACGTGATGTACGGCAACCATTCACACCCGCAATCCGCCGTGAATCCGTGGTCGCCATCGCGGGGGCTTCAGGAAGATCACCTGTTGCCGCGGTACGTGGATCCGAACGGCCATGCGGCGCATGTTGTCGCGCCGGGAGGGACGATTCAGCGGGTGGACCCTCAGACCGGGCAGTGGAGCGAGATCGTGGGCGGGTTCCGCAACGCGTTCGACATGGACATCAACCTCGAGGGTGAAGTGTTCACGTTCGATTCGGACATGGAATGGGACTACGGTCTGCCGTGGTACCGGCCGATTCGCGTGGTGCACTGCATTCCGGGGGGCGACTACGGCTGGCGGACCGGGAGCGAGAACATGCAGTCGTACTACATCGGCACGTTGCCGCCAGTGGACGACGTTGGGCGCGGCTCCCCGGTCGGCGTGTGCTTCTACTATCACAACGCGTACCCGGATCAGTACGAGGGCGCGTTGTTCATGGGCGACTGGTCGCGTGGCCGGATTCGTGTGGTATTTCCCGAGGCGAGCGGCGCGACGTACTCGGGACAGACGGTGGATTTCGTGTTGGGCGAACCGTTGAACGTGACGGATATGGACGTCGGGCCCGACGGCAACCTTTACTTTACGAACGGCGGGCGCGGGACGCACGGGGGAATGTATCGGGTGCGTTACACCGGGCCGGCGCGTGAGAAGAAGAAGTCGGATGGCATTGTCGCCGCGCTCGAGCAGCCGATGCCGCGATCCGCGTGGGGCCGCGCGGCGATTCTAGACGTGAGAGACAAACTTGGGCGTTCGTGGGCAGAGGACCTGAAGGGCGCGGTGAGCAATGCGGACTTGCCGGTGGCCCAGCGGCTTCGGGCGTTGGAAATTTTGCAGACGTCCGGCCCGATGCCGACGTTGGACTATCTAGCGGGGCTGCTCAAGGACAAGAACGCGCAGGTGCGGGCGCAGGCGGTTTACTTGCTGGGGACTTTTGCGTTGGTGGACGTTCGCGAGTCGCTGACGTCGATGCTTGATGACAAGGATCCTGTAGTGCTTCGGCGGGCGTGCGAGGCGCTTGTGCGCGCGGGGTTGGACGCGACGTCGCATGAAGAACCATCGCGCGAGCTTCGTTCGGCGTTGGTCATGCTGCTCAATCACGACGACCGATTCGTGCGGTACTCGGCGCGTGAAGCGCTGCAGCGGGTCCACCCGCGTGAATGGACGAGCGCGGTGCTTTCGGACGACGTCAAGAAGCGGCCGCACGGCGCGTTCGAGGGGTTGGTCGCGCTGATTTTCACCCAACGGACGGCGGACCAGTCCGACGCTATTTTTGCCAAACTGCAGGAGTACGGCAAGGAGAATATCGAGGGAGAGCAGCTTCTCGATTATCTTCGCGTGGTTTCGCTGGCGTTCATGCGCGATGCAGGAAAAGACAAAGAGGGCCACGGGCGCGCGGATTTCATGAAGGAGATCGGGCCGGGATTGCTCGCCAAGTTTCCTCACTCGGACTGGGGCATCAATCGAGAGCTCCAGGTGGTGTGTTCGTACATGCAGACTCCGGGTGTGCAAGACGCGCTGTTGGCGGAGCTAACGCCCGACAAGACGCAAGAAGAGCAAATCCATCTTGCCTATGCCTTGCGCGCGGTCAAGGAGGGGTGGACCAAGGAGCAACGGGACAAGCTCGCCGGCTGGTTTGACCTTGGACGCGAGTTCGGCGGCGCGAACAGCATGGACGGATACATCGAGAATATTTGGCAGTCGACGTTGGAACTCCTGCCGGACGACGAGCGCAAGACCGCCGAGGCGCGAAAGGCCGGCGCGCTGAAACAACGGCAGGAGCGCGCGGCGGCGTTGTTGGCGAAAATCGAAGGGGAGGAAGCGAAGGGCATCGGCGAGCTCGCCCAGATGAGTTTCGATGAACTGGCGGACTATCTCGAGTACGATCCGATGGCGTACAACGTGCGGCCGACCAGCTACGGCGAGAAAGTTTTCATGCGATCGAAGTGCGTGCAGTGTCACGTGTACGGCGCCGTGGGCAAGGGCGGCGGGCCTGACTTGTCGACCGTGGCCAGCCGGTTCCGGCGTCGGGACATTCTCGAGTCAATCATGTTTCCCTCGAAGGTTGTGTCGGACCAGTACGTTGCGCTCGAGGTGGAGTTGGACGATTTCTCGACTATTCTCGGCATGCTAGCGGGCGAGACGGACGACACGCTGACGCTTATCGACGTGAACGGCAACCGGATGGACATCGCGAAGTCGACGATCTCCAGCCGGAAAACCGCGGACAAGTCCGTGATGCCGGAAGGCCTCCTCAACACGATGGGGCTAAACGATCTCGTGGCGCTCGTGCAATTCCTGGAGGGCGGGTCGAAGTCTTAGTCCACCTACTCGCCGGTCTTTGGGTCGGTGACTTTCACCACGAGATCGCTGGCGTTGTGCCAGTGACCGTGCTCGCCGCTCCATACTTTTCCCTCGGGCACTTCGCCCGGGGGCAGGGGGAGGGGCGGGTCCCAATGCCAATGTTCGTGCTTGGGATAGAAAATGGCGCCAGGCCCGGGCCCGGGTGGCAGTCCGATAGGTGAAGCAGCCGTGTTCGTTGGCGCGGGAGCAGACGCGCGCTGAATGGGGACCGCAGCGGGAGCTTTCGCGTTTTCACGGTTGTATCCGACGGACACGACCACGGCGAAAAAGCCGATGATCGCGATGAGGGCCGCCGCCCCAACGATTCGGTTGCGCTTGCGGCGTTTCCTTGCGGCAACGCTGTCGATAGCACAACAATGCTTGAACTTCTTGCCGCTGCCGCAGGGGCACGGTCCATTCGGCCGGGCTTTGGTAGCCATGACTAATTCCTCATTATCGAACCCAACTTTATATCACAAAGACGGCGCATGGTATCGCCTTGTGTTTACGAATTGGCGCGAAGCAGGAAATAGATGGCGACGCCGGTCGTCGACACGTACAACCATAAGGGCCAGGTAATTCGCGCCAACTTGGGATGGCGCTGAAAGTTGCGCGTGAGCGCGAAATAGAAGGTCGTTAGAACCATCGGTATTGTCGGAATGGTGAGCGATATGTGCGAGATCAGGATGAAAAAGTAAATCGGGCGGACAATGCCGGTCCCGAGGAACTTCGTGTCGCCGTGGACGTTGTGGTAGACGATATACGAGACGAGAAAAATCGCTGAGCAGAGAGCGGCAGTGATCTGGCACGCGGCGTGAATTCGGATGCGGCGGTTCTTGATCGCGACGAGTCCGCTCAAAATCGCGCAGGTGCTGAGCCCGTTCATCAGCGCGTTGACGCCGGGCAGAACGTCGTACGAGCTGCTGTAGTTCGGGACGCCTTCCTGAAAATAGATGAGCCAAACCAGGAAGCCGATCGCACCGGCGCTCACGCACAATATCCCTGCGATGGCCCGGCGGTCGTTACGTTCGAGCGCGGCTGGCATGCTTCGCGTTGTCCTTCGAGTGACGGACGATCTATTTGTCGAGTTTCTTCTGCGTCTGGACGATTCCGTAACGCAGCCAGCCGGTTTCGTTGCTGTTGACGGAGGCGTCCACCAACGCTTGCAGAGCGGTGAGCCTCGCTTGGAGCGCCGTTTTGTTGTCCGGCGCCGCCGTGAGCGCGATGTCCGCGAGGTGCAGGCCATTGAGCAACTCGCCGGCGGCCACCAACTCGACGGCGCGCGCGGCGATTTTTTCAGCGCCGCCCGCCATGGCCACGAGTTCCGGGTACGCGGCCGCCGGGGATGATTCGTACATCGTGGTGGGATTGCCGTCGAACCAACCGACGTACCCTTCGTAGATGCCCCGGACGGACCAGGAAATCTTGCCGTAGGATTCGCCGATGTCGAGCGCGGACGGCAGCTTGATCTCGTTCATCAGCGTGAACACGTCCTTGCCGGCATTCATACCTTTGACGGTCTCATCGTGGACGTACGCGATCGCGTCCCGGTAGCGCGTGACGACCCGGCTGATTTCGTCGTTGCCGTGTACCGGCATGCCGTGACTCGGAATGAGGACCTCGGGCTTTAGGGCAAGCACCTTGTTTAACGACTCGACATAGTCGAGCGCCCAGCGCGGCTTGGTGCCGCGCAAGGTGTAGATGTTGGGAAACGATGCGTAATAATTGTCGCCGACGAACGCCGCTTTGTACTCCGGAATCCAGACGGTCAAGTGGTCGTAGGTCTCGCCGGGCGTATGGTGGAGGACGAATTCCGTCCCGCCGAGTGTGAACCGGTGTTCGTCGTCGAACAGGATCGTGGCGTCGATTTCGGCGGGATAGTTACCCTCGACGCCGCGCGCGGGCGCGCCGGGTATGCGTCCGCCGAACTGCGCGGCGTTGCGCTCGTTGTAGAAACCGCCAAGCCGCTCCTGATAGTGCAGAAACTCGACGTACTCGCGCTGCGCGATTACCTCCGTGCCCGGCTCCTTCCACGTGCTTACCCCGCCGCGATGATCGCCGTGGCCGTGCGTCAGGATGATGTACTTGATCGGTCCGGCATCGACTGCTTGCAACAGTTTCTTCTGGCGCGCGGCGTGCATCGGGGACGATGTGTCGATGATGACGTTGCCCTCAGTCGTCGTCACCATAAAGCAGTTGCCGAATCCGAGCGCGAGATAAATGTGATCGTGGATCTTGATCGCCTCGGTCTGGTCCGACCCGATGCGCAGAAGGGCGACGGGATCGGAGGGGATATCGGGTTGTTGAGCGGACGCGGGAGTTGGCGCGACAGCACAAATCAATAATAACGCTAAAAAACGCTTATTTTTCATGAATACCCCTTCCGGGGGTGGGGCGTATTTGGAATGTTTGCAGATTGAATATTCAATGTTCAATTTGCAAGCAGCATACCTAAATCCCCGACAGCGCGGGAGTTAATCCCGCGAACTCGTCGAACGAGAGACCTTCGATTTTCTCGAATGACAGGGCGAGCGCGAACGCGGCGAAGTTTGTGTTCCACGCGTTTGCGACCTTGAGAAGCACTTCGTTGGGACCCTTGCGAAGATTAAGTTCGATCGGGTCGCGTCCAAACCCGGAACGTTCCGCGAGGTCCGCAGCGACAGCGCCGTTCAGCCAGACTTTCACGGCGTCATCGTGTCCCACGTTGAGAATCGCGGCGCGTGCGTCGGATGCATTCACGCGGATGAGCACGTATGCGATTGCGTTGGGCATGAACTGCACGCCACCCGCGAAGGGCATTTTCGGCTCGTAGATCGCCTCGAGGTCGAGCCAATGGAGGTCCGTCGCCGCGCGTTCCCATTGCACGCGGCGATTTTCGGGGTCGGGAAATATGTTTTTGTAGGGGCGCGAATAGTTGGTCGCCAGCGCGACGCTGGTGTCGATTGGATGCATTCCGTCGAGCGGGGTCTTTGTCTCGATATCTCCTTCGAAGGGGCCAACTAGCGCCACCTCGAGCGGCGGCCGTGCGGCAAACCCGAGGTCGAATTCTCCTGGTTTGATCGTGGAGCGCGGGTCGCGCTGTTCACGCGGAGGCAACACGGTGAATGCCGCGTGGGGCCCGCGTTGATACCAATACGCCACGCTCGTCATTTCGTTCTCGAGCGCGCCGTAGGTCACGCGGACCGATTCGCTAAACCGCGGCGGGCCTTCGAGAAAGAAGCGGTACATCGACACTTCCCCGTTTCGCTGGCTGGTGCATCCGGCGTTCGGCCCGGCGAACAACGCTGAGCTCCACGATTCGCCAAAGAAGTCTTCGCCGCCGATACCTTTGATAATTTCCGGCGCGGTCCGCCCATCGATAAAGAGCATGTCGCCGCCGCCGTGGAACCATCGGTCGGACCGATCCAGCGTCCGAACGTGCAGGGTGACGCCCGCGACGAACCCCTCGCCCAGGGCCTTCAGAATGGTGTACGGAGCGCCTCGGCGCTGAGCGGGGGCCTCCCTGCGCCATTGCGCGTGGAAGTAGGGCGTGGTCTCGGGTAACGCGGCGAAGGCCATGTAGTCGGCTTGGAAGTACACACCGCCGCCGTCGGACAGTGTTTCGCCGTTCTCGTTGGCTACAGTTACGCGCGCATGCTTCCGGAAGGGCATCGGGAAATACGCGTTGTATCCGTTCTTCGGCGCGACGGCGAGACACGGCGTCCCGAAGTAGAGTTCCGGTTCGAGCTGGCCGTGGCCGACGCCAAAGAAGTCCGCGATGGGCGCCTCGACGCTGGGCGCGGTCTCGTCGTCCCAGTACATTCTCAACACGACGCCGCGCGGGTCGTGCTGTCCGAGCGTCATCCAGAGGTGCGTGATCGCGCCGGGGCCTTCGATGTCGAGCAAGGTCTGCGTCTCGCCGGACGGAATTGCGTCGAGCCGACTGACGCGGTGACTGGTGTAGTCCGAGGGCAAATCCAGCAGCCGTTCGAATGGAGCGGCGACGACGGCGGCGGCGGCCAACGCGTAGGCGCCGATGTATCGCGGGAGCGACATGGGATGACCTCAAAGCGTGCGGCATGCTACTGGAGCGCCCGGTACCGGCTCAATGTTTTGCCTTCGATCCGTATTCCGCAGGAGAGATTATTCGAGTTCATTCATTTTTGTGTACCATTGCGGCGGCGAGTATTGAGTACTGAAAGGGTACGTCTTTCCTCATGGCCTGCAATCCCGGGGAATTCATTGAACAATGGAAGGCCGCGGTCGCGGCGCATGACCACGGCGCGATCGCGGCGCTGGTGTCGGATTCGGTCGTGTTTCATAGCCCGGCGGTGTATACGCCTGTAACCGAAAAACCGTACGTGTTGCATCTGTTCGGATTTGTCGACGAAGCGATCCAGGGCTTTACCTACATCGACGAGTACACGAAGTCTGACGGCGCTGCACTGGTGTTCCGGGGAAGTATCGACGGGCTTACCATCGAAGGCGTGGATTTCTTCACGCTCGACGAAGAGAACAAAATTGTGGAGATGAAAGTCATGCTTCGCCCGCTCAATGCAGCGGCGGCGCTTGCGCAATTCGTCAAGGGCCGTTTCGAATCCCTCGCGGCCGGAAAGGCCTAAGCGATGCGCCGCTGGATCATGTGGGGGCTCGTCGCCGCGACGTTTGTTGTTTTCTATCTGTCGCTGGGCCGGGGTTCTGGGCCGCATCCGCTGTTGGGCAAACCCGCGCCGGAAATCACGCTCCCGCTGCTCGATGGCGGCACGCTCGATTTGGCCGCGCACCGCGACAAGGACATCGTCGTGCTCGACTTCTGGGCGACGTGGTGTCCGCCGTGCCGGGAGTCGTTGCCGGAAATTGCCGCTCTCGCCAAGCACTACGAAGGCCGCGAGGTCGTCGTGTACGCGGTCAGCGTGGACCAAGACCCCGAGGCCGCGGGCGCGTTCCTGGACGAACAGCAAATCGATGTGACGGTCGCGCTCGACCCGGAGTACCAGGCCGCATGGGCCTACGAAGCGAACGCGATCCCTCAGACCGTTGTTATCGGGAAGGACGGCATCGTCCAGGCCGTGCACGTGGGGGCGTCGCGCGGGTTCGCGACGGCGCTGCGGTTGGAGATCGATTCGTTGTTGGCGGGTCGCTCGCTGGTGAGGGCGGCCGCGCCCGAGGCGAAACCGGCGACGTAGGCGGGCTAGAGGCTGCTATACTTTTTCGGTCATCGCGTTTCTAACCGTTCACATCCCTCATGCACGAAACCGCCGCCGCTATCGCACCCGCCCCCCCCTCGACCTCCGAGGCCGCCGTTCCGGCGCCGCTTGAAGTACGTCACCCGCGCGTCCCGCCGATCCGGGGGTTGGTCCCACTGCACAACTATCGCGGCAAGCCGTTCCAGCAGGTCGACGTTATCCGGTGGCTTCGCATCACCCGGACCGTGTTCAAGACGCAGAAGGTCGATCTGTTCTTCAGCGGGGAAATTCCGGATTCTCTGCGCGAACTGATCACGTACATCACCGATCCCGAGCGCGCGAGTTCGGTCGCGCCTTCGCTCATGACGGATTGCACGGCCTTGCCGGACGGTCTCGCCGCGATCGCGCGCCGACCCATCCTTGATGTTCATCTGTTGCCGCATTCCATTGACGACGAGCGCGCAATCGCCTGGCTTGACGCCTGCAAATCGCTTGATATCCCGGTCCGATTGTCTATTACGCCGCCGTTCCGGGGCGAAGCGGAAGCGTTGGCCGAACGAATTGCCGGATGGCCCGTTCGGGTCGTGAACTTGACCATCGATCCGCCGTTCCGCGAGGCCGCTCGGTTGGCGGACCCGGCCAAGGAGATGGCGACCATCGGTAAACTCGCCGGCGCACTCGAGGCGCGGGGAATCGAGGCGAACATCATCGGCCTGCCGTTCTGCCAGGTCGACGAATCGCGCTGGCCGAACGTCACGAACAGTTTTCAGTTCTTTCTCGATCACCAGCAGCATCACCAGCGGGCGTTCGACCTCGCGAAGGACCTCTACCGCCGCGCGCCGTGGGTCGTCTCGAAAATAGTGCAAATCTACCTGGGCCGCTACACCTCGCGCCCGGTCAAAATCGACACTTACCTCCTCGCAATGCTCGTGCGCGATCACATCAAACTTCACAGCATCGTCTCGCTGTTCCGCCGCCTTACCCGCCACATCAAAATTTTTCACGATCCCCTTAAGCCGCGTGAGCACACGCAAGAGGCCTACATCGCCACCGTTGACG
>CAYXRK010000054.1:0-6177 GCA_964467615.1 uncultured Nitrospirales bacterium | reverse complement strand
CTGTCCTCAAGAAGCGCGACCGGGCGCTGGGACCCGTGTGTTCGCGTTGCCGCATGCACCGTATTTGCGATCATCGGTCGGCCGCGTTCAAACGCGCCATGGGCGGCGCCGAGATTCGCGCTCTCGAGGGCGATGAGTGTCCATCGCCGATGCAGTTCAGCCAACACCAACCCAAACACTATGACCCAGTGGATAAGGCGCGTCTCGAATTGCCCGAGGCACAGCTCGATATGGTCAAACACGCGCGCGACATCATCAACAACATGAAGCCCGACCGCGAGTTGGGCTTCAACGACCTCCAACTCGAAAACTCCTACAACATCAACCTCCCCGGCGCGGTGCAGTGGTTTTCGATCACGCGTAAAGAGGTGACCAGCACGCCGCTCGCTTGGCTCGACGCGCCCTACACCATCTCGGTCACCTTCGGAGGCGGTCTGGCCGATCAAATCGGCTTTGCGATCGGCCGCCACATCCGGCTCATGTGCCCGATGGAGGCCTACTCGCACAAATTGGCGCTGCACGTGGACGCGGAAGGGCGCTACGTGTTCCTGCGCGATGGCGCCTTGACGCGTCCGACCGAGTTCGCCAGTTCTCACATTGTTCCCGCGCGCGTGCCGACCGTCGCGCCGGTGCGGCTCTCGTGCATCAACATCGATCGCTATCTATTCACGCAAAACGTCCTCATCTGGGAAGGGGATAAAACCAGGCCCCGGCCGTTACCGCACGTCAAGTATTCCGTTGTGATCGTCAGCACCCGATTCACCCGGCGTCTCCAGGCAGTTCTGCGCTGCCTCGCGCACCAGCGCGATTTCGACATGCGCAAACTCGAAGTCATCGTCGCCTACGTTCCAGGGGTCGACGCGACCGACGATCTGCTCACGTCCATCGAGTTGACCTATCCGGACCTGCGCATCGTGCGTTCGCCGTTCACGGAGGACCGTGTCCACGCAAAAGGCTTTGTCATTAACGAATCGGCCGCCCTCGCGCGCGGGGAATACATACTCGTGCTCGATTCGGACATCCTCCTCCCGCCGGACATGTTCGCCCAGATCGAGAAAGCCCCGCCCGACGCCACGTTCGTCGCGCCGGATCGACGCAAGATGCTCACGCCGGAGACGACCGCGAAAATTCTCGTCGGCGAAATCGACCCCTGGGACGAGTGGGACTCATTGGTGAATGGCCCGGGCAAGATGCGGGTGAAGGAAAGTGGCTTTGTCCCGATCGGCTTTTTCCAATGTGTCCGCGCTGAACACTTCCGCGAAAACCAATACCCTGAGTACAACCACTTTCAAGGCGCGGACTGGGACTTCATCCTCAGGCTCTACCAACAGAACGGCCCGGGTCACTGGCTCAATAACATTGCGGTCCTCCACCTGGACCACGGCGGAAGCCAATGGTGGGGCGCGCCGAAGCATATGTAGTGTGTCCCCCGCGGACTCGCGCTCGATTCGGACGATTTCGGTTATGTCGTGGCGCGTTTTGTACTATCGGGTTATTGATCGAGGTCTAGCCGCTCATGTCTGCTCGCTTTCCGATTCTCGCACTCTATTTCCTATCGACCGCGTTCGCGCAAACTTCGATCGGCCCGTCTACCGACTATGTGCCGATTGCGGAGCGGCTTACACCTTTTATCGAGCAGGAAATGGCGGACAAGGGGGTCCCGGGTCTCGCGATCGCGCTGGTTGACGATGACGAAATTGCTTGGGCGCGCGGCTTCGGAACGGCGCGGTACGGCCAGGAAGTTCCCGCGACGGCAGAGTCGGTCTGGCGCGTTGGCTCGGTCTCGAAACTTTTCACCGACATTGCGGTGATGCAGCTTGTCGAGCGCAGCGAGATCGATCTTGATGCGCCGGTCTCGACGTACGTTCCCGAATTCGCCCCGGCCAATTCGTTCGCCTCGCCGATCACGTTGCGCCACCTCATGTCGCACCGCAGCGGTCTCGTCCGCGAGCCGCCTCGCGGCAACTACTTTGACGACACGGGTGCGACGCTTGCCGAGAGCGTGGCCAGTCTTGCGGGCGCTCCAATCGTCTACGAACCGGGAAAGCGCACGAAGTATTCGAACGCGGGAATTGCCGTGGTCGGCTACACGCTCGAGAAACTGAAGCGAGAACCTTTCACGAATTACGTCAAGCACGCCGTACTCGACCCACTGGGCATGAAATCGTCCGCCTTCGAACCGCTGGACTCGTTTGCCGATCAACTCGCGACGGGATTGATGTGGTCCTACGACGGCCGCGAGTTCGCCGCGCCGACGTTCCAACTCGGCATGGCGCCCGCTGGCAGCCTCTATACGTCCGTAAACGATTTGGGCCGTTTCATCATCGCAATGCTGCATCGAGGCGGCGGAATCATCAAGCCTGAAACGCTCGACGCGATGTTCACACCGCAATTCGAAGGGTCGACGTTCGGCATCGGTTTCAGCATCGACGATTTCCAGGGCCGTAAACGCTACGGCCACGGCGGCGCGGTCTACGGCTTTGTAACCAGTCTCTACTTCATGCCCGAGCCCGGCATCGGCGTCGTGGTGGTGAACAATTGCGACGTCGCCTCCGCCATCAACGACCGCATCGCGGACTTCGCACTCGGGCTGATGCTCGCCAAGGACAAATCAAGCAGCGTCTCGACCCCGGCGACGACAACAGATATCCCTCCCGACACATCGCGACGTGTAGATGGGACGTACGCGGGCCCGCGCGGCATGGTCGGCTTTGTCGAGCACAACGGCGGCTTGTACCTCGACAGCGCGCCGCGACGGCTCCGCCTGCGGTGGTCAGGCGATGGGCTGATCACCGATGACCGCATTGGGTTCGGGACTCAGGTCGAGCTCCCTGCCGACGACGAAATTCGAATTGGCGGCGTTGTGTACAAGCGTCAAGCGGCCGACAAACCCGCGCCCGCGCCGGAGCGGTTTCTCGGCCTGATCGGCGAGTACGGCTGGGACCATAACGTCCTGTTCATCTACGAGAACGCAGGCCGGCTGCACGCACTCCTCGAGTGGGTCGAAATCGATCCGCTCACGGAGATCGACGAGAACACCTACGCGTTTCCTGAGACGGGCTGTATGTATCACGGCGAACGGATCGTGTTCGAGCGGGACGCGAACGGCCGCGCGACGCGGGCCGTCACCGCGGGAATCGCGTTTGCACGCCGTGCTATCCAGGGCGAATCGGGGGAAACATTCCATATCACGCCGCTCAAACCGGTGGACGAATTACGAAAAATCGCGCTGCATGCCGAGCGCCCCGTGGAGGAAGGCGATTTTTTGGCAACAGACCTCGTCGAACTTTCCGAATTCGACGCGACAATCAAATACGATATCCGCTACGCCACGACGAACAACTTCATGCAAGAGCGGTTTTATGACGAGCCGCGCGCTTTCATGCAACGGCCCGCCGCAGAGGCGGTGGCCCGGGTGCAGCAGACGCTCAAGGCGGCAGGTTTCGGTTTACTCATTCACGATGCATACCGGCCCTGGTATGTCACCAAAATGTTCTGGGACGCCACGCCGGACGCGCAGAAGCGTTTCGTTGCGGATCCTTCCGAAGGTTCCCGTCACAACAGAGGCTGCGCCGTTGACCTCACGCTCTACGACCTCGAGACGGGCGCGCCGATCCAAATGACGGGCGGCTATGACGAGATGAGCGAGCGGTCACACCCCGACTACTTCGGCGGCACATCGCTCCAGCGATATCACCGCGAACTACTGCGCGATGCCATGGAAGCGCAAGACTTCACGGTCTACGCGTTCGAGTGGTGGCACTTCGATTTCATCGGCTGGGAGCACTACAGCATCGGTAACGACACGTTTGATCAGCTTCAGCGCTAGCCCGTATGACTCCCAGCGATGCGAGATGATAAATATACTAATATTAGGAAGGTTTCGTCGAGCGCCCCGAACGTGGACAAACAGCCGGAGTGGATTCGGTACTTAAATTTCTTTGGGACGCCAGACGGCTTTGAGACTTCCCGTTTTCGTCTTTCCCACCCCGGCCCAATCGCTTATGTCCAGATCGATTCGAGCGACAGCAGCGGTGGGCATGACTACCGGTTCGCCGCTGAGCTTTGTTATGAGTCCTTCGATGGCGGGGTTGTGCCCAATGAGGAGCGCGGTATCGATGGTGTCATCCAGCAACGCGAGCCGTTGAATATATTTCGAGGGTTCGGCCAAGTAGAGGGTCTCGGTCGCCTCGATCGTCCCGGTGAATTCAAGGGCCTTCGCTACCAGTTCGGCGGTTTTTCGGGCGCGTTTCGCGGTAGAAGAGATGACTACGCCAGGCCTCAAGCCCTGCTGTGCCAAGAAACGGCCCATTTGGGGCGCGTCTTGCCTGCCGCGCTCATTGAGCGGACGAGCGTGGTCTTCCATCCCGTGTTGCGCGGGGCCCGACTTTGCGTGGCGCATGACTAATAGTGTCTTCATGATCGACTACCCCATTCTGTGGAGTTGTCTGGCTGAGGTACAATATTACTAATCCGTTAGTAGAGTGTTAGCCTGTGGGTGACGATTTCTCGATCGGCGTGGGCCGGTGTGTTGGTCAAAATCGGCGTTTTCAATGATTTACATGCGGGAGTTGAAACCATGCCGGTTGAACGGGTAATATACAAATGGCTTGAAGGTAGTGTGTTTACGATTGGGATATTGCGCAGTTCACGGAGGAGTTGAGGTATGAGAACAAAGTTTTTTCGCACGTCCACGTTTGGCCTTACGTTGTGTTTGGCCTCGTTAATGATGTTTGCGACGGGATGTCCCCGTCCTCGCACCGGTACGCTGAGCCTGTTGTTTACCTCGGGGGATGCCGCGCCCGGGGCGGTCAAGGGCGCGGGTACCGAAGTGCCCACGGGCGAAATGGCGAGCCTCACGGTCACGGTTGAAGAAATTTTCTTGCAGCCGGTAGGTGGGGATCCGGCGGAACGCGTGAGCGTTTTCACCGGGCCGCAGGAACTGGACCTGTTGGATCTAGTTGGCGTGGTCGAGTTGCTGACGTCGGTCACCGTTCCCGCCGGCGACTATGAGAGTATCGTGCTGGTACTATCCAACGCTTTCCTGGAGTTGAACGCAGATCCGGGGAACCTGGAGCCCGTGGCGCTTCCGGAAAACGGGGAAGTGGTAGTTCCGTTCGAATTCAGCGTAGCACGCAGGGGGCAAGGCCTATTGGTAGTGGACTTAGGCGGCGCCAACGTTTTTCGTTTGGGAGATGATTCACTTAGTTTCGTATTCAACTTGACCGCAAGTCTATCGACGAACCCGATCAGCGCGCAGGCCCTCGGCGAGATTGGGGAACTCGATACAGACGGCGACAGTTTTAGCCTTGAAGGAAAACGCGCGTCGTTAACCATAACGTACGAGGCTTCGACGACTATATTCCTACCGACTGATTTCGACGTGCCGTCGGGGGACGAGACAGACCTCGCCAACGGTTTGCGCGTTGTTGTGCTGGGTGAACTCGCCACCAACGGAAGCGTTACGGCGCAGCTTATCGTGGTGCTGCGCGAAGGCGAACGGGATGACGAAGAAGACGAGTCCGACGCGGACGTCGAGATTAACGATTTTGCGTTTGATCCCGCCGTGGCGGAAATCGGAGAAGGCAACACGGTGAAGTGGACCTCGAACACGGACACGCACCACACGATTACCAGCGGCGCGTCGTTGGACGATCCGCTCCTGGGCCAAGCGTTCGACATCGCGTTTGACGCTACCGACGCAATGGCCACCATCCGTTTCCGCGACATTCGTTTCTCGACCGACTCGGCCAAGCCGAATACGGCGGTGCTCGCGCGATTGACAATCCGCGCGGGCGGTGAAGTGACGAACGTCAATGACGCGCCGGGCACGGTCGACAACGACGGCAACGCGGTGTTTGATTACTTCTCGGAGGACTTTGTTGGCGGCCCCGAGTTCATGGTCGGCAGCGTAGTAGTGTCGCCCGAGGACGAGGGAGAGGACGACGAGGTCGCCATTTGCCACGTGCCGGGGGGCAATCCGGACAACGCGCATACGATTTACGTTGGCCGCTCCGCGGTAGCCGCGCACATTGCGCACGGCGATACGCGTGGCGCGTGCGATGGTTCAGAGGGTGAAGGAGAGGGCGAGGGTGAAGGAGAAGGCGAGGAAGGTGAAGGCGAGGGTGAAGAGGGTGAAGGCGAAGGTGAAGAGGGTGAAGGCGAAGGCGAGGAAGG
>CAYXRK010000053.1:0-26586 GCA_964467615.1 uncultured Nitrospirales bacterium | reverse complement strand
CAGTATAAAACATCTGATCGGAAAAGTGTAGTCTATATTATGGCCTTGTTAGTATATGCGCGAACTCTCGGCAGCAATCGCGCGGTCTGCGCGGGAAGCGTTTCATCTTCCGCGATACCTTCTCCGAACACGAACGAACAACCGAAGAAGACCAAAAAGCGATCCGCGCCATCCGGGCTTGGTGTGATCCGGCGGCCGTAGGCGTCAGTTCGATAGCGGACATCGAAAACTGTTTGCCCGTCAAAAGTCCGCCACGCCCGCCGATCGGCGTTCGGCAGCGGTTTGTAGCCAAGCTGATCGCTGAACTGGAAAAGGTACGGATCTTCACCTCCCGAGCGGCTAGGGCGGTGATTCAGTAGATAGAAGATTCCCTCGGTCGCGGCCACGAGTAACGACGCCGCAGCCAGCCCGATTCCGATCGCCAGAAAGTTCTTGCGACGATTCCTTCGGGACCGGCGTTCGGAAGACATTCGTCTAAACGTTGAAGCGGAAGTGGATGATGTCGCCGTCTTTCATTTCATATTCCTTGCCCTCAAGCCGGACGTGGCCTGCCTCTTTAGCTTTAACCATCGAACCCGCCGCGATGAAGTCATCATAAGCCACAGTTTCCGCGCGAATGAATCCGCGCTCAATGTCCGAGTGAATCACGCCCGCCGCGCGCGAAGCCTTCGTGCCCGCGCGAATGGTCCAGGCCCGCACTTCGGGTTCGCCAGCGGTGAGGAAGCTGATCAAGCCGAGCATCTCGTACGCCTTTCGGATGAAAAACACCCGCGACTCTTCGCCGAGCCCTAAATCCTGGCGGAATGCGGCCCGCTCTTCCTCGGCAAGTTGTGCGACCTCGAGCTCCATCGCGCCGCAAAGCGACACGAGCGGAAGCCCGGCCTCCAAGGCGACGGCATCAAGCCCTGAAGGGTCCTCCTTGCCAATCGATTCCTCGCCGTAGTTGCCGAGCAGCATCAACGATTTGCGAGAGAGAAAGCCAAAACCCGCGACCGACAGGGCCTCTTGTTCGCCGAGGTCCAATCCGCGCAACGACTTTCCCGATTCAAGCGTCTCCTGGCAGCGCTTGAGCACTTCGTATTCGCGGTCCTTCTTGTTTTCCTTCTCGAGCCGCGCAAGTCGCTTCTCAATCACGATTAGGTCGGCGAGTTGGAACTCCTCCTCCAGCCGTTGCACGTCCCGCGCCGGATTCACGCTCCCCAGCGGGTGCATCACCTGTTCGTTCGCGAAACAGCGCACGACGTGCACAAGGGCGTCGACATTCTTTAGCTCGCGCAGGGCCGCCTCGTCGATCGCCTTTTCCTCGCCGGAACCCTCCGCGGGGGGGACGTCAACAAACTGGAACTCGGCCAACGTGATTTTCTTCGGCTTGTGGATTTCGGCAAGGCGCTCCACACGCGAGTCGGGCACTTTGAGCACGGCCACGTTTACGTCGCGCGCGCCAAACGTGCCCACTGCAGCGTGCGCGCCGGTCAATGCATTGAAAATGGTGGTCTTGCCGGTACGCGCAAAACCGACGATACCTACTTTCACTCGAGTTCCTTTCCTCGCGCGGCGCGCGCTACTCAGCGACGGTCAGTTCGCCGCGGACAAATCATTGGGAGGCGCATAGTGTACCGAAAAACGGGCGCTGGCGTGGGTTGGCGCGCTTGACGAACCGCGCAGCCGCGTGTACGCTCGCGGCGATGAGGATGCCAAAGTCCACGCCGAGTACGCACGCCGCTCTCGTGCGGCTGTTCGCGTTCGCCGTCCTATCGATGAGCGCCACGGCCGCTCAAGCGCAGCCTCCCCAAGATTTCCCGCTATTCATCGCTCCGGGTCACGAGGCCGAAGTCCAAGCGCTCGCTGATCTGTTCTCGCTGCACTATCCCGGCGCGGGGCCGAAATCGACGCTGTGGGACCCGTGGCTGGTGGCGCCGGCGCTGTGGCCGGCGGTGGATTCAGACGGCAGCGCGGACACGATGCGGGCGCAGTGGCGCGCTGCGCTGCTCGGGCGCGTCATGGACGCCGATGGGTACGTCGCATCCCACCAACATACGTCGATTGCGCACCAACTTGGTTGGCCATTTCCGTTCTGGAAACAGGGCCAAGGCGGCTGGGGCTGGCATTTCAACCTCGACGGAATCTCCGCGGGCTGGCACGGGACCGAGGTAAGGACGCAGGAAGGCTGGCTGATCGACGGCGCGAAAGACGAGGGGATTCGCGAGGCGGCGTGGATCATTGCATTGACCGGCCCGCATGCCATCGTCACCGCGCCTCCGCTTCGTATTGATCCATTCAACGCGCCGTTTCTGCAACTTCGCTGGCGCGCGACGGGCCTCGGGAACGCGCTGCCGTTCGTCGAATGGACGACCGAGGAACATTCGGATTTCGGGCCTTCGCGACGGATGTATTTCGCGGCAATCGACGGATCAGACGTGAAGTACACGATGGTCCCCGTGTACAAGCACCCCGAATGGCGCGGCGCGATCACCGGGCTGCGAATCGGTTTCGGCAACACTCGGTCTGCCGGAACAGTAGGAATTCAAGCGCTGTTCACTCAGTACGACACGCGGCACAACATCAACAACGCCAACTTCGTCATTGGCCACGCCGAGTATTTCAATTGGACCGGCGATTTGGATTTTCTTCGTACGGAAATTGGCCGAATGAGGATCGCATTGCGGTACATCATGACCGAGTTTCACGCCGATACCGAAGACTTGGTATTGACCCCGTGGATCGGACACGAGGGCCGTAGTGGGATTGAATACACGAACGATGGCAAGAAGGTCGTCCACTCGGGGAACGGCGTCGGCAATAACTACTGGGACCTTCTGCCGATGGGCTGGAAGGATTGCTACGCAACGATCCAATACTACGACGCGCTCTTGTCGATGGCGGCCATCGAGCGCACAGTGGCGGGCCATCCGGGGTGGAACGTTCCCCGCGGGCCCTCGGCGTTTACCGCGGAGGAACTCGAACAACGCGCCGCGCGCGTCAAAGCCAAGGGCAACGAAGTCTTCTGGAACCACGACACTGAGCGCTTCTATTGCTCCATCGATCAGGATGGCAAGGGACACGACTACGGCTTCACATTCCTAAATCTCGAGGCGGTCCACTACGGCTTCGCGACTGCCGACCACGCCGAACAGATCATGCAGTGGATTTGTGGAGATCGCATGATCGAGGGCGATACGTCGACCGGCGCGGACATCTACCATTGGCGATTCGGCCCACGTGCGACGACGCGCCGCAACATCGACTATTACTTCTGGGCCTGGTCTTCGCCGGAGAGCATTCCGTTCGGCGGTCAGGTGCAGGACGGCGGCGCGGTGATGGGTTTTTCGTATTTCGATCTGATGGCGCGCCTGAAAACACGCGGGCCGGATAGCGTCGCACAACGCCTCAAGGAAATCGCCGCGTGGTACGGGGAGGTCAGCGCCGCTGGCGGATACCGCGCCTACTACGACGGCTCGCGCGAAGGCACGCTCCAGGGAGCGGGCACCGCCGGGGGCCTCGGTCTGGACGCTGAATTTTTCGAGAGCGTGTTGCTACCGCAATTCGTGGTGGACGGCCTGCTCGGATTGCGCGCTGAACCGGAAGGCGTCGTACTCGACCCACGATTGCCCGCGGACTGGCCTGAGCTGACGGTCACCCGGATTCGATTCCGAAACCTCACATTCGATGTGCGCGCTACTCACACGACAATCGAACTACGCATTGTATCGTCCACACCCGCTGAGAAGAATAGCTTTCGCGTGCGTGCAGGTGATGGATGGACGCCTGAAGAGGTGGCGCTGGACTCCACCGCTGCACCAGGCGCCACGCTTACGTTCACTCGGAAGTAACAACAGCCGCTTCGACCCAGCACCGCACCGAATTGACAAGCCAGACGCAAGTCGCGCGCTGCAATACGCCGACCCGAAGAACCTCTTCCCGAATTGCGCCGGTTTCTAGGAGGTGCCGCCGCATAACACCGGCAAGCAGGCCGCACTCGATGGGCGGCGTGAGCCGTTCGCCGTTTAGTTCGACGACGATATTTGCCCTAGTCGATTCGGTCAGTTCGCCGCACTCGTTCCAAAGAATCACGTCATCGCAGGCTTCCGCGCCGCTTAACGCCTCGTCATAGGCGCTCCGGTGGGTCGTCTTGTGATAAAGAAAAACGTCCTCGGTAGAGACCGGCTTCGTTGCGAGACGCACCTGCACCGGACTTGGCGATGGCGCAAGCTCGCTTTGGATCGTCGAACGGCCGGACGATGCAAGCAAGAGGCGCACCTTACGAGGTCCGCCGTCGACACCGGACACATGGTCCATCAACGCGCGCCGGGTCTCGTCTCGATCGAACCTGAACCCGAAGTACCCAGCGCTGGCCTCCAAGCGGTCCAAATGTTCTTCAAGCAAGAAGTACGCGCCGTCGAACAAGAGTGATTCGAGTAATTCGAACTCGGGCCGCGGCCGCCGCACGGCCACGGCCTTGGCAATGCACTCGTCATACTCAGCCTCGGTCGAACTGTCCCAGGTCACGCCGCTGCCCACGGGATAAACCGCGCAGCCCGTTTCGGCTTCGAGCGTCAGCGTACGAATCGCAACATTGAACTCCGCGCGTCGGTCCGGCGACCACCAGCCGACACTTCCACAATAGACGCCGCGCGGCCCGGTTTCGAGTTCGCGGATGATTTGCATGGTCCGGACCTTCGGCGCGCCTGTAACCGAGGCCGAGGGAAACAGCGCGCGGAATATTTCGGGTACATCCGCCCGCGTGCGTCCCGAGATGGTCGAGGTCATTTGCCATATGGTCTCGTACCGCTCAACATCAAAGAGCGATTTCACGCGGATGGAGCCTGTCTCGCAGATGCGGCCCAAGTCGTTGCGCAGCATGTCGACGATCATCACGTTTTCGGCGCGGTCCTTTTCCGAGTCGGCAAGCTCGCGCGTGAGCGCCGCGTCGCGCTCGGGCCATAGGCCGCGCGGCCTCGTGCCCTTCATGGGGCGCGCCGTGATTTCGTTTCCATCGAGTCGGAAGAACAGTTCCGGCGAGTGGCTGAGTATTTGGAAATCCCCCAGATCGAGGTACGCGGCGTAGTCGGTAGGTTGGGCGGCGTACAGCGCGAGGAACATCTGGTGCGCGCTTCCTTCGAACTGCGCGTGCAACGGAAACGTGTAGTTCACCTGATACGTGTCGCCCGCGGCAAGATAGCGGCGGATGGCGTGTATCGTCTGCGCGTAGACATCACGATCGACCGCCGCGCTCCATCCACACGGAGTCGCGCCGCCGCTCGGCGACACGGCGCACGGTCGGTCGATGCGCGTCTCGTACACGCCGAACCACGCGAGCGGCAGTTCGGCGGCGCCATGCGTGGTCAACGCCGGATCGAACGCGGCCGCCGCTTCGTACGAGACGAACCCCGCAGCGTGCGACCCGGAGTTGACATAGCGCCGGACAACGTCGAGCACGTCCATGACGTCACCGATCGAACCGGCCTGAAGCGCATCGACTTGAGATGCAAACGAAATCACGCGCGATCGCGAGTGAAACTCCACAATACCAGCATTGATTTCACGCGGAATTTTCGCAAGTAAGGGCGAATTGGGGAATATCGCACGCGAAAGTGCCATAGCGTCTCACGTCTCCACTCGCGGTATTTTGGTCACGCGAGCGGGTAAATGTCCGGCCGGCGGTCCCTCAAGAAATGTCTTCGCGCGGGGCACGAGTCGAGCAGCGCGTAATCGATGTCCGCGTAGAGGATACCGTCCTCGCCGCGCGGGGCGCGCGTCATCATGCGCCCCATCGGGTCGGTCACGAAGGACTCGCCCGCAAAGAGTAAATCCCCGTCCTGGCCCACTCGGTTGACGAGCGCGGCGAAGTATCCGTTCTGCATCGCCGCGACCTGGACTTCGGCTTCGTACAGCCCGCCCGGCCATTCGTCAGCGACGCCCGCCTGGGGAATGACCACCAACTGCGCGCCCTGCACGCCGAGCGCGCGCATGTATTCCGGGTAGTGGCGGTCGTAACAGATCGCAACGCCAATCCGGCCCGCTGCCGTGTCGCAAACGAGCGCGCCGCGGTCGCCGGGATCGTAGTAGTCCTGCTCGTGAAAACAGGGGCCGTCCATGATGTGCATCATCCGCGCGACGCCTTTGATCTGGCCGTCGGAATCGATGACCGGCGACGAATCGTATGAGCGGTCGCCGTCTTTTTCGTAGAGGTTGAGCACGATCACCGCGCCGCACTCGCGCGCGATCGCCGCAAAGCGATCCGTCGTCGGACCGGGAATCGTTTCGGCGTGCGGAGCGGGCCGGCCGTCGCGGCGCTGCTGCGGGAAGAATGGCCAGAACGCCAACTCGGCGAAGGCGATGAGTTTCGCGCCGCTCTTCCCGGCCTCACGCGCCGCCCGCACGTTGAGCACGATCGTCTCCTCAACACTCGAGGCCAGCCGTTCTTGTATGAGCGCGATCTTCACGGGCGAAACTGATTCGTTTGACCGAAAGGCAAGGAGCGGACCATTCCAGTTCTGCTCAGCCTTCCTTAGCTTTGGCCAGCGCCGCGAGCAGTTCTCGCGTATTCGCGAAACGTTCCTCTCGCTTCTTCGCGATGCACCGCATGACAACTGCATCAAGCACGGGCGGTATTCCCTCGACCAATTTCCCCGGAGGTTCGGGCATTTCGTTGATTTGCCGTTGCATCACGTCGCCTTCGATGAAGACGATATTGCCCGTCAACATCTCATGCAAGACAAGCCCCATGGCGTACAAGTCGGCGCGACCGTCGACATCCTGCCCCGTGGCCTGCTCGGGCGACATGTAGCTCGGCGTCCCCATGACGACATTCGAGCGCGTGATGCGGTTGTCCTCGGCCTTTGCGAGGCCGAAATCCATCACCTTCACAAGCCCCCCCTTGGCGATGAATATATTGTCGGGTTTGATATCCCGGTGCACGACGCCAGCCTCGTGCATCGCCGCGAGCGCGCTGCACGCCTGCCCCATGATGTTAATCGCCTCGCGCGGCGCCAGTTTGCCCTTCTCGCGCAGGTGCCGGTTGAGCGTGCGCCCTTCGACGTACTCCATCGCGATGTAGGCCTTGCCTTGGCTCGCGCTGATGTCGTAAATCGCCACGATGTTCGGATGGTTTACTTTCGCCGCCGTCTTCGCTTCGCGCACGAACCGCGCCTTAAATTCGTCGTTGTGGTCGATCATCGATCCCAAGAATTTCAACGCGACCAAGCGATCCAATTGTTTGTCCTTCGCCTTGTAAACGACGCCCATGCCGCCGCGTCCGATTTCGGCCTCGATCTCGTAACGCTCGGCCAACGTGTTCGCCACGAACTTCATCACCTGATCGTCGCCCGTGTTCATCGGCAGCGGCGAGGCCATGGTCGGATTGCTGCCCGCCCTCGAGCCGAGCATGGAAATGCGGCTTTCGATGTTCGACAACCGCGCGCCCACGTCCTTGAAGGCCTTGTTCACCGCGCCGATCTTGAGCAAAACATCGCGCGATTCCTGAAGTTGTCCGTTCTGCTCGTACGCGTAGCCCAGGATGTTCCAGAGTTCGATGTTCGTTTTGTCGACGCGCTGGCCCGTGAGATGGTTCTCGAGCGCGGCGACGCAGTGGGCGTAATCGTGGACCTCATAGAAGCACCGTCCAAGGATGCCACGCGACACTTCGAAATTCGGGTCGTCCTCGGACATCCGTTGGAACATGCCCACCGCGTCCTCGAACTTGCCCGCGTGTGCGTAAGCCAGGCCCGCCTTGTAGAACGACTTCGCCTTCCAGTAGCACTCGGCTGCCCGCACCGGCTCCTTCGCCTGCGCGAAACACTCGCCCGCGCGGTACCACTCTTCGGCCTGCGCGTACGCCTGCGCAGCCTCTTTGAATTTCTTCTGCTGCTCGTAGGCCTGCCCCGTAATGCGCGCGGACTCCTTGGGATTGCCTGCCTCTTTCATGCATGCGGCTGCTTCCACCAGTTTTCCGGCGAGCAGGTACACTTGGCCCGCGTGAAGCACGTCGCCCGCTTCGCGATACAGTTGCGCCGCCTGCGGATACTGCTTTGCCCCTTCAAAAGCCTTCGCGAGCTTCGGCAATAACGCCTTGAGCACCGGCGCCTCGACCGATCCACGTGCCGTTTCGTTCCGCATCAGTTCATTGCATTGTTGCGCCGCGCGGGCTTGCGCTTCCTGGGCGTCCTTGGGCGCCTGGAAATACTCCGTGTATGCCTCGAACGCCAGCTTATACTTCCCGCCCGCCGCGTACGCCGCTCCGGCATCCGCCGGAGCGCCGGCTTTCAGGAACGCCTGGGCGGCCTCTTTGTGTTTGCCGCAGTCTAGGAAGAAACGGCCGGAGGTATAAAAATCGCCGGCCTTTAATAGGAGCTTCGCGGCTTTCAACGTATTTCCGGCCTTCGCAAATT
The DNA here is from genome assembly GCA_964467615.1 of uncultured Nitrospirales bacterium. GTDB lineage: Bacteria > Hydrogenedentota > Hydrogenedentia > Hydrogenedentales > CAYXRK01. Next base: position 18,199 of record CAYXRK010000053.1, on the reverse strand, counting down.
GCTCGGCGGCGCGTTTGTGGTCGCGCGTTTTTTGGAAATATTTCGCGGCTTCCTTGGGCCGGTTTAATGATGCGTACACCTCGGCGAGCCGTTCCCAATCCTTGTTCCGCTTCAAAGGGGCGATCGTCAATTCGAGGTTCTGCGCCGCCTCGAGCGTCTGCACATGGCCTTGGTTTTTCGTGACGAGGTGATCGATGTCCGCCCGGTCAGTCAGCTTCGCTTTCCCGAACACAAACTCGCGCAGGACCTTGATCGTCCGCAGCGCAAGCATGATTAACAGGCCGATGACGACGAGGTCATACGCCAACAGGACCCAAGCGGGCGGGTCCTCGAACTCACCCATGTTCAGAAATATGCCGAGCGGAATCTCGATGATTCCGCGAATCGGCGACAAGATGTTCAATGCCGAATTGATAATGGAGTCCATCCGCGCGCCCTCCCCGGCAGCAACAACTTCCAACTAGTCCGCGTGAATATATCAAAGGCGAGGCCGAAACTCTCCAACCCCTCCAATCACTTCGAGTCCGTGCATTCCCGCCTAATGGTTCGCTCGATCCCGCGTGTATACTTCGAAATCCTCGTCGGGTCTCGGTTACATGTCGTGCTTTTCCGCCACGATTAACGATGCACTGTGTTCGGTCGCGGCGTGCACGGTCGCCTTTGCCGCGTTCTTCCTTTTCTTTACGCCCGCGTTTCAGACCGTCGACGACCCGGTCATGATGCTCATCGCCGCCGGCGGATACGGGACGGGACCAAGTCCGCTCTTGATCCATTCCCACGTGCTCATCGGCTGGATCCTCAGCGGAATGTTTTCGCTTTCCAATTCCGTCAATTGGTACTCCCTCTACCTATACGCGATCCATGCCGTGTCCGCATGCGTCATCCTATTTTGCTTTTTGCGCTCGTTCGGCCGGGCGGCCGGAATGGCCGCATGGATACTGCTCGTTGCCTTGTGGATTCTTCCGTTCCTCCTTCAGCTCCAGTTCACGACCACCGCATGGATGGCGGGAGCGGCTTCGATCGCGCTCGCATCATACGGACCTCGTGCGAATACCCGCCGCCTTCGCGCGAGTCGCACGATCAGTGTCGTCTTGATGGTGCTCGCGGCGATGCTCAGATCGTACAGCTTGGTCTTGCTTGTCCCGGTCGCCGCCGCCGCGCTCTACGGCCATCGACGTTCCCCGCGCCTGCGGCCATTCGCAATCACGCTTGCGTTCGCGTTTCTTGCCGCGGGAGCGGTGGTGCTGACCAATCAAATTCCGTATCGTCTCGGGACCGAATGGGACCACTACACCGAGTATGCGGGACTTCGCGTCAATTATGATCGCGCGAATTTCATCAACCCGGCCGTGGTTGGCGTCCTGCCCAAAGCCGGGTGGTCGCAGAATGACTTTCAAATCTTGCGAGCCGGACTGGAATTCGACGACGGAATATTCTCGATCGCACAACTACAAGCACTGAAGGACGAGGCCGCGGCCCTCCCGTGGTCTTCCGGAGAAATTTCGCGCCGTTTAGGGGAGGAAGCGCGACGATACTGGCGCGATTTTTGTATCGCGGTTCTGTGTGGCCTGTCGCTCGCAACGATGCCGCGGCGTAATGCACGCGAAGGGGTCACTGCCACTCTATTGGTAGCCGCCGTCGTCGTGGCCATGTCCGCAGCGCTCGTCGTCTGGCTAAAGCTCCCGCGGCGCGTGGTGGAGCCGTTGTTGATGGGGATCGCGCTTGCGCCCGTGTTTCTACCAAGTGATCCCGTGGCGAATCACGGTGTGCAACAACCGGCGCGTTCTCGCAACATCACACTTGCCGCAGTCGTCGTCGTACTTTGCGCGCTCGCGGTCCAAAACTTCGCTTCGTTACGAAAAACTTCGTTGTGGTACGCGGGCCGCAACGCCAAAATCACCGCGTGGGTGGACGCCGCCCTTGCCGATCCTGCCCGTCGGGACGCCGTCTACATATCGCGCGCGCTTCCGCTCACGTGGTTGCCCGTGTTCGACGGACCGGCAAAGCTACTTCGCCTGAAGCTGATTCACGCGGGTTGGACGACCCACACACCGATTTACCAGCGCAGGTTGGCATCGTGGGGAATCGACAGCATTTATTCCGCTCTTCTAGATCGGTCGAACACGTACTTAATCATCCACCCGCAATACGAAACCAGCGTCCGTGTATTCTACCGAGAGCACCGGGACACAACCGTCCGTCTCGCCGAGATAGAACGCCTCCGCGCCGGCCCGAACAGCGACGTCGCGGTGTACCAAATCGTTCGCGACGAAAGTGGCGTATCCAGATAGCGCTACTTGCCTTCGCTCCCCGCCGCGCTTGCCTCGCCGATGTCTTTCCAGCGGCCCTGGTCTTTCATAATGTCCTTGAGGACGGGGTAGAACTGCACGAATACGTTGTCGTCCGCCGCGTGTTGGTTGTGGCAGTCGTAACACATCGCCTTCGGAAAGGCCTTCGCCGTCTCCTTGAGTCCCGCGCGCGTCGAGAAATTGAAATACGCCCAACCGTCGGGAAATTTTTCCTTGTCTTTGAGCGCGACCTCGACCCCTACGCGCGCGTCCTCGAAGTGCCCGTGCAAGTTCGGATCGACCTTCTGCCCCGCGCTGTAGTTCTCCATGACGAGCATCGTCTTTTCGGCGAAAGTCCCGGTTTCCTTGTAGTGCGCGTACGCCTCGGGCTGCATGTAGACGTGATGAAAGAGTCCCGGCCCCTCCTGCGTTGCTCCCTCGTCATACGACAGACCCAGGGACGCCCCCACGAAAATCCAGTTGCGGAAACCGTCGGGCCGCACGAGGTCACCCTGGGCGTTGTATGTCGGATTGACCATTCCCGCAGGCGTTGGGTCTGCGGCGAGAACCACCGGTACCGCCGCGAGCGCACACACCGTGGCGCCTCCCAGCACAAAAACGGTACGCTTCATCTCCAGTTTCTCCTCACGTTATTCGTTACCGCCGACGTTCCGGTATTCCGCGTCGTCATGCGTATCACCTTAGCACAACGGATTGCCCGACGGATGGGACCTCATGGGCAACCGAGGACGGCTGCCCCACACCTCTCTATAAACTACTAATTGGAAACCGTGTTCGGCGTCAAGCAAAGCCGGACAGTTGGAGGACGAGGAAATGTCGTGATGCAAGACCCATCCTTAGACCTTGCTTGTCACGACGGCGCAGCCTGCTCGGCGCCGGTGATTTTTTCGATGATCCATTGCCTCAAGCGTGAGATGACGTGCAGGACGAACACGCCGGCGAAGGCGGTGCCCAGTAAATAGAGGTTGAGTTGATACGCAACCAAATAACCATAGACGTCATCGAACGCGATGGTGACGACTGCGGTCGTCGCAAACACGGCGCCAAGTAGCCAGCACCAGAATTTATAGTGGTTCTTCCCGCCAAAAAGTTGACGACCCGCGAACTGCTCACAGATACCCATGGCGAAGGGGACGAAAAGGAAGACCAGCCAGAAACGCCGAATAACGGGAAGTCCCACCGTGATCGGAAAAGAAAAGGGACTATGCACTTTGCCCAAATGAAAACGTTCTTCGCCGGAAGCCAGAGCGGGAAACATCGCTGTGATCGGTTCGATTGCATCCCTGTGGGGGGTCACAAGGATTGCCTGGCCGATGGACACCAGGAACGCGCCCAATATGCAGGCGAATGCGCACAATCTGAAATAGTGCAACGCGATGTCGAATAGGAATTCGAAGACATGAGCAAAAGCCGCGTTCAAGGATGTCATGCCAGTCCTCCGCCCACGTGCAGGTAGCGCCAACGTTTGACCAACTCCCACGCCAACTATCATTTACTCCTGGCCACCCCTGGTAAAATCCTCGCCCCGCTCCCCCACTTCGGTCCAATCTATTTACCCCCAACCCGTTACGCCGAATTTGATTCGTCGCGATTCATACCGAAAGATGTATTTTATCTTTAGTAAAACTTACCTTACACGATAATTACCGCCATCGACATCGGACTTCGGCCTACCGATGTTATGTGGGGCAGCCGCCCTCGACTGCCGGGATGCTATTGATGCATCGGAACCAAGCTTCCCTTCCCGTGGATGTGGTCCCCAATCCGCCGCGCCCGCTCGAGTTCATCGTCGCTCATGGGCCCCTTCTCGAGCGCCTGAATCGCAGTGCGCAATTGCTCCCAATTCCCAGGGCCGCACAGGCACATGTCGACGTTCGGGTTCGACAACACGAACCGGTAGCAATCGCCCGGCGCGAGCGGCATTTCGCCGGGCGGCATAAGGCCGGGCTTGAGCAGCTTGCCCCAACACGTCGTCGTATACGTCGAATTCCCCGGACGATCCTCCGCCGGCATATGCGGAAAGATGTCCCGCTCCGCGCCCTTATGTACGGCGTTGTAGCGAATCATAAAAATGTCGACGGGACAATTCGGGTCCTCAGCCATCTCGCCGAATGTCGGCCGATGATGCCCCGACATCGCGATCGCGCGCACCTTGCCTTCCTCCTTTAGCTTCAACGCGCCCTCCATGATCCGCGCATTCGGAAAGTGATTGAACCAGCCGAGCAACAACACGTCGACGTAGTCCAGCCCCATCGCGCGAATATGCTTCTCGATCGATCCGGGAACCCAAAAGCCGAAGTGGTCATACGTTTGGCTGACGACAACGATTTCAGACCGGTGCTTCGCGGCCAGGTCCCGAATCCCCGCGTTCATCTTTCCGCGACGGGGAATGCTCGGATAAAAGTAATTGATCCCGTGCTCGTGAAACGCCCGCTCGACCGATTTCGCGTCAATCCCGTAGCCGGAGCCCACGCCGATTCTGCTCACATCGAGACCCGATCTCCCCAGTTGCACGTGTTCAGTCCAAGGAGCAACGACTGCCATGATTCATACCCTCTGCGGCGTTGCCGCGCGTTTTCCAGCGACGTGCCGAACAATCGTCGGCCCGTGCTCGCGGCTGTTTTCGATGAAGATCACGTTCGATTCGCACCCCGCGCACAACGTCCCTAAGACGTATAACCCCGGCACGTCGGTTTCAAGATGCTCCGTCAGGTACGGCTTGCCGGTCTCGTGATCGACCGTCGCCCCGGCGCTTTCTAACAGCGACGTGTTCGGTTGAAACCCCGTCATCGCCAACACAAAATCATTCGGAATAACAAACTCCTCGCCAAGTCCGTCGACAAGCACGACATCGTCCGGGCGGACCTCCTTCACCGATGCGTCGCGGTAACACGTGATCGACCCTTCCTGAATCCGGTTTTCGATGTCCGGCTCCAACCAATACTTCGTGTGAAACTTGTCTCCGCGCATCGCGATGATCACGTTTGCGCCTTCCCGCCACAGTTCGAGCGCGACCTCGACCGCCGAACTTCCCGCGCCGACGACCAACACGTCATGCCCCGCGTAATAGTGCGCCTCGCTGTACGTATGCGTCACCTTCGGCAGGTCTTCTCCCGGAACGCCAAGCGGCCGCGGGCTGTCGTAGAAACCCGTCCCCATGACCACGTTGCGCGCCCGCCACGTATACTCGCGGCCATAGAGGTCCTTAGCCTCCACGGAGAAGACGCCGTTTTCTCGAATCACGCGCGTCACTTCGTGATAGGTCACGATCTGCAAGTCGTGGATGCGCGCATACGCGCGGCAATACTTCAAATACTCGCGCCGGGTCGGGTTCTTCTCCTCAATCAGCAACGGAAACCCGCTGAGTTCCAGGTTCTCCGCCGTCGAGAACCACCGCATGTACGTCGGGTGTTTCACGAGCGCGCCGCAGACGGGCCCCTTGTCGATCGCGATGGCCCGCAGTCCGGCCAATTGCGCTTCATGCAGCAGCACCAATGCCGCCGGCCCCGCACCGACCGCAAGGATGTCGAGCGTCTCATCTAATCCATACCGCTTCATAACACGAATCTTATCATTCCACCGTGTTGGCCTTCGCGGAGAATGCCGCCGCGCTACGTCTTTCGAAAGCGACTCTGCCTTGCGAATTCCTACGAAAACATGGTAAATTTACAGGTGATTTCCTTCGGAGAGCTGACCGAGTGGTCGAAGGTGGCGCCCTGCTAAGGCGTTGTACCGGCAAAACCGGTACCGAGGGTTCGAATCCCTCGCTCTCCGCCATTATTTCCTTTCGATATCGGTGGTGTCTCGCCCCGATATCTTAATTTCAGGGCGCTTCTTCCGCGCTCACGCTCGCTAGCCGCCGCGCAACGTCTTCGTGAAACTCGTTCAACACGCGTTCACTCAGCCCGCTTAGGCTTTCGCTGCCGCGAATCGTAGGCGTCAGATCAATCGCATACGCGGCACGCTCGATTTGGTCTACGGTGCGCGGATCGAGATACGTAGCATTAGCGCGGCGGCGGCCCATGGCGGCGAGGTCGTAGCGCTTGCCGCCGCCAATCTGCGACTCGAAAACCCGGATTAGTTCCTCTTGCAGGGCCACGTGTTCTGAACAATCGAGGACGACCTTGAGTTCGTCGGGCAGCCAATCGAGATCGCGCCACACTTCGCACCCGTATAACTTTTCGGGCCGGGCCTGTTGCGGTAACGAAGATAACGCCTCGATGACCCGAGCGCACACGGCAACGTGCGTATCGTGCTTGTCGAAGGGATTGTGCGTGTAGACGGTTTTCGCGGCGCAGGCTTCGGCAATCGAGCGAATCTCGTCGACGACTCCGCGCCCACGCGGATCTTTCACTTCTTCGCTGGGGTGGTTCAGCATGATTACCGCGCTGTATTTGCCGGTGGCGGCCGCGCTCCGTTGTTCCGCCGCCCTGGTCGCGATCAGTTGCTCGGCGGTAATACTCGCGAACGGCCCCGATAGGGGCGCGCCCGCGCCGTTCGTTACGACGACGCCCGTGAACCATCGGTCCTTGCGTTCGTAACAGGAAAGGACGCCGTCGATGGCCATGATCTCCAGATCGTCATGGTGCGCGCCTAGCGCCAGATGCGTAGTCCGCGCGAGCGCATCGGCAAGCGGCGCTCCATCGGGAACGAATACTTCGGCGAAACGCGGCGACTGAATCTCTTTCATTCCCGTGGGTCTTGTTTGGCGAGAGGGGACCGCTCGATGCGTGTTGCGACAGCCAACGGGTGGTCGGGGCGGCGCGGGTATTTTGCGCGGGAGAGGGCCTTTTCCTCCTCCCGATCCAGAATTAGTTCCGCGAGGCGGCGCGCGGAGTTCTGTTCACTCGGCGCCCGCAGCGCCGCGAGATACCATTCTTCGCGCACATCCAGGAGATATAGCGCCGAAGTCAGCCGCGCAAAATCGTGGCGCATGAGGTGGAGGACGCGCGCGGCGAGGGCGTCCAGCAACCCCTGGCGGGACTGGTCGGCGCTCGGGATAGCGACGTCCCAACTCTGCACAAGCGCGCGGCGAAGAGCGTCGTCCGGGCACGTATCTATCGAGGTGGAATCCACGGCGGCATCCGGGCCTGTTTTGGGATGATATTATAGTCACATGATTCAGACACGATCAGAGTCGGTGTTCGCGGACGTGATTCCAGCCGCCCCCGCGACGTTGCGCGTGACCGAGATTTACAAGAGCGTGCAGGGGGAGTCGACCTGGGCGGGCCTGCCGTGCACGTTTGTGCGGCTAGCGCGGTGCAACCTGCGTTGCGTGTGGTGCGACACGGCGTACTCGTTTTACGGCGGGGAGAAGATGTCGCTGGATGACATCGTGGAGGCGTGCGAGGCGCTGAGCTGCGAGTTGGTGGAGATTACCGGCGGGGAGCCGCTGGTCCAGCGCGAGTGCCCGGAACTTGCGCGGCGTTTGCTGGATAAAGGGCATACGGTGTTGGTGGAGACGAGCGGGAGCCTGCCGATCGACGTGTTGCCGGAGGGGGCGATCTCGATCATGGACCTGAAGTGTCCGGACAGCGGGGAGTGCGCGAAGAACCATTGGCCGAACATCGCGGCGTTGCGGCCGCGGGACGAGGTGAAGTTCGTGATCGCGGGCCGGGCGGACTATGAGTGGGCACGGGGCGCGACGCGCGAGCACGACCTCGCGGCGCGGTGCAACGCGGTGTTGTTTTCGCCGGTGTTCAGCGTGCTCGAGCCAAAGACGTTGGTGTCGTGGATACTGGAGGACGGGTTGCCGGTGAGGTTCCAGTTGCAAATGCATAAGTTTATTTGGCCGCCGAACGAGCGTGGTGTGTGATGAACGTCGAACTCGTGAAGACGTACCGGTTTGAGGCGGCGCACGAACTGCCCTACCTCGGCGGCGCGAAGCGGTTGCACGGGCATAGCTATGAAGTAGACGTCGTCGTGGCCGGGGCGTGCGACGAAACGCTCGAGTGGCTGATCGACTACGCGGACATCACGACGCGGTTCGACGGCCTTTACCGCACGCTCGATCACCACACGCTCAACAACATCGCGGCGCTGGACGACGTGCGCATCGAGGGCGTGCGCCAGTGGATTTTGCGCCGATTGGCCGAACGGCTGCACACACTGAAGGATGTGCGCGTCCGGATTGTAGGCGAGTGCGCGTTCAACCCCGTGCTGATCGACGCGGATGCGGGGCTGGATTTGCCGGAGCGCGTCGGATTCGGGTTTGAGGCGGCCCATTCCTTGCCGCGATTGCCTGCGGACCACAAGTGTTACCGCATGCACGGGCACAGTTTTCGGGTGGAAGCAGCGGGGGACCTGGGCACGCTCGAGCGGGCATTGAAGGAGGTCTACGATACGTTGGACCATCAATGCCTGAACGAGATCGCGGGTTTGGAGAACCCTACTTCGGAATCGATCAGCCGGTGGATTTGGCGGCGGCTCGAGGCGGCGGGGGCGAGGCCGGAGGCGGTGGTGGTGGCGGAGACCTGTACGGCGAGGTGCATTTATCGTGGACGCTAAACCCCACGCGCGCGAGCAATTTCAGGCGCTGGACAAGTCGATTCCATTCAAGGGGCCTGAGGCGATCGATTCGGCGTGCCTCGAATGTTTTGCGTATGAATACGCGGACGCGCCGCACGGGGACATTAACATCGTAACCACGACGGACGAGTTCACGAGCGTCTGTCCGTTTTCGGGTCTGCCGGATTTCGCACGAGTGACGATCACGTATACGCCGGATCGCCAATGCGTCGAACTGCGGTCACTGAAATATTACCTGTTGTCGTACCGAGACGTGGGCATCTGGTACGAACACCTCGTCAACCACATGCGCGACGACCTAGTCCGCGCAACCCAGCCCAAGGCACTTCGCGTCGAAATCGCCTGCAACCCCCGCGGGGGCCTGGCGAGCACGGTGACGGCGGAGTACGCGCGGGGCTGAATTGCCGCGAAAGAACGCAAAGAACTCAAAAAGAAGACATCAGCGAAGGGGTAGACGGCTCGCGGCGAGATTGCCTCAACATTTCATTCGAAGTCGATGAGGGACTTTGGTGGAATCGCGACACGCAGGGCGTTGAGGATAACGGCGACGTCGATGATTTCTTGGGTGATTGCGCCGGCGACGGGGGGGAGCAGGCCGAATGCAGCAACGCCCATGCCCGCGATGCTGAGCGCCATGCCACCGAGCGCGCTTTGCAAGGCGATGCGGCGCATGCGGCCGCTGATGTGGAAGAACTCGTCCACCTTCGCGAGCGAGGCGGTCATGATGACTGCGCCCGCGGCCTCGGCGGTGACGTCGCTGTTTTGACCGAATGCGACGCCGACGGTGGCCGTGAGGAGGGCAGGGGCGTCGTTAATTCCGTCGCCAAGGAAGAGGGTCTTGGCGGTCTTGGATTCTTCTTTGACGATGGCGACCTTTTGTTCGGGCGTCATTCCGGCGTGGACGATGGGAATGCCAACAGTGTCGGCGAGGTACTGGACTTCCGACTGGCGGTCGCCTGAGACGAGCATGACTTTGCGGAAGCCGTGCTTGCTGCCGAGGTGCTGGATGAAGGGGCGGCTTTCGGTGCGGGGGGCGTCGCGAAAGCGATAGGTGGCGGAGTAGGCGCCGTCGATGAGGACGACGCATTCGAGGCCGGAGGCGGGTGGCGGCAGGGAGGTTCCGGGGGGAACTGCTGCGTCGGAGAGTTTGCTGCGTTTGGTGACTTGCACCCGCTTTCCGTCGACCTCGCCAGTCAGGCCTTGACTCGGCGGTTCGCTAACTTGGTTGGCTTCGATGAGGGCGATCTCACGTTCCTCGGCGGCGCGGAGGACGGCGCGGGCGAGCGGATGTTTTGAATACTGTTCGAGGCTGGCGACGAGGCGGAGAATTTCGTCGCGTTTGAAATTTTCGCGGACGAGTTCGTCGGTCAGTTGAGGTTCGCCGTAGGTAAGTGTGCCGGTTTTGTCGAAGATGACGGTAGTGCAATTCGAGACCTGTTCAAGCACGGAAGGATCGCGGATGATAATGCCGCGCTTGGCAGCGAGCGAGATCGAGCCGATGATGGCGACGGGGATGGCGATGAGAAGCGGGCACGGCGTGGCGACGACGAGGACGGCGAGGAAACGCACCGGATCGGCGGAAGCGATCCAGGCGAGGACGGCGACGGCAAGGGCGAGGGGCGTGTAGAACGCGCCGAGGCGATCGGCCAGGCGGCGCATGCGGGGGCGGTTGTCCTCGGCGCGGCGCATGACTTCGACGATTTTGGCGTAGCGTGAATCGACGGGGAGCTTGGCGGCCTTGATGGTGAGCGCGGACTCGCCGTTGATCGCGCCGGAGAGGACGACCGAGCCGGGCGTTTTCGAAATGGTGTAGGGCTCGCCCGTGAGGTAGGCCTCGTCCATCGCGCCGTGACCCTCGATGACTTCGCCGTCGACGGGGCAGATGTCGTGCGGGAGGACGGTGAGGACGTCGCCGATGCGCACGTCGTCCAGGGAGATGTCGGACAATTGGCCGTTCAAACGGCGATGGGCGATGTTGGGCATTCGTTTGGCGAGGGCCTGGAGGACGGACGAGGCGCGGAGCACGGCGAACCGTTCAAGTGCCGCGCCGCCGGAAAGCATGAGCACGACGAGCGCCCCAGCGAGGTATTCGCCGAGAAACGCGGAGGTGACGATGGAGATGCCGGCCAGGAGGTCCGCGCCGAACTCGCGCTTGACGAGTTTGGCAATTAGACCCCAAATGAGCGGGACGCCGCCGAGCGACAGGACGACGAATAGGGGGATTCGCGCGGCCTCCTTGGACGTGATTGCTCCAAAATGAAGCGACAGGTGGATCGCGATGCCCGCGATCGCAATGACCGCAATGAGCGCATCAAGCGAGTACTGGGGCGCGCGGGGATGCTTGGGGGTGGATTCCATTGTACTACTCGGTTTCAGGACGGGGAGCATAATCTATTCCACATCCAGCGGATTTAGCGCGAGGATGAGCGCGTTGGGCGAAGACGGTCAGACTCATTTGGTGTCGCGCCGCGCAGCGGGAGATAGTACGCGTGGAATTCGTGGATGCGGACCAAGACGCACGTGATTGAACGGCCGAACGCGGTTACGCCACCACCCCCCAACCGTCAACGACCGAGGTTTCCATTACGATATTGCGGACTTTGACTAGCGCGTTTCTGTTTCGGTCGCATCCGATAAGCCCTCTATGCTGTAACTGTCCGACGACTATTCCCATGTGCATGCCAACCCGCTCGGAGAATTCCTTTATTTGCTGAGTGCTGAACAAAGGACCGACGCGCGCGATAAAATTCTCCATTTCTTCCGGCGGTACGAGAAATCTCGTCGCGCCTTCGTCTGCAACACGTTCCACTTCCGAGATGTCGCCATGCTCGATAATATCCGTGTCCAGAATCGCCTTTCGTTTGCCGTGGCCTTGCAAAACGTGGTGCAATTCATGGAGCAACGTGAACCAGAAGTGATCGATGCGATCAAACCTGAGCGATACCGCGACCACGGGAAATTTCGCATCAAGCCAGAAACATGCCCCGTCGATTTGTGAACCCGGCAGCGCCTCCACCACTAAGAACCGGACCCCCGCGTTTCTGAGAATCTCGGGGACCCGCTTAATCTCTTCGGCGGCAACGAGCAAAGGTCTCAGATCATGCAGGGCCTTTCGCAGTTTCGCCTGCGAGTAACTTCCAACCTGCATCTTCTTGGCGATGTGGCGCGTTCGATGCAACCAAACGGATTGCAACGGGACTACCCCTTCGACTTCGCGCGTACGGATCACATATTCGAAATGGCGCGTACAAAATGACTCAAGTTGACTCTCTAGGACATCGACGTTTTCCGTATGGTCGATCCATCCACGCCTTATCATTTCCCGCACGGGATACTTCTGGTAGAGCTCTGATCGCCGCGCGACATCGCCGTCTTCTGGACTTGACCGCTCGGCCCTGTATAGCTGGTATGCGTTTTCGAGATTCAGCCAGACGTTGGCGCCCGTGCCGAGCGCCTGACTCAGCAGGCGGGCCATGTCGGGCGTGACGCGGCGCTTACCCAGGACGATTTCGTTTACGGTCTTGGAATCTTTTCCCAAGATATCCGCGAGGTCTACCTGCGACCACCCGCGCGCTTCGAGTTCCTCGAGCAGGAACTCACCTGGCGGGAATACTTCGGCGGCAATTCGTTCAACAGTAGCCATTAGTGGTAGTCCTCTATCGAAACCACAACGATCGTGTGCGTCCCGCCTTTCACCTTCGTACAAAGAATCAATCGGTACTGAGCATTGAGGCGCATCGAGTTTTGGCCCTTTCGGTCACCCTTCAACTTTTCGTAATGCAAGCTCTTCATCGCGTAGAAATCGCGCTCATCGAACGCAGCACTTATGAACTGCATCCGTTTCCTAAACGCCTTGACGACTTCTCTCGGAAAACGACCGGAAAACTGAGGGTCGTGTAACAGCCGTTCGAGGTCATCATCGGGGAACTCGATTTTCATCTCGGCATAATCATATCTGAAAGAACTAAAATAAGTCAATACCTCTATAGGCGCTATGCGCCTATTTATTTATAGAAAACAGTAATGACTCGAGAAAGTAATTGTGGTCGGGTTTGGAGGTAGTGGCAGAGCCTGTCCGAAATGAAACTGGCCGTTTGTGGCGAAATCTTGGATGGTGGGGCGGAATCTTGTAGCCTATAGGGTGAGGAGACCTATAGATCATGTATCAGGTTGATGCGCGCAAGGCGGTGCATTTTTGCGACGACATGAAGCGGCGGGACTTCCTGCACGCCGGGTCGCTGGGGTTGATGGGGCTGACGCTGCCGAATTTCTTGTCGGCGAAGGCGCACGGCCTGGTCGAGGAGAAGGACAAGAATTGCATTTTCCTGTTCTTGGTGGGCGGGCCGAGCCAGTTGGACACGTTCGACATGAAGCCGGACGCGCCGGCGGAAATTCGCGGGCCGTATAAGCCGATTCGGACGAACAGCCCGGAGATCCAGATATCGGAAATTTTCCCGAACGTCGCGAAGCACGCGGACAAGTTTTCAATCATCCGCAGCATGCACCACAAGGCGGCGGGGGTCCATGACACCGGGCATCAGATGATGCAGACGGGGCGGCTGTTCTTGAACGGCCTCGAACAGCCGAATGCGGGCTGTGTGCTGGGATATCTGCGAGGATCGAAGAACGACTTACCGCCGCACGTGCTCATACCGCGTCCGATTGGCAATACCGGCGGTAACATGCCGCATGGGCAGAGCGCGGGATTTCTCGGCAAGACGCACGATCCGTTTGTACTGAACGCGGACCCCTCGGACCCGAATTTCCACGTGCCGGACTTGCTGCCGCCGGACTACATTTCGAAGGTGCGGATCGATCGGCGGCGGGCGTTGCGCGATTTGATCGACGAGTCGGTCGATTATTTGGAGAAGCAGGAAGACGCGCGGCTGCTGGACGAAAGCTTTCATCAGGCATTTACACTGATGTCTTCGCAAAACGCGCGGGAGGCCTTCGACCTGAAGCAGGAACCCGAGGCGCTACGGCAGAAATACGGCATGAACAAGTTCGGGCAGGGGTGTCTGCTGGCGCGGCGGCTGATCGAGCGGGGCGTGCGGTTCGTGACGGTGAACATGTTCGAGACGGTGTTCAACGAGATTACGTGGGACATTCACGGCTCGGCGCCCTTCAGCCCGATCGAGTGTTATCAGGACCTGGTCGGGCCGATGTTCGACCAGGGCTACAGTTCGCTGCTCGAGGAACTGCACCAGCGCGGGATGCTGGACAGCACGATGGTGGTGGCGATGGGCGAGTTTGGGCGCACGCCGAAGATCAACCCGGCGGGCGGGCGCGACCATTGGCCGCAGGTGTGGTCGGTGCTCGTGGCGGGCGGCGGGACGGTGGGCGGGCGCGTCATCGGGTCGACGGACGAAATCGGCGCGTATCCGGCATCACGGCCAACGACACCGGCAGACCTCGTGGCGACGGTGTATCACTCGCTGGGAATCGATTTGGAGACGGAATTGAAGGGGCCGGGCAACCGGCCGATTCCGGTGGTGGACTATGGGACGAAGCCGATTATGGAGTTGTTTTAGCTTTAGAAGGAAGCTGTGGAAAATTGAAGCGTGTCTACATCGATACCTCCGTCATCGGCGGCTGTTTTGACTATCTTTTCGAAGACGCGAGCCGCAGATTAATTGATCGCGCAGTGAACGGCGAAATCATGCTGTTGATATCCGACCATGCGTTTGTGGAAATAAACCGAGCGCCCGAACAAGTCAGTAACATAGTGAAACATCTTCCCGCACGCGTCTATGAAGAGGTTTTGGTAAACGCTGAAGCCAGGCGGCTGATGCAAGTGTATATGGAGGAACGAATCGTAACGCGGAAATCCCAGGCCGATGCACTTCATGTCGCATGCGCGACCATCGCGAAGGCAGACGCGATCGTTAGCTGGAACTTCAAACATATCGTGAATTTCGTGCGGAGCAGGCGGTTCAATGAGATAAATGAACGACAAGGCTACAAACCGTTGCAAATCTGCACGCCCAAGGAGTTCCTCGGGCCATGAATAGGCGTAAGAAAAAATTCGATTGCCTCAAGGTAGTGGAGAAGAGCCGCGCAAAATTGGCGGCGGAATATGCCGGAATGACCGAAACGCAACGCGACACGCACAGAGCGGAGTGGCTAGCACACTCGCAAGATCCTCTAGCGAAGGTTTGGAGGCGCGAACCTGTTTTACCCGAATCTGAATTGTTCTATCCAGGGGATCCATTCTTCACCACGACGTTTCCTCCTGAGGACTTTAGCGCCGTTGAAATGAAACGCGACATTCAAATGAACCTTCAAGATCGATACGAAGGAATGAGCGACGACGAGATTTTGGAACACCGGCGAAATTGGCTTGCCACATCGGACGATACGTTAGCGCGGTGGTGGCGCGGGGAGTTTGACGAAGAGAATCTGCGGAAGCAGCGATTGGCTACGGCGGCGAGGGAAGAGCCCAATGCGTACGGTACTGACGGCGAATGAGTAAGCGACAAAAGCAATTCGACTGTGTCGAATTCAAGAACAAGCTTCAGGCGCACGTCCGGGAGAAGAATGCAGGGCTGACGCCGGAAGAGGCTGCGGCACGGGTAACAAAGTGGATCGAGGAGAGTGACGATTCCCTAGCGCGACACTGGCGGGGAGAACAACCCGTGGAACCAGACCGTGTTTTGAGACCCGGAGATCCTTTCTTCAAGCGGACTGCCAAACCCAAAGACTTCGACTGTGTGGAGTTCAAGCGGGACTTGCAAGCAAAGGCCGCGGCCGCGCGCGAAGACGCGGAAGAGTACAAGAGGAGTGAACAGACTTGACGCATTTTGATCGATTGGTCGTTATCGTTGCACTGGTGTTTTCGCACGCGCTGGCAGCCAGCGCCGATGGATCGGCGACGCCGAGTTTCCGCAACCAAGTGCAACCTATCCTCTACAAGATGGGGTGCAACACGGGGGCGTGTCATGGGGCGGCGGCGGGGAAGAACGGGTTTAAGTTGTCGCTGCGGGGGTATGACAACGAGTGGGACCACAACATGCTCACGCGGCAGGCGGCGGGGCGGCGCGTGAATTTGGCGGACCCGGCGGGCAGTCTGATGTTGCTCAAACCGACGATGCAGATTCCGCACGAAGGCGGCGAGCGCTTCACGGTGGACTCGGAGCCGTACAAGATTTTGAAGGCGTGGATCGATGCGGGCGCGCTGGGGGACAACCCGGACGATCCGGTCTTGACGAGAATCGAAATCTCCCCCAAGAGCGCGACGCTGAAACCCGACGCGACTTCGCAGCTTGCCGTGACGGCGCACTATTCCGACGGCAGCGAGGCGGACGTGACGCGGTGGTGCAAGTTCAACACGACGAACGACACCGTCGCGATGGTCGACGATTTTGGCAAGGTCTCGGTTCTTTCGCCCGGCGCGGCATCGATCACGGTGTGGTATTCGAGCAAGGTGGCGTTTGCGGACGTGACTGCGCCGCGGCCGAACCCGGTAGCGGACACGGTGTACGCGACTGCCGAGAGCCATGGGTACATCGATGAACTCGTAATCACGAAGCTCAAGGAGCTACAAATCGCGCCGGCCAAGCGCTGCTCAGATTCAGAGTTCATCCGTCGCACGTATCTAGACGCCCTCGGCATCCTCCCGACGCCGGAGGAGACGTTCCGGTTTGTTATGGACGCGTCGGAGGACAAGCGTGCGGACCTCATCGACGCTATTCTTGCGCGGCCGGAATACGTCGACTATTGGACGTACAAGTGGTGCGACTTGCTCCTGGTTTCATCGCGCAATCTTCCCGACGAGAAAGAGCGGAACGCGTTCTACGACTACATTCGGCGCGGCGTCGAGGAGAACAAGCCCTGGGACGCGTTCGCGCGGGAAATCGTGACGGCGTCGGGCAACACGCTGAAGAACGGCGCGGCGAATTTCTACGTGATGCACAAGGAGAAAACCGAGCTTACGGAGACGACGACGCAGGCGTTCTTGTCGATGTCGATCCAGTGCGCGAAATGCCATAACCATCCGCTCGAGAAATGGACGCAGGACGACTACTTCGGCATGACGAACCTGTTCGCGCGCGTCAAGCTCAAGGACGGTGTGAACGGCGGAACGGACGTGATTCCGGCATCGTTTGGCGACGTGATTCATCCTCGGATTGGCCGGCCCATGCCGCCGAAACCCTTGGACGGCGAGAGCATCGCGGTGGACGCGCCGGGCGATCGGCGCGAACAATTGGCGACATGGCTCACGTCGCCGGAGAACCCATACTTTACGCGGGCGATTACGAACCGCGTGTGGAAGAACTTCATGGGGCGCGGACTTTGCGACCCGGAGGACGACCTGCGGCTGACGAACCCGGCGACCAATGAAAAGTTACTTGATGCGATGGCGGCGGACGTTGCGGAGCACGCTTACGACCTCAAGTATTTGATGCGGACGATCATGAATTCGGCGGCGTATCAGCGTTCGAGCGAGCCGGCGGATCCGAACATGCCGGATGATCGGTTTTATTCGCACTACATCGCGCGGCGGCTGCCGGCGGAAGTGATTCTGGACACGTACGCGCAAGTCACGGGCGTGCCGACGGAATTTGCGGGCTACGCGAAGGGGACGCGCGCGCTGCAATTGAAGGACTCGAAGGTGGCCTCGTATTTCTTGCAAGCGTTCGGGCGGCCCGATCGAAATCAGACTTGCTCGTGCGAGCGAACCGAGGACGCGAGCGTCGCGCAGACGCTGCATTTGTCCAACGGCGAGACGCTGAACGACAAGATCAGAAGCGACGAATGCCGCGTGAACGCGTACTTGAAGGAATCCGCGGACCGAGGCCGGACGGTGGACGAACTGTTTGTGTCCGCGCTGTCACGATATCCGAAGGCGGACGAACGGGCCCGCGCGTTGGACTACATGGCGCAGGCGGACGATCCGCGGCAGGCGGCGGAAGACCTGTTGTGGGCGGTGCTGAGCGGGAAAGAGTTCTTGTTTAATCATTGAGGACGCGAGCGATGACGAAACGAATGCAAGAACTCCTCGATGAAGTATCGAGGCTGTCGGACGAAGAACAAGAATCATGGGCGGAAAGCAAACTGCAGGAGTTGCGTTCCGAACGCCGATGGGACGATCTCTTCGAGCGATCCGGCACAATGCTCGATGCCATGATCGCTGAAGCGGAAGGGGAACGCAGGCAGGGCCTTGTGAAACCGCTCAATTTGGATGACATGTGAATTCATTTACTTCGCCAAAGTTTTGGGACACTTTTTACGAACTACCGCCGCAAATTCAAGAAAGGGCCAGACGCGCATACAATACATTTGTGAAGAATCCGCGATATCCCGGACTTATACACGACGACATAAATAATTGCGCATCTATTCGTTTTCTGCTATGTTTCGGT
>CAYXRK010000052.1:22052-26590 GCA_964467615.1 uncultured Nitrospirales bacterium | reverse complement strand
TGTGGGGCAGCCGCCCTCGGCTGCCTCCCAGCATCCATTCCAGATGAAGGCCGCCTTCATCACAACTCCCGCTCGGCAACCCACATTGTCGACCGATTTATTTCGTGTCGTTCGTGTATTTCGTGGTTCCATCCGGCGCCCCCTTCACCACAACTCGTCATTCGTCTTCGCAATCGACTGGTTCGCCTCACAATTGACAGCCAACCGCCCCGTTGTTAGACTTTTAGTTGGCGACCTGAGCGGGACTAACTCAGTTGGTAGAGTGCCAGCTTCCCAAGCTGGATGTCGCGGGTTCGAACCCCGTGTCCCGCTCCATCTTCGAGTTGCGCCCGCGAACCGGCCCGTCATCACCCTGGTGCAAACCAAATGTCGGGGAACCGCCTCTAACTCGCGGGATCTTTCGAGGCCGGCCTGCGGAAACGCTGCACCGTCCAGCGCAACAGCGAGACAACAATCGTGCGGTTGAAGTACAAAATCGCGGCGCTCATTGCGTTCGCGGCATCTTCGGCCATCGCGCGCGCCAAGGATCACCAACACGAATTCACCATCCAAGCCGTGCGCGCGGAAACCCCGCCGGTGATCGACGCCGTTTTCGACGAACCTGCCTGGGACACCGCGCCCAAAGTGACCGGGTTCACCAACGTCCGCGACGGGACCCCAGAGCCAACCCCGACCTTTGCGCGGGTGCTGTACGACGACGCGTTTCTCTACTTCGCGCTCGAGATGATGCAGGATCCGAAGACCATCGTGGCCACGGTCCGCAAATACGATCGCTTTGAACTGCGCATCGAGGACTATATCCAAGTCTGGCTGGACACCTTTCACGACCACCGGACAGCGTACACGTTTCTGGTCAATCCGTTGGGCACGCGATGGGATTCGAGGGACGGCTTGTACGAACGGAACGTCTCATGGGACTCCGAATGGCCCGCAGCAGCGAAGATTCTCGAGGACCGATGGGTCGTCGAAATGGCCGTACCCATCGGCGACATGCTGTTCATTGGCGGCGAGAACGTCACGTGGGGCATCAACTTTCGCCGGCAAAGCCCGCAACTACGCAACAACTCGCACTGGAGCTACACCCCAGGCGCGGCCATTTCCGAGTTCGGTTTCGGGCCCAAAGTCGTCGCCGATTTCGGTTCGCTCACCGGCCTCGACCTGCGAAACGTACCGATCAACCGGCGCCCCAAAGCAGAGACCTACGTCAGCGGGACCTTTACTGAACCCAACGGCGGAGACATCACAAACAAAGGCTCGACCGGACTTGACCTGACCTTGCGCCTCAACAACAACTGGGTGAGCACATTCACGGTGAACCCGGACTTCGGGCAAGTCGAGGCCGACGCCGACACCATAGAACTCTTGGACATCGAACGCTTCCTTCCGGAACGCCGGCCGTTTTTCAACGACGGCGCCGAACTCTTCGCCTCACCGATCAACATCTACAACAGCCGCCGAATCACCGACATCGACGCCGCCGCAAAAATCACCGGAGAGGGCGGCGAGTGGTCGTCCGGAATCCTCGCCCTGCGCGGCGAAAGCGTCAACAGCGGCGAGGCCGACTTCCTCGTCGCGAGGTACACCCAGCACGTCGGCGAACGCACCCAACTTGGCGGCATTTGGGTAAGCGCGGACCGCGACGATGGATACAACTGGGTCGGCGGGCCGGACTTGCGCATTGAATTGTCGCCGACGCTCTCGTGGACCACCCAGTATCTCTACACGCAAGACAAACACACGGACGTCGTTGTGGACGAAGAGGGCGAGGAGGACGAAGTCATCGTCCGCGAGGCCGGCCATGCTTTCCAATCGGCCCTCGAAGGCGGGAAGACGCCGTTCTTCTGGGAACTCGGCGTGCTCGACATATCCGAGAACTTCGATCCCGACCTCGGCTTCATCCCCCGGAAAAACATCGTCGGGCCATACATCGAGGCCAACTTCTCCAAAGAGATCGCCGACGGGCCCGTCCGGCAAGTCGAGGCGGGGGTCTTCGCCACCTATTTCCAAAATCACGAAGGCGACGTCGTCCTGCGCGACTTCTACGGCGAGGCCGGCGTCGAACTCGCCAACAAGTTCGACTTCGAAATTTCGCGCGGCGAGTTCTTTCGCCGCCCATTCGACAACCGATCCACTCGCGTCCGGGTCGAATACAACAGGCAAGACCGCCTGAATTCCGTGTCGCTCACGTACGATTGGGGCATCTTCCAAGACGTCCCTTACAACGCCATCGAATTCGAGAAGCCCTTCGGCATTGGAGACCGATTTACCGGAAGCGTCGACGCCGACTACCGCATCGAACAACGCCCAACCGGCGACGAAGACGTCTGGCTATTTCGTATCGAGAGCGAATACACCTGGGCCTGGGACGGCCGCATAAAACTTACCCTCGAAGAAAGTTCTGAAGACCGTTACAACCACACGCTATTGTTCGCCTACGAGGACGTAAAAGACTGGGACTTCTACTTCGTCCTGAACGACGCCCAGTCCGGTGACCAAAAAGTCCGCGGCATCTTCACCAAATTCGTCTACCGTTTCTGATCCTTTGGCGCGAAGACTGAGACGTAATAGCCCTACGACCCCGCGAATTGTGCCCCGGCCCGCTTGAGTTCGCTTTCGATGTCGGTCCCCTCGTAGAACCAGATGCGGCCATGCGCTTCGACACGCTCGCCTGGCGCCGCGTCCGGCAGGACGGGGTCCGCATGAACACAAGGACAATCCCCATTGCCCCATGCGCGCCCGCAACGATCGAACGCCGTGATGACCCAACGTTTTCCGTCGTGCGAGGGCGCGGCGGCAAAGGGCGGACGAAAAATTTTGCGCTCGTTCGATTGCGCCGCGAAACCGTCCGCGCCTTTGAGCATCGCGCACACTTGCGTGCGAAGCCTGGTAAGCGGCGCGTCCGTGCCGTTCTCCAGCCAAAGGCCAAAGTCCGCGCCGTTGCCCTTCCCCATCACCGTCCCGCCGAAACGAATCCCGTTCGGCAATTCACGCGTGAATTCGAGACCGCCGTCCGTCCGCGTTTGCCAATCGACATTCTCGATCACGGTGTTCGACGCGTCCCATATCGTGGGAATATGCGTGTGCGCGAGAAACGTCAGGCCGAGATTGCTAAAGATCGCCTCAGGCAAATCGACCACAACATAGCCGCCGCCGCGCCACGGCGCGAACACGCTTACCTTCGTGCCGCGTTGCGGATCGATCGCGCCGTCCAGAAAACCGATGCGCGGGTGCCTTCCACCTGGGTAGGGAACGATTCGAACCGAACCAGCGGATGGGCTATCGACCGAGTTGGCACGCGCTTTTTCCAACAATTGCTGCGATTCCGCGACGCTGTATCCTGAGACCTTCGCGACTTCCTCCGCGGTGTAACGATGCGCCGCCATGTTCTGCATCCAAGCACCGATGTTTTCGCGCGTCGCCGCCATCTCGACGGGCAGTTCCAATTTGTCCGCGTCGCGCGCAGGATGCCGGAGAAGCGCGACCGGATCATTTCGCCGCGCATCGAAGTCGATAAACCGCTCGACATCGCGTAGCGCAATAACGCGAAAATTCTCCTGCTTCAAATAGGCCATGTACTCGCGAAACCGTTCCGGAGGCGTGTGTACCCACGGGTGCGCCTCGTCCGGAACGCCATGAAACTGGAGCACCACGATCTTCCCGTCGCGTGCGCGATCCACGACGCGCTTGAAATGTTCGAGCGTCCAATCGGGGTACGCGTCACCTGACGTCGGGATGAGGAGCGGATCGTGCGACGTGGGCTCGTAGAGTGGGCCGGGGACGATCTCGCCGTACTTCACCTCCGGCTGCATGCCGCGCCGCGCGAGCATGTAGCCCGCCGCTCGAAGTATCGCGAGCGCCTCCGGGCCGAAGCTGTTACCGCACCACGCAAAACTCACGGGCTTCGGCACGCCGACTTGCGTCAACTCACGCTCGACGAGCGCGAGTTCTCCCGCCAATCGCGCTGCATTCTTCGGCGATCCGAAATCCGCGTGCGTCCACGAATGGTTCCCAATCTCGAAGCCAAGACGATGTAACTCGGCAACGTCGTCCCACGACATGAAATGCGCCGGGTCGTCCATCCATCGATGCGTGATGAAAAACGTCGCGCCAAAGCCGTACTCCCTTAATAACGGCGCAACAAACGTGACCTGCGACTTGACCGCGTCATCCAGCGTCAAGACGACAGTCTTGTCCGGCACGGACTCCGCGGCAAATACGCGCGCCGCACAATACGTCACTACGGCGGCGAGTAAAATTCGTCTCGAGTTCATGACGTCACAATACCAGCGATTCGCGGCATCACAATAGAATGCCACACGCTCCGACTAGGACCGAAGTCCGAAGCCCCGTAGAGGCGAAAGCATTGTAGCTTGGCGAGTGAACGCCAAGTCTCCGTCATGCCCAACCCACGTCAAGCCCCGTAGGGGCGAAAGCATTGTAGCTTGGCGCGTGAGCGCCAAGTCTCCGCCATGCCCAACCCACCTCAAGCCCCGTAGGGGCGAAAGCATTGTAGCTTGGCGCGTGAGCGCCAAGTCTCC